>NZ_QCXO01000132.1:0-128267 GCF_023383675.1 Microbacterium sp. ER1
GGAGCGGACCGACGAGCAGCGCCCCGCCGATGAGCATCGCCGCGAACAGGACCCCGGAGGCGATCCGCCGCGCGATACCCTCCAGCCGGTCGAGGCGGCGCTCCAGACGCGAGGTGTCGAAGGAGACGTTGCCGTCGTCGACGCGGGTGATGATGTCGTCGATGCGCTTCGGGAGCCGCCAGGTCGTGGCCGCGTTCGCCATCGCCTGCTGCGCCATGTCCTGCATGAGGGTGCCGGACTCGTCGCGGAGCAGCCGCGCGGCATACGGCTCGGCCGCGTCCCACACGTTGAACGCGGGATCGAGGCCGCTGCACATGCCGGACGTGAGGGACACGGCCCGGATGAGGAGCAGCATGTCCTCGGGGAGCTGCAGCGGAAGCCGCCGCACCATGTCGCCGAACTCCTCGGCGAAGTCGGTGAACTCCCGCGGGTCCACCCGGCTCAGCTCCGCGAACCCCATCCCGCCGAAGCGCGCGAAGAGGGCGGTCAGCGCCCGCTCCAGCTCGCCCGTGTCGGCCGTGGGGAGCAGCACGCCGATCTCCTTCGCGGCGCGGACGAGGCCGCGACTGTCCCGCGCTGTCACCGCGATGAGGAGGGTCCGCAGTCCCTGCCGGAGATTGTCGGAGACCTCGGCCATCATGCCGAAGTCGATGAACGTCAGCCGGAAGCCCCCTTGAGTCCCTGAGCCCCCCTGGGTCCCTGAGCCCGTCGAAGGGACCGGCGTGACGAAGATGTTGCCGGGGTGGGGGTCGGCGTGCACGAACCGGTGCGTGAACACCTGGTCGAACATGACCTCGGCGAAAGCGTCGGCGACAGCGGAGGGGTCGATGCCTGCCGCCCGGAGCGCCGCGGTGTCGTTGATCTTGATCGCCGTCACGTCGGACAGCGTGAGCACCCGGCGGGTCGTGCGCTCCCAGACGATCTCCGGAGCGGCGACGCGCGGGTCGTCGGCGAAGTTCTCGCGGAACCGCTCGGCGCTGCGGGCCTCGTGGAGGTAGTCGATCTCCTCCATGCTCGTGACGGCGAACTCCTCCACGAGGGCGGGGGCGTCCACGCGGTCGGCGACGATCCGGACCCGGGTGAGCCACCGCGCGACCCGGCGGAGGGCGGCGAGGTCGACGGCGACGATCTCGTCGATGCCCGGGCGCTGCACCTTGACCACCACCTCGTCGAGCCCGGTGTCCTCCGCGTCGAGCGCCGAGAGGCGGGCACGGTGCACCTGGCCGAGGGACGCGGCCGCGACGGGGGTGTCGTCGAACCAGGTGTACACCCGCTCGAGCGGCATGCCCAGCTCGGCCTCCGCGAGCGCCCGGATCTGCGGAGTGGGCACGGCGGGGACCTCGTCCTGCAGCCCCTCCAGCTCGGCCGTGATCTCGGGCGGGAGCACATCGAGGCGCGAGGACATGAACTGCCCGACCTTGATCATGAGGCCGCCGAGTTCGACCGCGAGCGTGTGGAACCGCCGCGCGAACCGCTGCATGCGGCGGGCGCGCGTGCGCTCCGCGACGGAAGACAGCCCGAACCGCGGAAGGACGAGCTCGAACCACCAGATCTTCAGGAACTCACGGCTCGCGAACGACAGGATGCGGCGGTACCGGGCTCGGTGAGGACCCTGTGCCGCCGCTGCCGTCATCGCGTCATCCTTCCGCCGTTCCGCACCGGACGCCGCACGACGCGGTCAGTCCTGGGCGAGGATCGTGTACAGCCTACGGCGGGCCTCGTCGAGCACCTCGATGGCCTGCTGCACCTGCTCCGCGGAGCCGCTGCGCCCGACCTGTGCGGCCGCGGCGGCGAGGTCGACCCCGGCCTTGGGCAGAGCGCTGTACCGGGCGTCACGGCTGTGGTCCTTGTCGGAGGACGGCACCCACGGCGGGGTCTCGGTGCTCTCCGCGGCGACGGCCCGGCCGGCCTCCGTGAGGGCGTAGGTCTTGCGACCGTTCTGCTCCTCGGCCTCGATCAGACCCTCGTCGGCGAGGAGCTGGAGCGTCGGGTAGACGGAACCTGCGCTCGGCTTCCAGGTGCCGCCGCTGCGCTCGGCGATCTCGTTGATGATCTGGTAGCCATGCATCGGTCGCTCGGTGAGGAGCGAGAGGACGGCGGCGCGCACATCCCCGCGGGCCATGCGCGACCCGCCGGAGGGACGCGACTCGAACGACTTGCGGAGCTGGTCCATCGCCTCGAACAGCGCTCCGGCCGGACCCTGCGAGCCCCCGAAGAGGTTGCCGAGGCCGCCGGCGAAGTCGCCGCCGTTACTGCCGTTGCCGCTGCCGCCGAACGGGGTGGAGGGGAATGCGTTGTTCATGATGACCTCCCAGTCGTGAACGATACTCAACGATATATCGTTAACGCTGAATGCGGGGTGGGAATCCGGACTCAGGCCGGCGCCAGCACCGCGGCCCCGGTGACGGTCGCATCGACCCCGAGCTCCGCCGATCGCACCCGGGCTGTCGACGGCCCCGGCATCGCCGCCGCGCGGTAGGCGCGGGCGACCTCGGCGAGATACCGCTCCCCGATGGCCGCCACGCCGCCGCCGACGGCGACGACCTCGACGTCCAGGAGCGCCTGCGCCCCGGCGAGCGCGCGACCGAGGAACGCCGCCCCCTCCGCGATCACCTCCTCGGCGACCGCATCCCCGGCACGAGCGGCCGCGTCCACCTCCCGCAATGTGCGCGCCATGCCGGTGCGCTCGCGGTACGTCTGCTCCAGCGCCGGACCGGAGGCCACGGCCTCGACGTGCCCGACCCTTCCGCAGCCGCATCGACGACCGGCCAGTCCTGGCGGGAGGGCGAGCTCGGTGTGCCCGACCGATCCCGCCGTGCCTGTCGCGCCCGCGCGAAGACCGTCCGGGAGGACGACGGCTCCCCCGATGCCGGTGCCGACCGTGACCATCAGCAGACCACGCGCTCCCCGACCCGCCCCTGCCGTGGCCTCCGCGACCGCCGCCGCGTGCACGTCATTGACGACCGCCACCGGGGCATCGAGGGCTCGGACGAGCGCCGCACGCAGCGGGAAGCCCGCCCAGCCGCTGATCGCATCGGTCGCGGAGGTGATGCCGCCGTCCTGATCGACCACGCCCGCGGTGCCCACGCCGACCGCCGCGAGCGGCTCCCCGCCGCGGATCACATCGATCGCATCGACGACCGCCCGCACGATGGCCTCGCCGCCCTCCCGGGCCGGCGTCGACAGGGTGTGCACGGCCGTGGCGCGACGGCGCGCCCCGCCCGGCTCCGCACGGAACCCCGCGACGGCGATCTTCGTGCCGCCGATGTCGACCCCGACGATCACACCCGCTCCCGGGCGGCCGGCGTCACCGCGACGAATCGACGCGTGAGGGCGATCGGATCGGTGATCGCTCCGCCGACGACGACCGCGAAGGCCCCGGCGTCGAAGGCCGCGCGCACCTGCGCAGGGGTCTGGTAGCGCCCCTCGGCGATGGTCGGGATCCCCGCAGCGACGAGCGCGGCCACGAGGTCGAGGTCCGGGTCGTCCTGTCGCGGAGAGTGCGGGGTGTAGCCGGACAGGGTCGTGCCGACGACCGCCGCCCCCGCCGCCCACGCGCGCTCGCCCTCCGCGACCGTCGACACGTCGGCCATCACGGGCCGCCCCGTCGCCGCGGCGATCTCCCCGATGAGCCGGAAGTCCGTGCCGAGCTGCTCCGTCGTGGCGTCCACCGCGATGATGTCGGCACCGGCCTCCGCCAGCCCCGCGGCGAGCGCGCGTTTCGGGGTGATGACGTTGCGGACGCCGTTCCAGACCTTGTGGAGCCCGATGATCGGCGCATCGGTCACCGGTCGCACCCGACGGATGTCCTCCGGCCCGTTGAGCCGCAGGCCACTCGCGCCGCCGAGAAGCGCCGACTCGGCGAGCGCGCCGATGACGTGGGTGTCTCTCGCGGGGGCTCCTGCGGAGGCCTGGACCGAGGCGACGAGCCGGCCGCGGAGGAGGGCGAGGGATTCATGGGTCACTTGAGGGCTCCTGCACTGGCACCGCCGATGAAGAACTTCTGGCCGAGGAGGAAGATCGCCACGGCCGGGAGCGTGAACATCACGCACGCGGCCATGAGCGGCCCCCAGGCCACGTCGTTCTCCCCGAAGAAGGCGTACAGACCGATGGACAGCGTGTACGTCGACTGGTCGTTGAGGTAGATGAGGGGATTGAGGAAGTCGGTCCACGCCCAGACGAACTGGAAGATCGCGGCGGTCACGATGGCCGGACGCGCCAGGGGCAGGACGATCGTCGCGTAGGTGCGGAACTCGGAGGCACCGTCCAGACGGGCGGCCTCGATGAGCTCGTCCGGCACCGCGAGGAGGAACTGCCGGATCATGAAGATGAAGAACGGCGTGCCCAGGAACGCGGGGACGATGAGCGGGAGATAGGTGTTCGTCGCCTCCAGCCCGTTCCACACGAGGAACAGCGGGATCAGCGTGACCTGCGGCGGCAGCATCATCGTGGCGAGCACGAGGATCAGGAGCGGCCGGGCACCGCGCCACTTCACCTTCGCCAGCGCGTAGGCGACGAGGGGGCACGAGATGACCGTGCCGAGGATGCTCATGCCCGAGACGAAGAGCGTGTTGGCGAGGTAACGCCACACCGGGATCTGCGCGAACGCCTCGGCGAAGTTGGCCGTCGTCCACTCGGCGGGCAGCAGGGTGGGCGGGGAGGAGAAGACGTCGCCTGGTGTCTTGAACGCGGTCGACAGCATCACCAGCAGCGGGAACAGGAACAGCAGCGCGAGCAGCGTCACCGCGATCTGCTGCCGGACGCGGCGGAGCGTGCGCCGGGTGCGCCGGGGCCGGCGCACCGGTGCGGAGATGTCAGCGTGCACCATCGTGGACCCACTTCCTCGAGGTCGCGAGCACGACGAGGCTCACGGCGAGCGTGATGATGAACAGCGTCCACGCCATGGCGGAGGCGTAGCCCATCTTCAGGAACACGAACGCGTTCTGGTACAGGTACATCGCGTAGGAGAGCATCGACTGCCCCGGCCCCGAGCCCGCCTGGTTGAGGCGCTCCTGGGACAGGATGTAGGGCTGCGTGAAGATCTGCAGGAACCCGATGATGCTCACGATCACCTGGAACAGGGTGACCGGGGAGACCGTGGGCCAGGTGACGTTCGTGAAGCGGCGCCACGCCCCCGCACCGTCGAGCTCGGCCGCCTCGTACAACTCCTTCGGCACCTCCTGCAGGGCGGCGAGGTAGATGATCATGGTGCCGCCGACGGTCCACAGCGACATGAGGATGATGGCGGGCTTCGTCCACTCCGGCTGCTGCAGCCAGGCCGGCCCCTCGATGCCGAACCACGACAGGAAGTGGTTGATGAAGCCGTACTGGGCGTTCAGCAGCCAGCGCCACAGGTAGCCGCCGACGACGACCGGCACGATCGAGGGCAGGTAGACGAGCGCGCGGTAGAGCGGCTGGCCCCGCACGGGTGTGTTCAGCAGGTGCGCGCCGGCGAGCGCGATGCCGATCGCGAGCGGCACGCCGAACACGGTGAGCACGGCCGTGTTGGCGAGCGACTTCCAGAACACCCCGTCGGCGAACATCTGGGTGTAGTTGTCCAGCCCCACCCACTCCGGCGCCTGGAACAGATTGAAGTCGGTGAAGCTGTAGTACGCCGACGCCGCGATCGGATAGGCGAACAGGAACAGGAAGCCGACGATGAACGGCGACGCGAAAGCCAGGCCGATCAGCGTGGTCCGGCGGCTGCGGCGCCGCCGGACGGGAGCGCCGGGTCCGGCAGGAGCGTTCTCCTGCCGGACCCGGGGTGCTGTTGCCGTGGTCACGAGGACCGGCTCACTTCGAGGCGTAGGAGGCCATGCGCTCCTCGACGGTCGCGATCGCCTCCTCCGGGGTGGCGGTCAGTCGCACGACCTCGTCGAACGCGGTCGCGAGGTCGGTCGCGTACTCGGCGCTGTACGGACGGCTCGCCAGGGACTTCGCGTTCGGGGACGACGCGGCCTCCGCCCAGACGCCGAAGTCCTGCAGCTCGTCGAACGCGGCGCTGCCGGCGAGGGAGGAGCGGCCGGGGAGGTTGCCGAGGGCGACGGCGAACTTCTCCATGGGCTCGTCGCTCACGAGGTAGGCGAGGAAGGTGGCCGCCTCCTCCTTGTGCTTCGAGTTCGCGGGGATGAAGAGGGTGCTCGCGGTGACCTGCGTGCTGTTCTCCAGGTCCGGAGAGGCGGCGGGGATCGCGGTCACGCCCCACTCGAAGTCGGGGGCGATCTTGGCGGCGCTGGCCGACCGCCACTCGCCGTCGATGATCATGGCGACCTGGCCGCTGAAGAACGGGTCCTGCGCAGAGAGGTACTCGCCCTGTCCGGAGACGAACGTGGCCATGGCGTCGGCGCCGACCGGCTCGATCACGTTGTCCTGATACCACTGCAGGGCCTCGAGGTTGCCGTCTTCCGCGGGGGTCGGGCCGTCCTCGCCGTCCCAGCTCCCGCCGAAGGCGTAGCCGAGGGTCGTGAGGGTGGTGCTGTCGTTCGCCGAGCCGAGTCCGAGCTGCGTGATCTTGCCCGACGCATCCTTCTTGGTGAGCTTCGGGATGGCGGCGGCGAGCTCGTCCATCGTGGTCGGCGGGGTGACCCCGGCCTCCTCCAGGAGCTGCGGGTTGTAGAGCAGCTGGAAGCTGTGGATGGCGATCGGCAGCGAGTAGATCTTGCCGTCGTAGGTCATCTGCTCCATGGCGCTGGGGACGAAGTCGTCGACATCGATGTCCTCGGCGGCGATCGCCTCGTCGAGCGGCGCGAGGATGCCCTTCGAGGCCCAGGCGCCGACGGTGTTGCCGAAGTTGTCGGAGATGTCGAAGGAGCCGTTCGACGACGACATCGACGTGAGCTGCTTCTGGGTGTCGGGGCTGGAGACGCCCGTGACGACGATGTCGTCCTGACTGGCGTTGAAGTCGGCGATGATCGCCTCCAGCGCCTTCGCCTCCTCGCCTCCCCACAGGTACGAGAACGTGATCTCGGTGGGGCCGTCCGCGTCACCGCCGCCGCCGGCGCAGCCGCTCAGGGCGACGATCGTCGCCGTGCCCAGCGCCCCGGCGACCAGGACGCGTCGGCGCATGTTGTGCTTCACGTGCATGGGGATTCTCCGCTCATCGTTGACCGTGCAAAGGATTGGAATAGACCAATTAAGAACCGCTGAGAGGAGACATTGACACAATCCCGGGTGATCGTCAAGATTGGGTTAGTCCAAACGAGGGGGAACCATGGCGGCGATCGAGGGCGTCACGAAGCACGAACGCGTGCGGCGGCATCTGGAGAAGGTCATCGACCAGGGGCTCGCACCCCACGAGAAGCTGCCGACGGAGCGCGAACTCGCGGAGTCGCTCGAGGTGAACCGGCAGACGGTGCGTCGCGCCCTCGACGAGCTCGAACGGGACGGCCTCGTGTACCGGCTGCAGGGAGCGGGCACCTTCGTGAGCGCCTCGCGGATCAGCAAGGCGTTCGAGCTGACCTCGTTCTCGGAGGACATGCTCGCCCGCAACATGCGACCCGGCTCCCTCTCCGTCGACGTGGGCACCGCGGCAGCCGGGCAGACCGCAGGGTACGCCTTGAACCTCAGCCCGCAGTCGCCCGTCGTCCGGATCCGCCGGGTGCGCACCGCCGACGACATCCCGATCTGCCTGGAGGTGTGCTCGATCGCGGCCGACGCGGTGCCGGGCCTGGAGGACGGCATCGAGGGCGACTCGCTCTACGACGACCTGCGCACCCGTTTCGGCATCACCGCCGTGCGCGCCGACCAGGAGATCCACGCGGTCGTCCTCGACGAGGAGCAGGCGGCCGCGCTGCAGACGCCGCCGTTCTCGCCCGCCTTCCTCGTGAAGCGCACGACCTACGACGCCCGCAGCCGCCCGATCGAGTACGCCGAGTCGGTGTACCGCGGCGACCGCTACTCGTATCTCGTCTCCATCGCCCGCCCCTGATCCCCGATCTGCGACCCCCTTCACCGACGAAAGGCTCCTCGTGTCCGACCCGATCCTCCGCCCGCGCATCGCGCTGCTGCCCCTCGACGACCGCCCGGTGAACGTCAAGCTCCCGGGAGACGTCGCGGCCGTCGCGGGCGTGACCCTCGACGTTCCGCCCGCCGAGATCCTCCCCTCCTACCGGACCGCGGGCGACGCCGACGGGCTGGGCGCCTGGCTGCGCGAGCGTGCCGCGGATCCGGCCACCGTGCACCTGGTGGTGTCGGTGGACATGCTGCTCTACGGGGGCCTCATCGCGAGTCGCACGAGTCATGACACCACTCGCGACGTGCTGGCGCGCCTGGACGTGCTGCGCGAGGTGCGGCGGATGCGGCCCGACCTGCCGATCTCGGCGGTGTCGCTGGTGACCAGGGCGAGCAACTCCTACTCCGCGGCCGAGGAGCCGACCTACTGGACGGAGCACGGCAAGGAGATCCACGCGCTCGGCGGCGACGCGCACCGGCTGCTCGGCGAGACCGAGGTGCTGCCGCTCGACGAGCTGACTCCGGTGCCCGCCGCGGTCGTCTCCGATTACTCGTCTCGGCGGCTGCGCAATCACATCGTGAACCTCTCCACGCTCGGCCTCGTGGAGGACGAGACCCTCGACTTCCTGGCGATCACCGCCGACGACACCGCCCCCTTCGCGGCGGGAAGCGCGGAGCAGGTCTGGCTCCGGCACTGGATGCGGATGCTGCCGTCGGGCCGGCGCGTGCTGATGTACCCGGGGGCCGACGAGGTCGGGGCCGCGCTCGTCGCCCGGGCCCTCGCGGCGAACGCCGGGGTGACCGCCTCGTTCTCGGTGGCCTGCGCGGACGCCGCCGGCATGGAGCGCGTCCCGCCGTACGAGAACATGTCGCTCGCGGCCTCGGCGAGCCGGCAGATCCGCGCAGCCGGTGCCGAGGAGGTCGCCGCGGGAGGCGACGTCACCCTCGTGCTGCACGCCCCGGACCCCGACCGGCACGACATGTTCCGCGGGCGGCCGGAGGTCGTCGACGTCGAGGCCGTCGCGGGGACGGTCGCACTCGTGCGGGAGCGTCTGGAGGCGGGGGAGCATGTGGCCCTGGCCGACGTGCGCTACCCGAACGGCGCGGACGAGGCGCTCGTACGCGCGCTGGCGGAGGCCGGACTGCTCGGGCGCCTGGAGGCCTTCGGCGGGTGGAACACCGCCGGGAACACGCTCGGCAGCGTCGTCGCGGTGGCCGCCGCCGGAGTGGTGGGCCGGGCCACCGGCTCCTTCGACGAGCGCGCCGCGCGGATCGCCCTGCTCACGCGGCTGCTCGACGATTTCGCCTACCAGGCCGTGGTGCGCACCGATGCGGGTCCCTCCCTCTTCCCCGACATCTACCCGATGGCCGAGGATGCGCAGGTCGCGACGGCCGAGCGCGTCATCCGTGCGGAGCTTTCGGCCCTCCTGGAGTCGATGCTGCCCGCCGACGACGTGCGGATCGCGGAGCTGACCCTCCCCTGGCGGCGCTCGTTCGAGATCGGTCTCACCCTGCACTGATCCTCCACGGCGGCGGCATACACCCAGGACCGCCGCGAGCCTGGCGCGCTCCACAGGAAGGGATGGTTGGCTGGAATCTCCGGCGGGGGAGATTCGGGCCGGTCACGATCACAGGGGGATGACGTCCATGAGCAGTGCGACCGGGGACGAGGCGGCCGGGGGCCGCGTGCGGGTGAGCGTGGTGGTGCCGGTGTTCCGGCCGAAGGCGTCGTTCGACGACCTCATCGCCTCGCTCGACGCGCAGACGCTGCCCGCGGGGTCCTTCGAGGTCCTGCTCTGCGACGACGGCTCCGGCGAGGAGACGGCCGCGCGGCTCGAGAGCATCGCGAAGGACCGTCCGCACGTGCGTGTGCTGTCGCTGCCGCACTCCGGGTGGCCGGGCACTCCGCGCAACCGGGGTGTCGAAGAGGCCAGAGGGACGTACGTGCAGTTCGTCGATCAGGACGACCGGCTCTACCCGCGGGCGCTGGAGCGGCTGTGCGACTACGCGGACGAGAACGGCTCCGATGTCGTGGTCGGCAAGGAGGTGGGCGTCGGACGGAAGCTGCCCGCGAAGATCTTCCAGCGCGACATCCCGCATGCCGCCCTCGGGGAGGACCCGATCCTGGAGATGCTGACGCCGCACAAGATGTTCCGGACGGCCTTCCTGCGGGAGAACGGCATCCGCTTCCCCGACGGGAAGGTGCGGCTCGAAGACCATCTCTTCGTGATGCAGGCGTACTTCGCCGCTGACACGATCTCGGTGCTCGCGAGCGAGCCCTGCTATGCGTGGGTGAAGGAGCCGGGGAGCGCGAGCTCGGCTCGCATCGAGCCGGAGTCGTACTTCCCGCATCTGGAGACCGTGCTCGACGTGGTCGAGGCGAACACCGAACCGGGGAAGGTGCGGGATCGGCTGCTGCGCCACTGGTTCCGCGGCAAGATCCTCAACAGGATCGCCGGGCGACGGATGGTGAAGTACCCGGCGGAGTACCGCGACCGTCTGCTGGACGTGGTCGTGCCGCTCACGCAGCGTCGTTTCGGACCCGGCGTGGATGCCGGGCTGTCGTTCCCGCAGCGCATCCGGGCCGCTCTGCTGCGCGCCGATCGCCGCGACGACCTGCTCGCACTCGCCGCCTTCGAGGCCGAGACGACCTGCACCGCCGCCGTGACCTCGGCGCGCTGGTCGCGGGGAGGGCTGCAGCTGACCGTGCGCGTCCGCGTGCGTCGGAACGGCGAAGAGGCCTTCGTGTTCGAGACGGTCGGCTCGGCGGATCATCTGCTGTCCCTCCCGCTGTCGACGACGGAGGACCTTCCCTCGGGCCTGCTGAACGCCCGCAAGGAGCGCCGTGCCGACCGGGTCGACGTGGTCGCGCAGGACACCCCGGAGCCGGGCCAGGCCGCGGAGTCCACCGCGGGTTCGGAGCGCAAGGTCGGCGGGCGCCGACCGAAGCGCCTCGACGCGGTTCCCGTCGCCGTGGACCCCATGAAGGTGTTCCGCGAGGACGGTGCGCGCGACGCCGATCTGTCGGTCGCGGTCCGCGTGGCCGGCTGGGTGTTCACGGCGCCACTGACGGCCGCCCCGGACGTGGTCGCACACCTCGGCCGCTCGCCCCTTCTCGCGGGCCGGCGGGTCGAACTCGTGCGGAACGACGACGGCAGCCTGCGCCTGCACCGGGAATGGCCCGGAGGCGCCTGGCGTGACGCCCTGGCACGCACCGCGCGACGCGTGCGCTCCCGCCTCCGCCGCTGACAGCCCCACAACGCCCCGCGCCCGAACTCGCGTGCCTGCGCACCGCACTCAGGCCGCGACATCGAAGCGTGCCCGTCCGCCCAGCCGCGGCGTGCGCTCCGGGTCGACCCACCGCGGCGGAAGAAACCACGGCCGGCCGCTCACACCGGAACCCTCGATGACGATCTCCCACCCGTTGTCATGGATACGGTGGTGACAGGTCTCGCAGAGCAGGATCCCGTTCGAGAGATCGGTCGGACCTCGGTCGCGCTGCCACCAGCGGAGGTGATGAGCCTTCGTCATCCCCGGCGGGAGCCCGCACATGGCGCACCCGCCATCCCGCTCGGCGAGCGCCAGGCGTTGGGCTCGTGTGAAGAGGCGCTTCTCGCGACCCCAGTCGAGCACTTCGCTCGCCCCGCCGAGGACGCAGGGGATGACGCCGCCGCTGGCCGCCATCCGCCGCGCGGCGCCGATGTCGATCACCTGGTCGAGCCCGTCGATCGTCGCCGACCCGGTGCCGGCCTGGAGATCGTCGAGGGACACGCGCACGACCACCGTCGCCCCCGCGAGCGGCACCCGATCACCGTCGCACCCGAGCACATGCCCGCAGAAGAGGGCCAGCGCATCGGCCTGGATCATCGCGACCGAGCGCCGGTCGGCGTCCGGCGACTCGGCGTCAGGGGCATCGAGGCGCGCGGCGAACACGGCGGACACGTGCCCGCGGATCGCGGTGACGACCGGCGCCGCGGTCTCGGCATCGAGCTGCGCGTGCAGGTGCACCATGCCGTCCCGTTCGAAGATGCGCAGTCCGCGCCGAGCGCGCTGCTCCTCCGCCCGCGGCGCCACGCCGTCGGGGTCGAGCCACGCTTCGGCGCGGAGGACGAGTTTGCGCACCGCATCGAGCTCGAGCCCCTCGGCTGTGGCGGCCAGCACGCGCTCCGCCTCCGCGATGCGTTCCGCTCCCGCAGCCACGCGACACCGGTCCAGCAGGGCGACGAGGAGTGCAGCCGCCGGCGCTCCGAGGGCACCCGACGCGAGCGCTTCCCGGAGGAGCGGGTACCGCGCGGGCAGCGGCGCGCCGAGCAGATCGCTTCGCGGGGCGGTCGCCTCTCCCACCTTCACCAGACGCTGCGCCTCGCCCGTCGAGATGCCTGTCATCGCGGCGATGAGATTCGCCGCCGTACGGTACCCGCGTTGCTTCGCCAGGCTGTCGGCACCGAGCTCGGCGCGCGACTCCCGGGCGATGCCGGCCGCCACGTCGACGTGCAGTGCATCGAGTCGGCGCCGCAGGAGTCCGATCGCGTCGGCGACGTCGACGAGCTGCGTGCGGGAGAGCTCAGGCGCATCACCCGCAGAGTCCCACGCCTGGTCGAGACGCTCCATCGCCTCGCGCAACCCAGACATTTTCGACATGCTTCATTTTATCTCCGAAGCGCCCGAATTTCGAAGCTTTGTTCTAATGGATGCCGGCATTTCGCCCCGGCCGACAGGGCACCTCGTCCCAGGTCCGACGCAGGCCCCCACCCGTTCACCTCATCGCATCCTCACGTTCACGCCGCGCGCCTATCTTGAGTGCGGACGCGCGACCGCGCTCACGAAACCAGACAATCTTTGTGCCTTCACCACAAGAACCGGTAGTGTCGCATCGACACACCTCGAAGGCGAGAAAGGGACGAACATGGCCGACAGGCAGCAGAGGCGCTGGGCGCTCATCGGATTGACGGCCGCGGCGGCGATCGCGCTCACCGGATGCACGGCGGGCGGCGACGGAGACGCGGGCGGCAGCGACGGCGGCTCCGGGGACACCCTCATCGTCTACACGAACTCCAACAGCGACGGCCGCGGTGAGTGGATCACCGAGAAGGCGGCGGACGCGGGCATCGACATCGAGATCGTGGGTCTCGGCGGCGCCGACCTGACGAACCGCATCATCGCGGAGAAGAACAACCCCGTCGGCGACGTGGTCTTCGGCCTGAACAACATGTTCTTCGAGCAGCTCAAGACCGAAGAGGCCATCACGGCCTACGAGCCGAGCTGGAGCGGTGAGGTGCCCGCGGACGCCGGCGACCCGAAGGACGGCGCGTTCTGGCCGCTCGTGGAGCAGGCGATCGTCACGGTCTACGACGAGAACCGCATCAGCGACGCGCCCACCGACCCCGACGACCTGTACACCGACGAGGCGTTCGCCGGCCGCTACGAGGTCAACCCCGCGCTCGGCCAGGCGACCCCGCAGCTCGTGCTCGCCAGCATGCTCACCCGTCACCTCGACGAGGACGGCGACCTCGGCGTGAGCGACGAGGGCTGGGACCTGGTGAAGTCGTACTACGCCAACGGCTCCCCCGCCGTGGAGGGCACCGACCTCTACGCCCGCATCACCCGCGACGAGGTGGACTACGGCGTGCTGCCGTCGAGCGGCATCTCCGCCCGCGACGAGGAGTACGGCACCAGCACCGGGATGATCGTGCCCGAGTACGGCGTCCCCTACGTGACCGAGCAGATCGCACAGATCAACGGCACGGACAACGAGGACAAGGCACAGGAGTTCATCGACTGGTTCGGCAGCGCCGAAGTGCAGGGCGAGTTCGCCGCGGAGTTCAACGCCATGCCGGTGAACGAGGGCGCGGTCGAGAAGGCCAACCCCGAGGTCGTCGAGCTCATGGGCACGCTCGACCGTCAGGACATCGACTTCGGTTTCGTGAGCGAGAACCTCGGCGCCTGGGTCGAGAAGGTCACGCTCGAGTACATCGGCTGACCCGCGCAGTCCCGCACCGGCAGAGAGAGAAGACGATGATCCGTTTCGACGACGTCGAGGTCGTGTTCGGCGACCACCGTGCGGTCTCGCACCTCGATCTGGAGATCCAGGAGGGTGAGTTCTTCACCCTCCTGGGTCCGTCCGGATGCGGCAAGACCACCGCCCTGCGCACGCTCGCGGGGTTCATCGAGCCGACCGGCGGCCGCATCCACATCGCGGGTCGCGACGTGACCCGCGTGCCGAGCGAGAAGCGCGGCGTGGGCATGGTGTTCCAGAACTACGCGCTGTTCCCGAGCATGAACGTGCGGGAGAACATCGCGTTCGGCCTCTCGGTGCAGAAGGTGTCGAAGGCCGAGCAGCGGCGGCGCGTGGACGAGGTCGCCGACCGCACCGGGCTCGCCGCGTCGCAGCTCGAGAAGAACGTGGCGGAGCTGTCCGGCGGCCAGCAGCAGCGCGTCGCCATCGCCCGGGCGCTCGCGCTCACCCCCAGCATCCTGCTCCTGGACGAGCCGCTGTCGAACCTCGACGCCAAGCTTCGCGTGCAGCTGCGCGAACAGCTCAAGGAGCTGCAGCACGAGGTCGGCGTGACCACCGTGTACGTCACCCACGATCAGGAGGAGGCGCTCACCCTCAGCGACCGCATCGCGGTGCTCGACGCCGGGACGCTGCAGCAGGTGGGCACGCCGGAGGAGATCTACGACCGCAGCGCGACACCCTTCGTCTGCCGGTTCATCGGCGAGAACAACCGGCTCAGCCCCGCGCAGCTCATCGCGATCGGTGCCGGCCTCGACGCCACGGCCGAGAGCTACGTGCGGCCGGAGAAGCTGCACCTCGCGTCGCCGTCCGCGGCCGCCGCCGGAGGCACGGCGTCGCTCGACGGCACCGTCGCGGAGCGCACGTACCACGGCAGCCACAGCGTCTACACGGTGTCGGCGGCCGACGGGACGCTCCGGGTGAGCGTGCCGGCCGCAGCGAGCGCGCACCGGTGGGACGTCGGCGACGCCGTGCGCATCGACGTCGACCCGCGGTGGATTCTGCAGTACCCGGCGGCGTGACATGAGCGCTCCGCAGAACGACTCCCGCCCGGTGCCGCCGCCGTCCGCGGCCATGACCGACGCCCCCGGCGCCCTGACCACCGAGGCCGCCGAGGCGGGCACCGCGACGAAGCCCCGCCTGCGCCGCGGACGGCCCGGCAGCGTGCGCGCGATGCTCCGCTCGCCGCTCGCCTGGGTGACCGGCATCGTCGTGGTCTGGTTCGCCGCCGCCTTCCTCGTGCTGCCGAACGCCGAGCTGCTCGCCGCGACCTTCTTCCCGGACGGCCAGTTCAGCATCCGCGCCGTCGAGAAGCTGCTCGGCAGCGAGCGCGCGCTGAAGACGCTCGGCAACAGCTTCCTCCTCGCGATCACGCTGTCCGTCACGGTCAACGTCGTCGGGGTGTTCATCGTGCTGGTGACGCAGTACTTCCAGGTGCGCGGCGCCAAGCTCCTCTGGCTCGGCTACGCCACGACCCTGATCTACGGCGGCATCGTGCTCGCCGCCGGCTACAACTTCATCTACGGGAAATTCGGCTTCATCACGAATCTGATGGTGAACATCTGGCCGGACATGAACCGGGACTGGTTCTCCGGCTACTTCGCGGTCGTGTTCGTGATGACGTTCGCGACGACGACGAACCACATGCTGTTCCTGTCCTCGTCGCTCGGCAAGGTGGACTACGCGTCGATCGAGGCCGCGAAGCTCATGGGCGCCTCGACCTGGACGATCCTGCGCCGCATCGTGCTGCCGGTCATGAAGCCGATGCTCTTCGCGGTCACGGTGCTGACGTTCCTCATCGGTCTCGGGGCCCTCACCGCGCCCCTCGTGCTCGGCGGGCCGGACTTCCAGACCGTCGCGCCTCTCATCATCGACCTGTCGCGCAGCCCGATCACCCGCGACATCGCGGCGCTGCTGGCGATCGTGCTCGGTGTCGCGACCATCATCCTGCTGGCGATCATGAACCGCGCCGAGAAGTCCGGCGTGTACTTCTCGGTGGCGAAGGTGGCGACGCCGATCCAGAAGCAGCGGATCCGCAACCCGTTCGCGAACACCGTCGTGCACGTGGTCGCCTACCTGCTCTGGGTGATCTACCTCATCCCGGTCGTGCTCATCGTGACCTTCTCCTTCGTGGACGCGCGGAGCATCCTCGCCGGATCGATCACGCTCGACAGCTTCACGCTCGACAACTACATCACCGTCTTCTCCAGCGCGGCGGCCCTCCGACCGTTCATCGTGAGCGTCGTCTACAGCGCCCTCGCCGCGGTCATCGTGGTGGGCGGGCTGCTGTTCGTGGCGCGGATGATGCAGAAGCACCGCAACCTGCTCACCACGGCCATCGAGTACGTGCTGCACATCCCCTGGATCCTGCCGATCGTGCTGATCGCGCTGGCCTTCGTGATGGCGTTCGACGCGCCGCAGCCGCTCGTGGGCAACATCGTGCTCACGGGGACGCCGGTGCTGCTGCTCGTCGCATACATCTGCGTGAAGATCCCCTTCACGCTGCGGCTGCTCAAAGCCGGGTTCGCGTCCGTGCCGGACTCCCTGGAAGACGCCTCGCGCATCCTCGGCGCCCGCTCGCTGACCACCTTCCGGCGCGTGCTCATCCCCCTCGTGCTGCCGACAGCGGCCGCGATCACGGCGCTGAACTTCAACAGCCTGCTCGACGACTACGACGCCGCGATCTTCCTCTACCACCCGCTGTACAAACCGCTCGGCGTCGCGATCCAGGAGAGCACGCGCGGGGAGAACAACCTCGACGCGATGCCCATCACGTTCGTCTACACCGTGCTGCTCATGATCATCATGGGTGTCACCATGTATCTCGTGTATGGACGAGGTTCGCGCGCCGGAGCGCGCCGCCGACGGAAGCAGCGCGCATGAGCGGGGCGGATGCCGGGACGCCCGCCCTGCGGGTCACGATCAGCGACGTCGCCGCGGCGGCCGGGGTGTCCCGCGCGACGGCGACCAGGGCGCTGAAGGGCGAGGGCCGTTTCGCACCGGAGACGCAGGAGCGCATCCTGGAAGCGGCCGAGCGACTCGGGTACGTGCGCAACACGATGGCCGCGGAGCTCGCCGCGGGACGCACCGGCACCGTCGGCCTCATGCTGCGCGACGCGAGCAACCCCGCGTACGGTCTCCTCTTCTCCCGGTTGCAGGAGGAGGCGCATCAGCGCGGCCTCGACCTCGTGACCGTGACGATCGGCGCCGACGAGCAGGGCGCCAAGCAGGTGAATGCGCTGCACCGGCTGCTCGGCATGCGGGTCGCGGGACTCATCGTCGCCACCGGCGGCATTTCCGCGGCGCAGCTCGAGCCGTTCGCCGACCAGGTGCCGATCCTCCGTGCCGGGCGCGTGGAGTCGGCGGGCCGTATTCACACCGCCCACTACGACGACGGGGGGCACGGACGTCTGCTCGCGGAGCACATCGTCGCGCTCGGTCACCGGACCGTCGTCGTGCTCGCCGGAAGCCCCGAGGCCTCCTACCCCGAGCACCTCCGCGCGCTCGCGATGCAGGAGGTTCTGACCGCGGCGGGCGTCGCCGTGACGATGATCTCGGCCGGCGCGCGTCCCGAGGACGGCGTCGACGAAGCCCTCGCCGCCGTGCGCGCCGGGGCGACCGCCGTCATGTGCGCCTCGGACTACCGGCAGCTCGCCGTCATGCGCGCCGCCCGCGCGGCCGGGCTCCGCGTGCCGGAGGACGTGAGCGTGACAGGCTGCGACGGCATCCTGCCCGGCGCCGATCTGCTCGGGCTCACCACACTGCGGATCCCCGTGGAGGCGGTGGCCGCGGCCGCCGTCGAGACCATGCAGCAGCTGCTCACCGCGGACGAGCCGGAGACACTCGTGCGCCGCTCGTTCACGGGAGCCCTCGTCCCCGGCTCCACGGCCGCCGCCGTCTGACATCTGCCCCGACCTGCCTCCGTCCGCCGACCAGGAAGAGACATGATCCTCACCGAACACCCTCGCCCGTCGCACACCTTCGTGCACATCTCCGACACGCACCTGCCGGGTGAACGGTCGCCGCTGTACGGCAGCGGGGCGGACGCCGACGCGAACCTGGCGGAGATGCTCGACCGGCTCGTCGCCTCGGGGCTCCGTCCCGACGCGCTGCTGTTCACGGGAGACCTGACGGACCGGGGCGATGCCGCCGCCTACCAGCGACTGCGCGAGCTCGTGACGCCCGCTGCCGATGCGCTCGGCTGCGAGGTCGTGTGGGCGGCCGGCAACCATGACGACCGCCGTGCCATGCGATCGGAGCTCGGACTCGCGGGGGCGGGTGACGAGCCGATCGTCGAGGTGCGGTGGTTCGGGGGGATGCGCGTCATCGTCGTCGATTCGACGGTGCCCGGCGCGCATTGGGGGGAGGTGCCGTCGTCGCAGCTGGATCGGCTGGAGGGAGAGCTGTCGACGGCGGCACCGCAGGGCACGCTGCTGCTCATCCACCATCCGCCCCTGCCGACGGTGCTCGACCTCGCCGTGACGGTCGAGCTGCGGGATCAGGACGCGCTGGCCGCGGTGCTGCGGGGGTCGGACGTGCGAGGCATCCTGTCGGGGCACGTGCACCATCCGTCGTTCGGCACCTTCGCCGGGATCCCCGTGGCCGTCGCCTCGTCGAGCGCGTACGGTCAGGACCTCGCGCAGCCCGTGGGTGCCACCCGCGGACAGGACGCCGCGCAGGGCTACAACCTCGTGCACGTGTACGCCGACACCATCGTGCACTCCGCCGTCTCGCTCGAGCGCGGGGCGGATGTCGGCGAGCCGGTCGCCGCCGACGAGGCCGGGCGACGGATCGCCGGCGTCGGGATCGACTGGCGGGACTAAGCCGTCACGAGGTCGTCATCGGCGTCACCTCGACGTCGATCGAGCCGAACGGGAACGGGCTGAACACGGTCCAGGAGTCGCCGGTGAACTGCTCGATCGGGATCAGCGCGAACCACACGTGCGAGACGACGATCGCGACCACAACGAGCAGCCCGACGCCGTACTGCGCCCACTCCAGGGTGCGCAGCGCCGCGCGCTCGTCGGTCGCCTTCATCACGCGACCGAGCGCGAGCAGCACGATGACGGCGATGGCGATGTAGACGAGGGGGCTCGGCGCGAGCGTCAGCTGGATGCACTGCGGAGCCTCGTCCACCGGCTGGCCCGCGGAATCGATGAACCCGCCGTTCGCGTCGACGCCGCCGGGGCAGATGCCCTTGCTGGCGGTCATGAACACGGGGTAGAGGAACGCGGCGATCAGCGACCAGAGGAGGACGCGGCGGATCGCGGCGATGACCACGGCGCCGGGGAGCGCGGCGGATGCCGTGTCCAGGGAGGTGGACGGGGCGAGCGACGACATGCGGGACTCCTCTCGGGGCGGTCGTGTTCATCCTGGCGGATGTGGAGGGTGGGTGGAAGGGGCACGGGGTGGGCGACTCGCGCATCAGTCCTAGGCTGGAACGTCTGCCTCTCCTCTGAGGCGCCTTCCCCTGGAGCTCCATGTCTGCAACGACGGTCGACGACCGCGCCCGCTATCGCGCCCACCCCTCGGTGCTCGACGCGCTGAAGAACCCGCGACTGCTGACGCGGGAGGTGCTGGCCGGGCTCGTCGTCGGACTCGCGCTCATCCCGGAGGCGATCGCGTTCTCGGTGATCGCGGGCGTCGACCCGAAGGTCGGCCTGTTCTCATCGTTCATCATGGCGGTGTCGATCGCGTTCCTCGGCGGGCGACCCGCGATGGTGACCGCGGCGACCGGTGCCGTGGCGCTCGTGATCGCTCCGGTCGCGCCGACGTACGGCCTCGACTACTTCATCGCGACGGTCATCCTCGCTGGCATCTTCCAGGTGGTCCTCGGGGTGCTCGGCGTGGCGAAGCTGATGCGCTTCATCCCGCGCAGCGTCATGGTCGGGTTCGTGAACGCGCTGGCCATCTTCGTGTTCAGCTCGCAGTTCCCGCAGCTCATCGACGTGCCGTGGCTCGTGTATCCGCTGGTGGCTCTCGGGATCGTGGTGATGCTCGTGATGCCGAAGCTCACCAAGATCGTGCCGGCGCCGCTGGTGTCGGTGATCATCGTGACCGGCGTCGTGCTCGCCTTCGGGATCACGGTGCCGACGGTCGGCGATCAGGGTGAGCTGCCGCGGAGTCTGCCGTCGCTGTTCATCCCGAACGTTCCGCTGACGTGGGAGACGTTCACGATCATCGCGCCGTTCGCGCTCGGGGTCGCGCTCGTCGGGCTCATGGAGTCGCTGCTCACCGCGAAGCTCGTCGACGAGATCACCGACACCCACTCGAACAAGACCCGGGAGTCGTGGGGGCAGGGCGTCGCCAACGTCCTGTCGGGGATCTTCGGCGGCATGGGCGGGTGCGCGGTGATCGGTCAGACGATGATCAACGTGAAGGCGTCAGGCGCGCGGACCCGCATCTCGACGTTCTGCGCCGGTCTGTTTTTGTTCGTGTTGGTCGTGGTGTTCGGTGACTTCGTCGGGACGATCCCGATGGCGGCGCTCGTGGCCGTGATGATCATGGTCGCGATCGGGGCGTTCGACTGGCACAGTGTGCGGCCGTCGACGTTGAGGCGGATGCCGAAGAGCGAGACGTTCGTGATGATCGCGACGGTGGTGCTAGTGCTGATCACGCACAACCTGGCGGTCGGGGTTGTTGGTGGGGTGCTCGTCGCGTCGGTGCTGTTCGTGCGGCGGGTGGCGCACTTCGTTTCGGTTCGCCGAGTGCTGGGGCCGGCGGGCGATGTGGTGACGTACGTCGTCGAGGGGGAGTTGTTCTTCGCGTCGAGCAATGACCTGACGACGTTGTTCTCGTATACGGAGGATCCGTCACGCGTGGTGATCGACCTGTCGGGATCGCACGTGTGGGATGCGTCGACGGTTAAGGCGTTGGATGCGATCGAGACGAAGTATCAGGCGTCGGGGAAGACGGTGGAGATCGTCGGGATGAATGACTGGAGCGGGACGATGCACGGGCGGTTGACGGGCGGGTTCGAGTAGACCCCCCGGGCGACGGAGCGCTGCTAACCCCAAGCAGCTGTGGCTGCATACGTACGTCCCCGGTTTAGGCCATCATCGTGAGAGGCCCACTAGCGGGCCGACGACGAACGGGGCATGAGGATGGACGACGGGGACCTGTCCGAGATTGAGTTGGTCATCGACGGGGATGGGATCTCCCTGATCGGCCGGCGCGAACCAGTCGAGGAGTTTTTTGAGGCCAATGGACTACGGTCTCGCGAGCTGGATCTGTCCAAGCTCAAGACCGCGTTCGGAGCCGGGGCGGCTGTCACGAAGGCCGGCTCCGAGATAGCGGCGAACTCGGGGCGCTGGATGAAGCTGACCGAAGAGTCGTGGGCGGCCGCCCAAAAGCTACCCAAGGTAACCAACTCGTCGAGCGGAAACCTCCATGCAGCTCTTCGGGCACCTAATGGTCAGTTCGCGAAGAACCTGCAGTTCCTCAAGACACCGAGGTCGATCCTCACAAACCCTGCGATGCTCGCTGGTGTGGCCGGAATCATGGCACAGGTTGCGATGCAACAGACCATGGACGAGATCACTGACTACCTCGCCGCAATCGATCAGAAGGTCGATGACGTACTGCGCGCGCAGAAGGACGCCGTGCTCGCGGACATCATCGGCGTAGACATGATGCTCGAAGAGGCACTCACGATCCGCAAGGAGGTCGGCGGCGTCTCCGAGGTGACCTGGTCGAAAGTGCAAGCGTCCTCGATGACGATCGCCCGCACGCAGGCATACGCCTTAAGGCAGATCGAGGCATTGGCGGGGAAGCTCCAAAGCAAGTCTGTCAACGAACTGGCTGACTCGTCCAAGAAGATCGATGGCGAGGTACAGGAATGGCTCGCCGTCCTCGCACAGTGCTTCTATTTGCAGGAGGCGACGGGGGTGATCGAACTCGACCGTGTCCTGCAGACCTCCCCCGAGGAACTGGAGCAACACCGAGTCGGCCTGCAAACAGCTCGCGCAAAGCGCGCGGAACTGATCACTCGGACCACGCGACAGCTCCTCGACCAGGTCGACGAGGCCGCAACTCTGGCGAACTCGAAAGTCCTGTTCAACCCGATCGAGTCTCCGGCCATCGTCCGTTCCAGAAACAAAGTGACCGACTCTGTCGGCACCTTCCACGAGCGACTCGGGATCGAGGGGGCAGCGGAGGTGCGGGAGTCGAGACGCTGGTCGACGGCGGCCACGGATACCCGCGACGATCTACTCAAGGCCGGTGCGGACGGATTGGACGCCGCGTGGCGCATCGGCGCGGAGGGCATCCAGGTTGCCGGGCGGGTCGGCGCCGAAAGCGTGGACAAGGCAAAGGAGATCGCTGGATCCTTCGCAGACCTCGCTGGACGCGCTTTTCGTCGGCGTCCACCGAAAGACACGGCGGGCGAGTGAGTGACGAGGCGGGGCACAGGACTGGCGAATTGACCGCAAAGACATTCCTCAGCACGTTCGCGATGCCGAAACCCGTGCGGATTACGGGTCGGAGTTCGAGCATTACAAACTCATTCGTGAACGGCATCATCCCTGTTGTCCCGCCAACCGAGGCAGAGGTTCGCGCAGCCCTCGAGACCCTCGGCATGCTCGATCGCGTGAGCTGCAGCTACTGCGGCGACACCAGCACGGAATGGGACCATCTTCGTCCTCTGGTGAGCAACCAGCGGCCGACGGGATACATTTCCGAGATCCACAATCTCGTACCCGCCTGCGGCAAGTGCAACCAGAGCAAGGGCAACAAGGATTGGCTGACCTGGATGCGCAGCTCGGCCCCGCTCTCTCCGAGATCTCGGGGTGTCGCTGACATCGAAGATCGCATCGCTCGCCTACAGGAGTACGAGCGCAGGGCATCCCCGACTCGTGTCGACTTTGAAGCGGCCGTCGGCCCCGAGCTGTGGCAGCGGCACTGGGCGCACCACAAGCACCTGCTGGAGCTGATGCGCGTGGCCGATCAGGACGCGCAGGAGATCAGAACCCGCGTGCGGGAGGCCCATGAGGCCAAGAGACAGGCAGCGCCCTGATGGCGTCCGTGATCACATGGCTCGACGTGTCGGCAGACGAGCAGCGACGGATGCGGGAACTCGCGGCGATGTTCACGCAACGAGACAGCCGAGATGAGCTGGGCATCGGGCAGCTCCGCGACGGCATCAGCGACGCCCTGTTCCCTGGCACGTCCACCCTGCACACCCGCGCCCGCTATCTGCTGTTCGTGCCGTGGTGCTTCCAGTACGCCGCACAGTCGAGGTCACGAGTGAAGGGTGGCACGCGCCAGCCCGATGCGACCGAGCTGGAGCTGATCGAGACCCTGCGGTTCTCGCCGGATGCGGACGGTCTGCTCGGCGAGCGTGCCGGCCGGGACCTGCAGACCCTGCCGTCCTCGGTGTATTGGTCGATGCTGCAGCGGTACGGCATCCTCACCCGGCCGGCGAGCCGTGCGGAGGCGTTCGAGGCGTCGAACCCCCACGTGCACGTCGACGACGACGGCCTGACGACGTCCACCTCCCTCTGGTCTGCCCCACCGATCCCGAAAGGGTTCCCCGACGAGGTGGCTGACGGGTTCGCGCTGACCGCCGATGAGGCGAGCTGGCTGCGGGATCGCGTGCTCGAGCACGCACCCGGCACTCTTCTGGCGCATCTCGTGCAGCACCGGCCGGAGGACGACCGCCGGGCTCCGTGGGAGGACGCGGTCGCGACCCGAGCACCGCAACGGGCTGCAAGGGTCCTGCGCCATGCGCAGCATTTCGCGACGATCCTCCACGGCGCGCAACTGCTCTACAACCTGCTCCTCGCCGAGGAAGCGGACCGTGCAGAGCTCCGCGGCGACTACCGTGATCGCCTCGCCCGGTGGCCCGCGGAGCTCGCGGCGGGCTACGACGAGTGGCGTCTCGATGACCTGCTCGCCGTCCTCCGGGAGGAACGGGGCAGTAGGCTCCCGGTCGCACCCGCCGCGCAGCGGTTCGTGCAGAACTGGACCACCCTCCTGCAGCGCAGCGATCCGGGCTCGATCGCCGATCTCCCGGAAGCTCGATCGATGATCCGAGAGCGGGAGAAGATCAAGGGTGCGAAGACGCGTCTGGGCAACCCGCGGCGGCTCGAGACGTGGAAGGGGGCGTCGGGGAGCGCTCTGCTGACGTTCCGTTGGGCGACCGTTCGGCAGTTCGCCCGCGACATCCACGAGGGGCTGGCTCGTGCTTGAACCCGATTCGCGCTCGCTCCTGTCCGAGCTGCTCCGGCCTCCGGCTGGATTCCACCTGTCACATGCGGTCGGCACGAGCTTCACGATGACCCTCGAAGCGGCCCTGTCGATCCCGCTCGCGTTCGCTGGTGCGGTGGAGGTCGACGACGAGGTCGGCATCCTCGGGGCCGTGCGCCGGGCCACGCAGCGCATCGACCTGTTCGCCCAGGCCGGGTGCCTGGGTCTCGGCACGGCGAGCGAGCTCGTCACGGTGCTCGAGCCGATGGTGCACCCGGTGCGGATGCCGGGGAGCCGCCTGTTCCACCCGAAGGTGTGGTTCCTGGAGTTCGAGCGGAACGAGGAGCGCCGCTACCGATTCGTCTGCAGCAGCCGGAACCTCACGAACGACCGCACGTGGGATGCGGTGATCTCCCTCGACGGCGGGCCCGACGAAGATCTCGATGAGGAGACGGTGCGCTCGAACCACGTGATGGCCGGCCTGCTGCGCTGGCTGGTGGACGACGGTCGGACAGCCCCAGCGCTCGCCCCCGATCGCGCCGACCGGATCGCGCGCCTGGCGGAGGCGTGGGCCGGCATCCGCTGGGAGCATCCGGACCACGTGCGCGCGGTCCGGGTGCACGCCCTCGGAATCGGGCTGCCGTCGAGCGACGCGGGACCGCGTCTCGGCGGCATCCGCACCGCCGTCGTCTCCCCGTTCGTCACCGATGAGGGCGTCCGGCTTCTGCGGTCCCGGCCGGGCGGCGAGACGACGCTGCTCAGCCGCCCGGAGGCGCTGGATCGGTTGCAGCCCGAGACGCTGCAGGGGCTCTCGCTGCGCGTGCTCGACGAGATGGTGGATCAGGCGCTCGCCGACGCCGAGACCTCGGCGGTCGCTGCCGGAGAGCTGCGGGGGCTGCACGCGAAGATCGTGGTGCACGACCACGCGCACAAGCAGTCGACACTGCTCGTGGGGTCGGCGAACGCCACTGGGCCAGCCTGGTCGAACAACGTCGAGGTGATGGTCGAGGCCGAGGGGCCGAAGTCGCACCTCGGGGTCGAAGCAGTGCTCGGATCGCTTGCTCCGCTGATCGAGGAGTACACCACGGCGGGCGGCGCCCAGAGCAGCCAGGACGAGGAGGCCGACCGTCGGCTGGAGAGTGCGCTGCGGGAGCTCGCCCGCGCCCGGCTCGTAGTTCAGGTGAACGCGGAGGGCGAATACACGGTCACGGTGTGGGCGGAGGGTGCGCAGGTGGTGGACGACCGGTTCACGCTGAGCTGGCGGATGCTGTCTCAGCCGGATCCGATCCCCGGGCCTCTGCCGAACGCAGACGCCCCCTACGAGTCCACGGCCCTGCGCCTGGAGCAGATCACTCCGTTCGTGGTGATCGCACTGACGGACGGCGACGGCCGCCGACGCGAAACCCTGGTGGTCGCGGACCTGCTCGACGACGTGCCGGGCCGGGGCGACGCGATCGTCGCCGCTCACCTCACTGAGCCCGGGGCGGTGGCGCGTTTCATACGGCTCATGCTGCAAGACGGGAACCTCACGTCGATCGGCACCGGCGGGGGCGGGGGCGCGTTCTCCTCGGCGTTCGGTGCGGGGGTCGCGGAGAACGGTGCCGGACTGTTGGAGCTTCTCGTGCGGGCGTCGGCCACGAACCGGTCGGGGCTCGTGGACGTGGAGCGGGTGCTTCGGCACGTGCCGGAGGATGCGCGCGGCAACGCTCTGCCGCCGGGCTTCGCCGAGGTGTGGGCGGCAGTCACGGAAGCGGCGGGTGTGGAACGATGACGGGTCTCGACGTCGACGCGGTGATGCGCGGGCTCAAGGGCTTCCAGCAGGACGCGGTAGAGCATGTGATCGACCGTTTCTACGGGTCAGGGCGCGCGAACGGCAGCGGGCGGTTCCTCGTCGCCGACGAGACCGGGTTGGGCAAGAGCGTGATCGCGCGGGGGATCATCGCCAGGGCCATCCAGGAGTTGAACGAGGTCGACGCGGTGAAGCGCATCGACATCGTGTACATCTGCAGCAACGCCGACCTCGCCAATCAGAACCTGCAGCGCCTGAACGTCACCGGCGACAAGCACCTCGCGATGGCGACGCGGCTCACGCTGTTGGCGCGGGAGAGCCGAAAGCTCGCTGCCCCCGACGACACGAGCCGCAAGAAGGTGAACCTCGTCTCCTTCACGCCAGGCACGTCGTTCAAGGAGGGCGGCTGGCGGTCGGGCAACGGCGACGAGCGGGCGCTGCTGTGTGTCCTGGCGGAGGATGCGCTCGGGGTCGACGAGGACGCGCCGACGCGCTGGCTCTTCCAGGGGGCGGTGCAGTCGGAGAGGAACTTCGCGTGGCGGGTGCGGTGGACGCGGGACCGTCTGGGCGAGAACGGCGCCGATCCCGAGATCGCCGGTCGGTACCAGCAGGCGATTCTGAAGCGCGGCCTGTGGGCGCGGTTCCTCGAGCTCCGCGAAGAGGTCCGTGTCCTAGGCGAACGCCCGACCCGCGGTCGACTGTGGCACGAGGTGATGGAGCTTGTCGCGAAGCTGCGTCGGCATCTGGCACGTGCAGGGGTGGATGCGCTGCAACCCGATCTGGTTATCCTCGATGAGTTCCAGCGCTTCCGCCCGCTCCTCGATCCGACGACCGAGGGCGGTGAGCTCGCCCACGACCTCTTCAACGCCGAGGGCGCCAAGGTCCTGCTTCTCTCGGCGACGCCCTTCAAGCCGTACACGACGCAGGCTGAGGTCGGGGAGGACCACCACGCCGATTTCCTCAAGCTCATCGAGTTCCTCACCGACGAGGACGCCGTCCGTGTCAGGTCGGTCAAGGATGCGCTCGACGCGCACCGTCTCGCGATGATCACCGACGGCGATGCCGCAGCATCCGCTCGCCGGGTGCGGGAGGTGCTGCTTCCGTACCTGTCGCGGTCGGAGCGGCCCCCACTCGCGCGCAACCAGGACATGGTGATCGACCGGCCGCTGGACGGCGGGGTGCCGACGGCCGCGGAGATCACCGACTGGGCGGCACTGCATCGGCTCGGCACCTACATCGGGGCGCGGGTGGATCTGGAGCAGTGGAAGTCGATCCCGTATTTCGCCTCGTTCATGGACACGTACAAGTCGGGGAGCAGTGTTCGGGAGGCACTCGACCGGGACGATGTCACGGTCCGCGAGCTGCTCGCTGTGACCAGGGGCCTGACGAGGGACGACGTGAGTGCGCGGGAGGAGCTCGATCTCGGCAACGGGCTGCTGCGCGCGCTGGCCGCCGACACGATCGGACGCGGGTGGTGGAAGCTGCTCTGGATGCCGCCGTCGATGCCGTACTTCCGGCCGGGCCCGGTGTTCTCGAGTGTGGGCGATGTCACGAAGCACGTCGTGTTCTCGGCGTGGAACGGGGTGCCGACCGCGGTCGCTGGTCTGCTCAGCCATGAGGCGGCTCGCCACGCGTATGCGGGTTCGGACCTGTCGACCGATTCGACGAGCACCCGTCTGACGTGGGCGACGAGCGAGGCGGGGCGGCCGTCGCAGATGAACTCGCTCGCGCTGTTCTGGCCGCATCCGGCGCTGGCCGAGTCGTGGGATCCGCTGCGGGCGGCTCGTGAGACCGGCGGGCTCGTCGATGCGGAGGCGTTCACGGCGAGCGCCGCCAGCGACGATGATGCGGCCGAGCCGTCGCATGCCTTCTTCGCGACACCCGGCGCCGTGCCGACCGGCGTGAACGCCCTGTCGATCCTGCGGGTGCTCGATGCGCGGTCTGGTCGTTTCGCGGACTATGTGCGGGCGGCGGTCGAAGCGATGGATCAGGGCCCTCGTGCACACCGTGACCTGGCCCGATTCGGCGCGCACGCTCCGGGGTCGATCGCGTACCGGGCGTTGCGCGGAGCCGCGTCGGCGGATGCGACGGAGGCGGGTGTGTGGCATGCGGCGTGGGTGCTGTCGCTCGGTCTGCGTTCGCTTTTCGCCCGGCCGGACACCGCGGCACTTCTCGACACCGTGGGCGACCCGGGCGCGCACTACTGGAGCGCCGTGCTGGACTACTGCGCGGACGGGAACCTGCAGGCGGTCATCGACGAGTACGTGCACCAGTTGCGCAGCGACCTCGGCGGCCGGCTGCTCGACGACGACGGACTGTGGAAGGTCGCGACGAGTGCGGCGTCGGCGGTGCGGACCAACGCGGCGACGCTGCGCGGGCACGAGGCGACTGCCGAGCGTGCGCAGATCCCGTTCCCGACGAGGTTCGCCGTGCGCTACGGCGGCACCGGCACGGACGCCGATGAGAAGGTCGCGGCGCGTCAGAGCGAAGTGCGAGCCGCGTTCAACAGCCCCTTCGCCCCGTTCGTGCTGGCATCGACGAGCATCGGCCAGGAGGGGATCGACTTCCACTGGTGGAGCCACGCCGTCGTGCACTGGAACCTGCCGTCGAACCCCGTCGACTTCGAGCAGCGCGAAGGCCGGGTGCACCGGTTCATGGGCCATGCCGTGCGCAAGAACGTCGCCGCCGCCCACTGGGAGGACGTGCTGTCCTCGACGGACGGGGCGTGGGACGCCGCGTTCACTGCCGCGCGCGCGTCACCCGAGACCGAGCGGCTGGGACAGTTCGCGCCGTGGTGGGTCTACGAAGGGGACGCCCGGATCCACCGGCGTGTTGCCTCGTTCACGTTGAGCAGGGATCACGAGAAGTACGAGCGGTTGCTGGACGCCTTGACCCTGTACCGCCTCACCCTCGGGCAACCCCGACAGGAGGACATGCTGCGGTTGATGACGCAGGGTGGCGAGGAACGCGACCTTACGGCGGGGGCGATCGATTTGCGGCCACCGACCACGCACGCTTGGGTTACACGATGATCCCGAGGCAGGATTTCGTTTGAACCACGGGGGAAGGGGCTCCGGGCTTACTCAGGAAGTCGCACCAGCTTCTGCTGCACCTTGTCGTAGCCGTAGTCGACGATCTCACCGGACATGATCATCGCGACGGCCTCGTTTATAACATCGCGCGGAACGACGAACCACTCGGACGGGTCGTAGTCGCGTCCCTTCCGGTCGGTCTGCGTCAGGTCGAGGCGGACATCGGCGAATACCCGATGCAGCAGGTTCTCAAGCGCTGATGCCTTGAGGTTGTACACCCGGTAATCCGCAACGATCTTCACCGGTGCCATCAGGTACGTCGGCGACGTTGCCGCGCTCTTGACCCGTTGTTCGACACTCGTGGTTGAGAAGCCGATCTTGTGGAGGTCCTTGATGTTGGCGATGAGCGGATCGGTACTGAGTGATTGCAGCACGTATATGTGGCCGCCTTCGACGTCCGCATCAAGAATGTCGCTGGCGTCGTGCCCGGTGCGCGCCAGGACCTGCCCCTGTGTCTCATACATGCGGGTTTGGAGGCTCTTGTCGTACATCGCGGATTCGGTGCCGTTCTCGAACACCAAGCGCAGGCGTTGCTTCTTGCGGGATTCGCCGCCGATGACAAGGTCGACCTTCTCGCCGACCTCGGCGACGAAGCACATCACGCCGTTGAGGACGAAGAACACACCCTCCCGGATCAGGTCCATACCGGTGAAGGGCTTCAGCGTGAAAGTTCCATCGGCGAGCTCTGCGTGCTTCGCTTTGAACAGCGGCTCAAACTGTTCAAAGTCCTTAGCCTTCACGCGCTGTGCGACTGACTCGGCGGACTCTGGCCGCTTGATCACCGGCAAGCCAGACACGTCGAGGATCCCCGCGTCATCGCCCAGCAAATCGTCGAGATCGTCGCTCTCGAGCAGCTCATCGAGCGACGCTGGCGCTGCAGGTGCTTCGAGCAGGCCGAACTCGTCGAGGTGCTTCACCGCTTCAGCTTTCGCCTCATTGGCGAGAAAGCCGTCCAACCGCGCACCGAGCTTGCGCTCGGCGATCTCACGCGTCTGTGAGCTGGGCACCCGCCCCTTACTACGCCGGAACTCGACGATCTCGAGAAAGGCGCGCTCCAGGCGGTCGGATGACGTGATCTTCTTCGGCTTCTCCGGGGCGTTTAGCAGCTCGTCGTCGAGGATGTCGTCGATTGTGAGGACCGCGTTCTCGTTGAACGTGAAATCGATCGGAGTCACGACGGCTCCCCCATCTCTGTCGCTGCCTTCTCGGCCTCGCGATTCTGCTTCAGCTTCTGCAGGAACAGCAGCGCCGCGGCCATGCGCTTCTCCGCAGGGTCATCCGAGCGCAGATCGGGGCGCTTGCCGTTGACCTGCACCCAGGTCTTGATCTTCGGGTAAAGTGCCAGCGCCTCCTCCTCCGAGAACTCGATTTTCGTCGAGGTGATCGTGTCTTGGATCAAGCGCAGCACCGACGGCGTAACCGACTTCGACAGCACCTCGAACGCCCGCTGGAACGGGTTCACCGAGTCGATGAGGTTGATGTTCAGCTCGTCGATGTTCACGAACTTCTCGGCCATCTTGATGAACCGCTTGTCACCGACTTCGCGGACTTCGCCGTTTTTGATCACCGAGTCAACGACGACTTGCTGACGAACTTCCTCGACCTGCTCCTCGGTGAGGTCGGGATATTTCTCCCGGATGATCTTCGGAATCAGTACCTTGTTGGTCGTTTCTGCGTCGACGGAGCCCGCGGCTGCCCGGGCGAAGGTGTCGTCCTGCAGGATCGTTGCCTTCAGGTCGTTCAGGTCCGTCGCGACGATCTGCTTCACGCGGTCGCTCGAGGGCTCCTTGAAGCCCTTGATTTTGAGCTCGCCCTTCTTCGCCGGCTCGTCGTCGTCGAACTTTTTCGTTTTGAAGTTGAAGTTCGGCGCGAGCACCTGCTCCATAAGAAGAGACGCCGTGATTGCCTTGAGCATGTTGTTCACTGACACCTTGACCTCGCCCTGCGAGGCATCGGGCTCGGCGATGAGGTTCGTGAATTGCGAATGCATCTTGCCCGGGCTGTCACGGGTGACTCGTCCGATGATCTGGATCACCTCGGTGAGGGAAGCCCGGTAGCCGACCGTCAGGGCGTGCTCGGCAAAGGGCCAGTCGAAGCCCTCCTTCGCCATACCCAGCGCGATGATGATGTCGACCCCATCGCGTTCCTTCGACGCGGTGTGGGACAAGTAGTGCAGCGTGTCGCCACGCTTCTTCTGATCGGTGTCGTCGACAAGGTCCGCGACCCGCACGATCTCGCCAGTGTCCTCGCGACGCACGCTGATGATTCCCGTGTCGGGGTCCGTCGATTCGACGTGCCCGATGGCGTCGATGATCCGGCCGACCTCCTCGATCTTGTCCTTCGTCGACTCGCCGGAGTTCACGCTCGGGATGTGCACGATCGTCTTCTTGTCGAGGTCGAGCACCTCGTGGATCGCGTCGGTGTACCGCCCCTGGTAGAAGTGGTGCCCGATGCCGAGCGACCGCAGATACTCGTAGCCGTTGAGCTGGTCGTAGTAGTTGAACGTGACGGGCGTGAACTTCGCCTCGTCCTCAGGCGACAGCACCGGCACCGAGTCCCCACGGAAGTACGACCCCGTCATCGCCACGATGTGGACGTCCGATCCGTTCATCACGTCACGCAGCAGAGCTCCCAGCCGTGACGTCTCCGTGTCGGCAGAGACGTGATGGAACTCGTCGATCGCCAGCACCGTGCCGTTGAACGACTCCGGGGCCAGCTTCTCGAATGCGAAGCGCAGCGTCGCGTGGGTGCACACGAGCACCGCGTCAGGGCCCTCGAGGAACTCGATGAACGCGTCGACCTTGCCGGCCGACGAGCCCGCGTCGCACAGGTTGTGATCGTCCTTGATCTCCCAGTCCGCCCAGAATCCATGCTTGGTCAGCGCCGTTGACGCGAATGACGCACCGATCGAGCGCTCCGGCACCGCAACGATGACCTTCTTGCGGCCCTGATTGTAGAGCTTGTCCAGCGCCACGAACATCAGCGCGCGCGACTTACCCGACGCCGGCGGGGCCTTCACCAGCAGGTGCTGGGCGTCACGCTGCTCAAAGACGCGCTGCTGCATCTCACGCATCCCCAGCGCGTCCGTGTTCACCGACGCCTTCGTCTGCGCGTACGTGACATCGACGATGTTTACGGGCTTGTTGATCGCATTCACTTCGCAGTCCTCCGGGTCTTCTTCGCTGGGGGCGTCGAGGCCTCCTGTGCGGTCATGCGCTCGTACAGCGCGAATAGATCCGACAGGCGCTGCTCGTCGGTCTCGTACCGTGTCTTCGAATAAATCGAGTCGACCAGCGCATCGATCGCCGCGTGCGCATCGCGGAGATCCTGCGGCATCTTGTCCGGGTCGTAGAGCTCGGCCAGCGTCTGTTCGCAGTGGTACTCGCGCACGTCGAGGACTCGCAGCGCCGCGACCGTGAGCTTCTCCTTGATCTTCTCGGAGAGCGGCGGCACGGGGAAGTTGTTGTACACAATCGTGTTCGAGTACCGAAGCCGAGTCTCCAACTGGCCGCCCACTGCGCGGGTCCATGCCATGTGCATGCGTGCGGTCAAGAGTGCAAACAACCAAGGCTGAGCGTCGTACACCGCATAGGCAAGGTTCGAGACGACCGTCTCGGGGCCGACGTAACCAACCGGGATGTACTGTCGCCGCTCGGACGAGACGCTCGGGACGACAATCGCGTCGGTCGGCTTGTAGCTGATCTGCACAAATCTATGCGGCTGTGCCGCGAACGCCGCTGTGCTTGCAGCCTTGCTGTCGGCTCGCTCATCGGCCACGCGTCGAAGTCGACCCCCCACAGAAGGAATCTCGCGCGCGGTCGCGGCTTCACGATCTGTGATCCAGAGACAGTACCGCTCGCCACCGTTGATCACTTCAGACGAGCCAACGTATCGCTTGATGAACGGCTCAGCTGTGGGATCGCTCGACAGCATCTCTGCCCGCTCACTGGCCGACAGAATGAGCCCGCCGCCGTCGCGAGGCATTGACCCGAACGCCATTTCGGGGAGCGGCCCGAGCGGCGTCTTGCGCCTTTCGATGGCGATCATCGCACCGTCCGTGAGATAGCCGTTGATGGTGTGCGCCGCGATCTGTCGATCACCCGTATAGATGTACTTCGGATCAGCCGACGTACTCCGCAGGCCGATCACCGCAACCGTCACACCCGCGTTGCGCTTCGCGTTGTTCTCCCATTTGAACGACGTGTAGGCAAACCCAATCTCAATACCTTTCGCGAAGATCATCGGGAACATCAGGCCGACGTGTTCGCCCTGCGCGACCGAGTTCGTCGTGACGAACGCCAGAGCGGCCGACGAACCCTCGATGTAGTCGCTTCCTTTGACGAACCAGAGGGCGATGTAATCGAGGTTCTTCGAGTACGGGCGACCTCTGAAAACGAAGTCGTAGTCCGCCTTCTGATCCTTCGTCTGCGTCTTTGCACCGGCGTAGGGCGGGTTGCCGATCAGGTAGATCTCCGACTCTCCGTCGTTCGGACAGACCGCGTTCCAGTCCACCCGCGTTGCGTTGCCCACCTTGATCTGCCCCGTTTCCTTCAGCGGGATCAGGGGGATCTCGACACGAAACTTCTCGCGGAACTCCCGGTTCATCTGGTGCTTCGCGATCCACAGCGAGAGGATTGCCACCTCGACGGCAAAGTCGTCGATCTCGATGCCGTAGAAGTTCTCGATGCTGATCTTCGAGTCCGCCCAGAGCACCTGGTGCGAGGAACTCAGCTCGGCGAGCCGCTCGAGGATCGCGTGCTCGAGCTTGCGAAGCTCCTTGTATGCGATAACGAGGAAGTTGCCCGACCCACACGCAGTTATGTGTAGGTTCGGACGGTGTCTCAATCGAGCACTCGGACACCTACCGGAGAACCATGCAGCTGCGTTTCGTCGACCACAACCTCGCCACTACGAATGACCTCGACGAACGAATCCGCGACGCCTACTCGAGAGCTCACGCACTTCCCGACGGCATGCCTGTGCTCCTCGACGATCGATGGCGCCCGATTGAGCCCTGGCTCACCTATTTCCGGGTGGTCGCGTCCTCCACAGGGAGATCGACTGTGCGCGACTACGCATACGATGCACTCCGCTTCGCCACGTTCCTCGAGTCCCGTGGCACTGATGTTGTGCATGCGTCCGACCAGGACATCGTCGCGTATCGCGAATGGCGGCAAGGTGGCAACGGAAGTCCTGTGTCGGCCGCAACGTGGCAGCGGGACGTCGTCGTAATTCGGGGCATTTACCAGCTACTCATGCAGACCGGGCAGATTCGTCGCGAGCCGTGGATCACGATTGGGCGATCGTCTGCTTTGCGCATCCCGTGGCGGAGCGAGCCCGACATTCGACCGTTGACCCGCGCGCAATGGGCCGCCTTCCATGACGTCGGGCTCGGCGGGCGGACCACGAGCAGCGAACTCGACGCAAGTTGGCGAGGCCGGACCAGCCTGCGTTCGCAGGCTGGCGCGCAGGTCGCCGTGACCACAGGGATGCGGATCGGTGAGTTCTCGACGCTCCTGGATGTCGAGCTGCCGTCGCCAACGAACGCTGGCGCTTCCGTCCTCCTCGAAGCATGCGCGAAGTATCAGAAGCGGAGACGCGTGCATGTTCCGAGTGCAACCCTGCGCGCAGTCGATCTCTATCGCCAAACCGAGCGTCGATCAATCGTTCGCGCTTCCGCTAACTCGCTCTGGTCGCGGAGGGAAGAGTTGTTCATGGTCGACGAGCTCGACGTTTCAGCGGGCATCGTCCGCGGGCGACTGGGCGGACGCGCTTCGAGATGGCGTCTGCATTTGCTCCCACCCCACTTGCGGCGGATTGCGGTGATCGAGCGCGCCCACGGGCTCGAAGCCCTGGGCCTTTTCCTCGGCCGGGGCGGGCTGCCGATCAGCCGGCGGGCCTGGCATGCGACCTTTGCGGCGGCAAGCCGCCGCACGCTGGAGCTCGCCTCGAACGAGATGGGTGATCGTCGAGCTCGGATTACCCCGCACGACTTGCGGCATACGTTCGCTGTTGTTCTTCTGAAGGCGCTGACGGACGTCGCGCTCGCACGGGAAGCTGACCGGCGGAAGGGCAATCTCGGGCCCGCAACGCTGTCGGAGCACATCGCCATCAATCCGCGATTGACCGTGCAGAGGCTGCTCGGTCATTCGAACCCGGCTACGACGATGGTCTACCTGCGCTATATCGAGGACACGGACGCACTCGTCCAGGACGTGTTCGAAAGCTGGAGCGACGCTTCTACGACTTTCGCCGACGCCGTGCTCGCAGAACGGAGCACCGTATGACCAGCATCGATCTTTCGCCCCGTTCCATGACTTTCACCGTCAGGTCAACGAGTATCGACGGAACGCTTTCCCCTGTCCATTTCGATCACCCCGTCCTGGCAGCCGAGCTGTCGGATGCGTTGATCAACATGCGAAGGACGTTCGCGCTGGCCGACGGCACCGCCTATCACTACCGTGTGACGATCATCAATCTGCTCCGTTCGCTGACTAAAACTTGCCCGCGAACCGTGAGTCTCACTTCCGACGACCGTCGGATCGTCAATGCGTTCCATGAATGGGAGTCAGGCCTCGCCGCTGCATACCCCGCCGAGAGCAATGCACCACGCGCGCACGGAGGACGCATCCGGCGCCTGATCCGGATGCATGCCGTGAGCGGTCACGAAATTGGTGATGAGGTTGCCCGTTGGGCAAATGGACCGATGCTGCACCAAGCAGGTGAATACACGCCACTCGACGAGTTTTCGAACGCCGAACGCCTCGCGATTCGAGAAGTCTGCCGCACGCGCATCCGCGAACTGGAAACTCGCCTCACAGTCGGAAGGCGAATGCTCGAGGCCGGACAAGACCCCCGTGACGCCGGCTGGAGCAAAGCCGAGAACGTCATCTGGGGCATCCACTATCTCAGCAGCACGGACGGCAAGACCGTCGCATACGAAGCGACGCATGCATGTGAGCGCGGTGATCTCGACGAACTGGACGCGAATTTCAGAACGGACAGGCCACTGCGACCCGGCGGAACGAGCCGCGTAGTCCACCGCCTCATGTCGTACCTCTATCCTTCCAGCGCGGATCTCACAGCGTTCCGAACACTTCTCCAACTCGAAACCGGCGCCGCCCCCGAGGAATGGTCGGGAGTCACGCTGGGAGACATCCAACGCGTGGAGCCAGGCGTCCTGCACATCCGCCTGTTCAAATCGCGTGCCCACCGCACTCGAACCGTACGCTGCACGGTATCCACGTCTCACGACGCGACCGGGTGGCGGTCGGGTGATCTCGTCCAGCGGCTCCTGGCTGCGACGACCACGGCACGGACGCTGGCCGTTACCAACGCGTCGCCAATCGAGAACGCTGCGTTCTTGAGCGTGTACCGGGGTTTGACACGAGATCTCGAGGTACGTCGCGAGTCATTCCGGTCATTCTCTTCGTTGCTGAGGTCGGTTGAACCGGCAGTCTCCACGCCACACGACGCACGCCGATTGCGAAAGACCGTAAAAAGCGTGCGGGCCGCTGTGCTCAAGAGCGCCGATCTCGCGGCAGGCGATGACCACAGCATCGCTGTGTATCAACGCCATTACGCACAGTCAACCACCGTGCACGTGCTGGCCGGCGCGGCGGTCAACGCAGCGCAGCACCAGGTGTTCGACCGACTGCGCGGCCCGATATTCGTGAATGCTCCGGCTATAGCAGTACAAGGCGAAGATCACGCCGAGCTGTCGGCCGCGGCCACAGCTGAGCTGGAGTCCACGTCGACGGATCGCTCCATGAACGTCGCGCACTGCACCTCGCCGTACAAATCGCCCTACAGCGCAGCAGGGCGCCTTTGTGAGCATCGTCCGTCAATGTGCTTTGCATGCCCGAACGCGATCGTGTTCACGGATCACCTACCGCGTATTCTCGCCTACCGCGACATCCTCCATTCCCACCAGAATGAGATGCCCCCAGCGCAGTTCGCTGCCACGCACGGTCAGCAGCTCAGGAACATCGAGCGCATCATCGATGAGTTCACCCCGGCGGAGCAGGAGCGGGCGCAACGTGATCATGAGCTTCATTCCGCCGTGCACATCCCGATCAGTCAACGAGGTGTCCACCTGTGAATCCGATACAACTGCTTCCCGACTCCTCTCCCCTCGTTAGCGATTACTGGCGCGACGGTCAGCAAGTCCTCCTCAACCACCGGACGCAGGAGGCCTACGCCATCCCTGTATTCGGCAATGACTCACGCTGGGACCTGCACGCGCTCGGGTGGAATCCCGCCTCCGGACGTCACTCTGCGGTACTCCTGTTCGATGCACTCCCCGGCGCTTGGAACCTCATCGCTCGCGACCTCGCAATGGCCATGCTCAATCCAGGCCATCAGGTGCTGCGTGATCAGAGCCTGTATCTGAGCGCGACCCCCGTGCACGTCAAGACAATCCGGTCCCGACTCGAAGGCCTCAAGAAATACGCGACATGGCACGCTGAGAGTCTCGGGCAGCTTCCGCTGCACCAGCTTCAACAGTCGCACCTCGATCGCTTTCTCAGCGAAACCAAGCCAGTCGCGGCCAAATCGACGTTGAGCACAGCCCTCGCAGCTGTGCGAGATCTCCACCGGTACGAAAGGGTCATCACCGGCGGTGGGATTCCATTCCAGCCGTGGGGTGATGCAACCACCACCGCGCTGAGCGGAAAGAAGGTCGGTGCCGAGCTGAGCACCCCGGTGATCCCACCGGTCGTGTGGTGGCCACTGCTCCGCGCATGCTGGCAGTACATCGACGTCTTCTCTCACGACATCTTCGCGGCTGCGGACGAGTGGTCCGCACTCGATCGTCCTGTGGAAGATCGCACGCGGGTGGATGACCCCGACGGGGCGCTCGCGAGGTGGATGGACGAGGCGAGCAGTTCTGTTCCCCTGCACCGTCTGACGTATGGACGATTCCAACGGGGCGAGATCCACTGGACGTTGCTCGCGCTGCTCGTCACCGGCGGCCACAGCAGGAACATGTTCGCGGAAGTCACTTCGCCTGCCGTGATGCGTCGCCGAAACAAGGTGACGCAAGCGATCGCAACAGGCGCGCTCCGGACGACGCCTGGAGGGCTCTTGACCACTGCCGCTGAGGTCGCCCGAGCAGACGGCAGCGTCGGCCCATGGATCGACGGCTTTGATCCAGCAACGATCCGATCCCAACTCAAAATCCTGCGAAACGCATGCTACGTGTTCTGCGCAGCCCTCACGATGATGCGCGACTCTGAGCTGCTGAGCATCAGGAAGGGCGCATTGACCACGTTCTACGGTGCCCCCGCAGTCACCTCGCAACTACGCAAGGGCCGGCGAGGAACCCGTAAACGGAACTGGTGGATCATCGAGCCGGTTGCTCAGGCGATCAGCGTCGCGGAGCGCCTGACTGCTAGCGACGCAGTCTTCGGCTCGAGCCGACTCAACCACCAGAAGGAAGGGCAGCTGGTCACGTTCGACCGGCACGATGAACTGAAGAAGTTCATCGTCCAGCTCAACGCACTGGGGCCGGACGCTGGCCTTGAACCGATTCCGGACTTCCACCTCGCACCACACATGTTTCGCCGCACGATGGCAGTCGTCACGGCTCAGCAGCCGGATGGGGAGATAGCGCTCGGCATCCAACTGAAGCATGCCGCGCGTAGGGCCGTCGCGAACGGAACGACGTCCGGCTATGCGAGCGAGACACCCGAGTGGGCTGCAGAGTTCGAGCACGAACTTCAAGAAGCAGTCGCCTCGCGTCTCGTCGGCATGTGGTCGTCCGGCTCTGCGGACGACATTCGATTGGCCGGCGCAGGCGCCCAGCGCTTTCGAAGCGAGCTCACGCATGTCGAAGAAGAGGCCAGCGCCGCTGTCAGAATCGGAGATGAGCGCATCCTGCGTACGCTCCTCCGAGACCGATTCAGCACCTTGCGGTGGGGAACGATCAACCACTGTCTCGGCGATCCGGAGCAAGCCGCATGCCTCAAAGGTTTGCCCGCGGAAGCCGCTGCTGGCGGCGTGATGCCCAATCGGTGCGTACCGACCGCCTGTGGCAACTCTGTCGTCACCGACGAGCACGCGCCGGTCTGGATCGCCGAGGAGCGTGACCTCGTGGCCAAACTCCGAGATCGGCGTATCGCTCCGCATAATCGCGAGCAACTTGAGGCCGAGCTTCAAGACGTGCGCAAGATCACAAAGAGGTTCACGGATGCCTGACGCCGTAAGCGCATCGGAACGCAAACTCCGCGAAGCGATGGATCGCCTGCTCGCCGGCGCTCCCCTGCGCACAGACGGACGGCTGATCAAGGAGAACCTGTACCGCGAGGCCGAGGTGAGCCGTGCCACGATGAACCGCGCAACGGCTGTCCTCGAGGAATGGAATCGTCAAGTCGTCGGCACGCAACCGCGTGACAAGGAGATCGAGAATCTGAAGCGCCAGCTGAGAGCGCAGCGAGCAGAGATCCGGCTGCTACGTACCCGCGTCAAGGAACTTGAAGTGCAACTCACCATCGCTGCGACCACGGTCGCAGAGCTGCACGTCGAAAACGAGCTGTTGCGCGGTGAGGATCAGAGGCGCAACGTCAGCCCGATTCACACCGGCGCTCGGCGCCCCCGCTGATGCGCGAGATGGGCCCTACTTCCTTGTGATCGTCACGTCCTGAGTATCGGTTGCAACAGCGACGCCGTCCTTGACCACCCACGCCTGAACCCAGTGATTGCCAGGGAAGTTGCTCGTCTCCGTACGGGTAACACCACCTGTAACAATCTGGCCGCGCAAGTTGTTGCGCTCAACTGCCTCGATGCCGGCGTTCCGCACTTTCCAGTAGACGTCATAGGGCGGCTCGACTGTGCAATCCTCAACTGCGAAGCTCAGGCTGCGTCCAATCGGGACATGATTCCCAGTCGCACTCAACGGGCGGAAACGGCCTTTAGCTCGTCGGGTTGACGACATTCGCCCGACCAAACGGAACTGAGCTCGACGGTCGAGACGCACAGGGATTCGAAGATCTCGTTCCATGAATTGCTCGCCCGGCGCTTCCCGCTTCTCGTATGTCTCGAACGGGGCGGCCGAGGCCGCAAACACCAGCGCCGAAGAGCTGGTAACGCCGAACTTGTCCCCGAACACCGCTCGCCACAGATCGACGCTCTCGTCTGCGGGCGCATCGAGTGCGGCCCTCATCTTGCGCGCCCAAGTCTTTACCTGACTCTGCAGGTTCGTGAACCCCGTCTGCGTGAGTCGATTCGCGAGATTCTGACCGATCCGGTCATCGACCCATGGCACCGTCGTCATCGGCCCGATGTAGTCGCTCAAGTCCTCGATCAGTGAGACCAAAGTCGTCGCGACGTTCGTGTAGTCATCGACGCCAGCGAAGCTATGGACTCGCTCGGCCAGGAGAGCGGTCAAGACGACCGAAGCCACGTTCAGCGAACTGCGGTCTCGTAGATACTTCACGAGGCGGATCACTCGGATGAGATGTCCGTTGGTGATCCGCGCTCTGTCCTCAATCCAACTCGTCAGCGCAATGGGATCCTGTCTGATCCATTCATCATCGATTCGATGTGTGATGTACGTGAGGCCATCGGCACGCGTAACAAAGGGCACGACGTCGATGTGAAAGTCATCGGCGTAGTCGATAGTGACGCAGCGCTTACCCAGGGATGTTTTGCCGACGTAGCGGCTGGAGGCTTCGAGGGCCTTCTGCAGCTCTATCGTGTACTTCTTCGGTGCCCAGTCCGTCTGCTCATCCATCGGGAGAAGGACGTCGGCGTCGAAGTCGTTGCCTGTGTACGGCCGGATAATCGTCTTGTGCGCGAACGAGCCCTGTGGGATCACGTCGTCGGCGACGAGATCAGAGAGCGCGGAGTCGTCTGCAAGGTAAGAGTCGAGACTCGAAACACGTGCCTGGAGCGTGTCGACTCGGGTCTGGTTCAGGTTGACGTAGTCCCTAAGAAATGTGTTGAACTCACGAACGCGAGCGGTCATCCTCACACCTCCAATACCGGAACATCCGTTCCGTCGCCTTGACGCTGATACAACACGAAAGTGGGGTGAACCGCTCGCATGCGGTGGCGTCCAATCGTCACAGCGGCAGTGGTGGGAACTGCCGCAAGGATGTGGAGTCGCTGAGCGTTCGGCCATCGCGACTCCACCGCCGACAGAAGGTCCCGCCAGGCTTGCCCAAACGCTTCGAGATCGGCGCGGCTTGCGATTGCATCTGTCGAGGGACCGGCGGCCGCCGATAGACGAATCGTTGGCGCGTCTGCGAGCTCGGGAGGTGTCCGTGACTGATCGACTCTGGCGCTGACGTCAACGAACGCGACCACCTCCGTCGCGCCGCTGTCCATCACGCTTGGAACGGCTTCGCTAAGTTCGAACACCGCCGTCGGCCCATCCGCTGCGGCCCAGGACCACGCGTCGGGCGCATCCCGCCGAGCGCGAGGGAACAGAACCGTCTCAGTTTTGTCGTCCAGCTTGGCGCCCAGCGACACGAGCATGGGAATCGGAGCGAGCGCGAAGACGGCGACGACGCTCGCGTCTCCTGCAGCGATTGCCTCGTGGACACGGTCGAGTTGAATCGTGATGTCCTTCTCGGCGGCGTCCCACGCCCAGCCGTCGGTCTCGTCATGCCGCGCTGAGATATCGAAGAGCCCGGTGCGAGAATCGGCATGCATGCCCGTCAGCCCCGCCTGTCTTAGCGCTTCGCCGACGTGCTCTTTGGACGCCGGACTGAACGTCCCCCGCACTTGGGATGTCATCCGCACGACGACGGCAGGGCGAAGACGTGCGAAGTCTGTGACGTCGCGCACCCAGCGTTCGTGCTCAGTCTTCTTCTCCGTGAGGAACTGCACGGTGTACTTGTCGACGTATTCGGGCGAGTCGATGCGTCGATGACAATCGCTGCAGAGGAGCAGCAGGTTGTCCTCCGCTGCGCGCTCCTTCGAATCGAGCGGCGAGTCGCCTCGCGGCGCCTTTGCGCCGTTCTCAGCAGCAACATTGTGCGCGATCTGTCCGACCGGTATCGCGTGCCAGTGTTCACGTTCATCGATGAGCCACTTCGCGCAGAGGACGCATCTTGCGGCTGAACGACCCCAGACCCGCTCACGAACGGCCTGCGGTACGCTCGTCCGCTTCACCTCGGTGCCCACCAGCTGCGAAGCGTTCTCGCGTTCCTCAGACGTCCCCATAGTTCAAGCATAGGAACGGGTACCGACATCGGACGGCCCCGACCAAACGACGATGGCGTGCACGGCGACGCTGAAAGCGCTACCGGCTCCTGATGTCAGGTGCGTCCGGCGGAATCAGACTCGCGACCGCCACGCCCAGCACCTGTGACAGCGCGAGCATCGTGCGCAGCGTGGGATTCGCCGGGCTGCCCGGCCGAGACTCGCCCTTCTCGTACTTCTGATATGTGTAGCGCGTGAGCCCTGCCCGATAGGCAACCTGCTCCTGGCTGAGCCCGGCGTCCTCCCGAGCTCGGCGAAGCATGGTCGCCAGCCTCTGAACGTAGGCAGCCCAGTCCTCGTCTGAGTTGTCGATCCGGTGGGCCACCCACCCAGCGTCGCCAGACTGGCACTCTCGTATGGCCTATTCCGTATGGCATAATTTCGGAGGCCATACGAAACAATCAACGCCCCATCGGACTCCTCCGCTTCCTTGCACGTGTGCTGCCCAGCCCGATGACTGCCGGTCGCGTCGCGGGCGAGGCCCGTGCAGCGACCGCGAATGTGATTGCGGCGATGGCATCCGACTCGTACCCCATCTGGTGGCGGGGCATAGACGTACCACCGCCCGCCGAGTGGGCCTACATGTTTGAGGCGTTCACGAGCGACGACGCCGGAGACGAATGGGCGTTAGCCGCGGCGGTCTTCATCGCTCAGACACGGCGGCGCACTGGCCTCGGCCCGACGTTCGCCGAGCTGTTCGTGCATCTCATGCCAGAAGGCAACGGCCTGCCCTCGCCTTTTCCTCGCGAGCTAGAGTTCGTCGAACGACGACGCGCCGTCACAGGTTTCCGAGGTCACATCACCATCGATTGGCGCCGTCGCGGGCTCATCAACTTCGACAAGGGCGTCACCCGAAGCTTGCGTGTTGGGCGAGTCTTTCGCGAACGTTCGCGGCGCCGATACCACGATCACTCAGTGAGAACGCCGAGGCCCGAAAGCGCGATGTCGGATGCCATGGCTACGAATGAAGACAAGCAGGTTGGGCGGCAGATGGTATCCACACGATCGAAAGGTGAGTGATCGGAACGATGGAGCAGAGCGAGTACCCACCCGACATGCAGCGCCTGATCGACCGCATCGCACCCGACTGGCCACCCACCCTCGACGTCGCCCCCGGCTGGTATCCGCTACTGGCCCGACTAAACGCTCGTCTGAGCGCGATCGCACCGGGATACGTCCTGCAGCAATGCAAGTCGAAGTTCGGTTCGCTGTCGTTCTACGCCTCCCCGTCGGATGACGTCAGCGAGTACAACGAAGAATTCAACGAGGCGATCCGCGCGGCCGAATGGGAGAGCGTCGAGACCTGCGAGGTGTGCGGTGCGCCCGGCGCCCAGTACGTCATCAAACTGTGGGTTTCGGTGCGGTGTCCCGAGCACCACCGCGCCACGATTCGATCCGCCGGAGGATTCGCGCGATAGCCCTCGCACAGCGTCTTGTCCCCGGACATGGATAGACCCGCTAGTCTCTGAAACATCCGGAAAGATCCGGCTCGTTCTACTTCGAGGAGTCTGCGTGCCCGAACCATGGCTTTCTGCCGATGACATCGCGGACTACCTGGGTGTGACCAAGGACACGATCTACGCCTGGATCTCCGACAAAGGGATGCCCGCACACAAGGTTGGTCGACTCTGGAAGTTCCAGACGAGCGAGGTTGACGACTGGGTGCGCCGCGGGGACGCCGCGTCACCCGGGTAGCCAAACTCATGGCCGCTATGTCTGTGGCCCGACGTATCCTGATCGGCTTGCCATTTTCCAGGGGAGGAACCACATGGACGCACCTGCGGTGACACTCGCCTCGCTGCGCGCTGGTCAACGCCTGCGCGGTGTCCTGCCCGGGCAGCCGGTGACGCTCGTCGGCGTGACGCCGCTGGACGACGCACTCGTCGAGATCTTCTTCCGCGATGACTCCGGCCGCACCGGCGAACGCATGATCACTGATGCGGATGCCAGCAACCTCGAGCTGGTCGCGGAGATGGGCAACGCGCCCGCGTTCGACGGCGACCCCGATGAGTTTCGACTCGCGGCCGAGGCTCTGCGCATCAAGTACGCAGCGCTGTACGACCCGATGGCCGCGGTGAACAGCTCGGATGTCGATCCCTTGCCGCATCAGATCCGCGCAGTGTACGAGGAACTGCTTCCGCGAATCCCGCTACGGTTCCTGCTCGCCGACGACCCCGGCGCCGGCAAGACGATCATGGCAGGCCTCTACCTGAAGGAACTCATCCTCCGCGCCGACTGCGAACGAGCGCTGATCGTCGCCCCCGGCGGCCTCGTCGAGCAATGGCGCGAGGAGCTGTCACAGAAATTCGACCTCTCATTCGAGATCTTCAACCGCCAGATGGTCGACGACGCACAGGGCCGCAACGTCTTCTCCGAGCACCCGTTCCTCATCGCACGAATGGACCAGCTCTCCCGTAGCGACGACCTGATCGAGCAGCTCTCCGACGTCACTTGGGATGCCGTCGTAGTCGATGAGGCGCATCGCATGTCAGCGCACTACTCGTCGTGGGCCGGTCAGGTTGACGAGACGAAGCGGTTCCGCCTGGGCCGATTACTCGCCGAGACCGCCCACAACTTCCTCCTCATGACCGCCACCCCGCACGCAGGCAAAGAGGAGGACTTCCAGCTGTTCATGTCGCTGCTCGACCGCGACCGGTTCGAGGGCCAGTTCCGCGCCGGCGTGCACCGCACCGACACCCGCGGCCTGATGCGGCGCATGGTGAAGGAAGAGCTCCTCACCTTCGAGGGCAAACCTCTGTTCCCAGAGCGTCGCGCGTACACAGTCGAGTATGAGTTGAGTGCTCCCGAGCGAGAGCTCTACGAGATGGTGACCGGCTACGTCCGCACTGAGATGGGCCGCGCGGAGCGCCTCGCGCAGGCCGGGGACAAGAAGCGCGGAAACAATGTGGGATTCGCGCTCACCGTGCTTCAGCGCCGTCTTGCTTCGAGCCCGGAAGCCATTCTCCGATCACTTGAGCGACGCCAGGCACGTCTCGAGACACGACTGCGGGAGTGGCAGCGTGCGACCGACGCAGCACGGTACAGCACTGCAATGACAGCGACCATCGACGAGTGGTCGACCGGCCGCGTCGCACTCGACTTCGAGGGCGGATCCAACTCGACACCAAGCTTCGACCCCGACCTGTTCGATGACCTCGATGAAGAGATCACCGAGGATGAACGCGCCCAGTTCGAGTCGCGAGTGGATGAGGTCGTCGACCTCGCTACAGCCGCTGAGACGATCGGCGAACTCCGCGCGGAGATCCAGAGCCTCGAAGACCTCATCCGCGTCGCACGCCGCGTCCGCCACCTTGACGACGACAAAAAGTGGGTTCAGCTCCGCACCATCCTCGACGACCAGCTCCTCGTACACGACGACTCGGGCGAACCGCGCAAGATCATCATCTTCACCGAGCACAAAGACACCCTCGATTACCTGCGGCAGAAGATCACGACACAGCTGGGTCGCCCCGAGTCGGTCATCACGATTCACGGTGGCACCCGCCGCGAAGACCGCAAGGCTGCACGCGAACAGTTCACCTACGACCGCAACACTGTCGTGCTGCTGGCGACGGATGCCGCGGGTGAAGGTCTCAACCTGCAGCGCGCGCACCTGATGGTCAACTACGACCTGCCGTGGAACCCGAACCGGATCGAGCAGCGCTTCGGCCGCATACACCGCATCGGCCAACGCGAGGTGTGCCACCTGTGGAACATGGTCGCGAAGGACACCCGCGAGGGGGACGTGTTTACGCGGCTGCTGTCGAAGATCGACCAGATGTCGATCGCGTACAACGGCAACCTGTTCAATGTCCTTGGCGATGCGGATGCCTTCCAAGAGAAGTCGCTCCGCGAACTACTGATCGAGGCGATCCGGTACGGCGACGAGCCCGAGCGCAAGGCTGAGCTCGACCGCGTCATCGACGCGAGCGTCGCCCACGGGCTCGACACCATGGTCGCCGAGCGTGCGCTGCACCCCGAGATGTACTCGTCGCTCAACCTCGAAGAGATCCGCGAGCGGATGGAGAAGGCCCGTGAGCGGCGCCTGCAGCCCGGATACATCGCGGCGTTCTTCCTACCCGCGTTCGAACGCCTCGGTGGGCGCATCCGTCGGCGCGAGAAGGGCCGCTACGAGATCACGCGGGTACCTCAGCGCGTCATCGACGCAGCACGCAGACTCAACCGGTGGGCGCCCGTGCCGGAAAGGTACGAACGAGCCACGTTCGAGACCGCACTCGTTCGCCCCGAGAATCAGACGCAGGCGGCACTCCTCGCCCCCGGCCACCCGCTGTTGCAAGCGGTCATCGAGCTGACCATCGAAGACCTGGGGCCTGTGCTCAAGCGCGGAACAGTGTTCATCGACCGTCGCGAACAGCAATCCGAACGCACGGCGCTGCTGTACGCTGTCGAGCAGCGCATCCAAAACGCCACCCGCGACGCCGACACAGTGTCGCACCACTTCGACTACCCCGTCCTCGACACCGCGGGCACAGTCACCCTCGCCGTGGCCCCGCCCTACCTCGATTTCGATGCACCGCATGCCGGCGAGGCGGCGGCAATCGTCGAGGTGCTCGCGGACACGTGGGCGAGGAGCGACCATGAACGTTCTATCCGGACGTGGGCCTATCGAGATGGACTCGCACCTCGGATGGACGAGCTCACGGCGCGGATCGCGGTGGATGCCGACCGCACCCGCGTGCAGGTCAAGGAGCGACTCCTCGCCGAGATCAACCACTGGGACCGTGAGCACAATCGCCTCGAAGCGCTCGAGCGCGCCGGCACAATCGGCCGTATCCGCGCGGACGTCGCGCTCCAGCGGGCACGCCAGCTCGACGAACGACTCGAAAAGCGGCTCCGCACGCTCGACGAAAGCACCCAGCTCGTCGCACTTCCTGCGGTCGTCCGCGGGTCGGCGCTCGTCATCCCAAGCCAGCGCCTGTCCGCTCACGACGAGGATGCCGAACCCCAAACTTTCGCGCGCAATACCGAGCTCGTCGAACGCCGCGCAGTCGATGCAGTCCTCGCGGCCGAACGTGCGCTCGGCCGCGAGCCCCACGAGATGCACCGGAACAACCCCGGTTACGACATCCAGTCGTTCGATGCGGACGGACGCATCCACTACATCGAGGTGAAGGGACGCATCGAAGGATCCGATACCTTCACCATCACAACAAACGAGGTCACCTTCGCCCAGACTCAGGGCGATCGCCACCGGCTTGCACTGGCGCTGGTATCACCGGAGGGCGCGACACGAGACCAACTTCGCTACGTGCTCGACGCGTTCACCCACATCGAGCCTTCAGCGACCACTCGTTCGTATAACGAAGAGTGGCGTGACTACTGGGATCGCGGAGGCCCACCGCGATGATCCCGCCCACCAACGACTCCAGCCCAACGCCCGAAAGACGCGCAATGACCGCACCGTACAAGAAGAAACTCATCGAAACATCGCTTCCGCTTGAGACCATTAATGCAGAAGCGTCTCGCGAAAAGTCAATCCGGCACGGCCACCCCTCGACGCTGCACCTGTACTGGGCGAGGCGACCGCTCGCTGCCGCACGCGCCGTGCTATTTGCGCAGCTCGTCGACGACCCGGCATCGCGGCCTGAGGAGTTCCCGACGGTCGAGGCTCAGGACGCTGAGCGAACCCGACTCCACGCGCTCATCGAGAAGCTCGTCGTCTGGGAAAACAGCAATGACGAAACGCTCCTCGAACAAGCACGCAACGAGATTCGCAAGTCCAACGGCGGTGAGTTGCCTGCCGTACTTGACCCGTTTGCTGGCGGCGGCGCGATCCCTCTGGAGGCTCAGCGCCTTGGGCTTGAAGCCCACGCGAGCGACTTGAATCCGCTGGCTGTGCTCATCAATAAGGCCCAGATCGAGATCCCTCCAAAATTCGCCGGGCGCCCACCGGTGTTCCTTGGGGCGTCGGGTACACGAACAAGCTGGAGTCGTGCTGAGGGCCTCGCCGAAGATGTGCGGCGGTACGGAGAATGGATGCGAAATGAAGCAGCCGCGCGTATCGGCCATCTGTACCCGAAAGTCAGGGCGGACGGCGGCACGGAACACACCGTGGTCGCATGGATCTGGGCTCGCACCGTTCGAAGCCCGAATCCCGCAAACCCGATCGAGGTCCCGTTGGTTCGCTCCTGGTGGCTTGGGAAGAAGAAGGGCAAAGAAGCCTGGGTCCACGCTTCAGTAGTTGGCGGGAAGATTCAATACGAAGTCCGCCATGATGCGAACGGCCCGCGGGGCGATGAAGACGGTACGATCGGGCGCAAGGGCGCTATCGCGATCAGCGACGGCACGCCGATGTCGCTGGACTACATCCGACAGGAAGGCCGAGCCGGCCGCATGGGCGTCCACTTGATCGCTGTCGTCGGTGAAGGCGTGCGGGGTCGCGTCTACGTCACCCCCAACGAGCAGCATCGCAGCGCCGCCGACGTTCCGCTTCCTCTGGACGTTCCGGAAGGGGATCTACCAAAGAACCCTCGTGACTTCAAGACGCCGAACTATGGTCGGACGACTTGGGCCGACCTATTCACCCGTCGGCAGCTTACGGCGCTTACAACGCTGAGCGATCTGGTATCAGACGTTCGCTCGAAGGTGCTCGCTGACGGCCTTGCCGCGGGGCTACCGCACGGCATTCCCCTAGAAGCCGACGGCACAGGCGCCGAAGCATACGCCGACGCCGTTGCGACGTATCTCGGATTTGTCGTCAGCAAGATGGCGAACTTCAACAACGCGTTTTGCCAGTGGCGTCCGGACGCGGGGAAAGAGCAGGTGGGCCATCTGTTCGCTCGACAGGCAATTCCAATGGTTTGGGATTTCGCAGAGTCGAACGTCTTCTCCCACTCCGCTGGCGGATGGGACGGGACGATCAAGTTCCTACCGAAGGCTATCGAAAATCTCCCGGCGTTCGGGGCTACGGGCCTCGCGACCCAGGCGGATGCCTCGACGCGTGGTTATGCTGGCGTGGTCGTATCAACAGATCCTCCGTACTACGACAACATCGGGTACTCGGATCTTTCTGATTTCTTCTATGTCTGGCTCAGACGCACACTACGGGGCATCCACAGCACGACCGTGAGCACGATGCTCACGCCAAAGGCCGAGGAGCTGGTCGCAAACCCTTATCGTCACGACGGGCGGGCGGGTGCGGCGAAGTTCTTCATTGATGGGTTCAACTCCGTATTCGGCGCGATCCGCGCTGAGGCGAACCTTTCCGTACCGCTGACGGTGTACTACGCGTATAAACAACAGGACACCCGCGACTCCGAGATCTCTTCAACGGGTTGGCATACGTTGCTCGACGGCCTAATCGAGGCCGGCTGGGAGATCACCGCTACCTGGCCCATGCGTAGCGAACTTAGCAACCGCATGATCGCGAGAGGCACGAACGCGCTTGCGTCATCGATCGTTCTCGCTTGCCGACCGCGACCGGAAGCCGCGCCGACTACCACCCGTCGCGCATTTGTCGCGGCGCTGAGATCTGAACTGCCCGAAGCGCTGCGCACCCTCATGCAGGGAGCTATCGCTCCCGTTGACCTTGCCCAGGCGGCGATCGGTCCGGGTATCGCCGTATTCTCACGCTATGTCCGCGTGCGTGAGGCCGACGGCTCGGACATGAGTGTCCGGGACGCGCTCGTATTAGTGAACTCGACACTCGACGAGGTCATCGGCGACCAGGAATCCGACTTCGACGCCGACACCCGTTTCGCGATCAAGTGGTATCGCCAGTACGGCTGGGGGCAGGAGAACTCCGGCATCGCCGACCAGCTCGCCAGGTCGTCGGACACGTCGATCGGAGCGCTAGAGCGCGGTGGAATTTTGGAGGCAAGGGGCGGGCGAGCACGCCTCCTCTCTCCCACTCAACTCGAGGACGAATGGGATGTGGGCGCAGATGAGCGCGTCAGCGTCTGGGAGGCGACTGTGCGTCTCGCCGCGGTCATGGCCAAGCACGGTGCCGACCAGGTTGCCGACCTGCTCCCGTCGGTGCAGACACGGGTGAATCTCGACGCAGTGAAGGAGCTGGGTTTTCTGCTCTTCCATGAGGCGGAGAAGAAGCGCGACACCAAGGACGCGATTCTCTTCAACGGATTGGTGAGTGCGTGGGGTGACGTGAATGAGCAGGCACGGAAGCACTTTGGTTCGCCGCGCTCGGTTCAACAGACGTTCGATTTCGATGAGGATGGGGACTGAGTGCGATGGCGATGAACAACCGTGACCGAGTAGGCAAGGCCTTCGACCTGTTGTCGGAGGGTCTGCTCGATTCGGTCGACGAGGTGATGAGTGCCGCCTACGGCACGTCGAAATGGCCTGCCGCGTGGGCGCAAGAAGACGCACAGCGTCGGGGAGGACCGGTCCGAACGCTGACGAAGCACGATGTCCAGGTCCAGCTTCGCGCAATCACCGAGCAGGGCTACCGGTTCAAGGATGTGCTGTCGCGGGCGCAGCAGGGGTTCGGCTCCGAACTGCGCGAGACGCGCAACCTGTGGGCGCACAACGAGCCGTTCAGTTCTGATGACGCGGCGCGCGCGCTCGACACGATCGAGCGTCTGCTCCATGCCGTCGGCGCGGTGGACTCAGCCGAGGACGTTCGCAAGCTCCGGGTCGACCTGCAGCGCACGGTGTTCGAGGATCAGACGCGCAAGCAGGTCAAGCGGACGACGGTGGCCCTCGACCCGGGTTCGGGTCTGCGGCCTTGGCGCGAGGTAATCCGCCCGCACGATGATGTGGCACGGGGCGAGTTCACGGCATCCGAGTTCGCGGCAGACCTGCATCTCGTGCGAACAGGCCAGGCGACGAGCCCCGAGTACGGCGACCCAGTCGAGTTCTTCACCCGCACGTACCTCACGGAAGGTCTGCGGGATCTGCTGTCGCGCGCGCTCCGGCGCGTGGGTGGCGGGGACGGGAACGCGAGTCCGGTCGTCAACCTGCAGACCAACTTCGGTGGCGGCAAGACCCACTCGATGCTCGCGCTGTACCATCTGTTCAGTGGCACGCCCGCGAAGGACTTCCCGCAGGAGTTGCAGGAACTCATCGCTGCCACTGGGAACCCAGATCTTGCAGCACTGGGAGTGAAGCGCGTCGCGCTGGTCGGAACGTACTTGAAGGCAGGATCACCGCTCATCAAGGACGACGGAACCGAGGTCCGAACGCTCTGGGGTGAACTCGCCTGGCAACTCGGCGGCCGCGAAGCGTACGACCTCATCGCGGAGGACGACCAAGCCGGAACAAACCCGGGCGAAGCCCTGCGGACGCTGATCGCGAAGTACTCGCCGGCGCTGATCCTCATCGACGAGTGGGTCGCGTACGCGCGGCAGCTGGTCACCGACAAAGAGCTTCCTTCGGGTTCGTTCGAAACGCAATTCACGTTCGCGCAGTCATTGACCGAGGTCGTCAGGTCTGTGCCAGGAGCGATGCTCGTCGTTTCGATCCCGGCATCAGACACTGGCGATGCAGGTAGCGGCAGCGACATTGAGATCGGCGGTGCCAACGGGCAGCTCGCCCTGGAGCGCCTGCAGAACGTGATCCGTCGCGTCGCGGACCAGTGGCGGCCGTCGAGTAAGGACGAGTCCTTCGAGATCGTCCGCCGCCGTCTCTTCCAGGCGCCGAACGCGGAGGGCCTCACTACGATCTCCGCCGTGGCGCGCAGCTTCGTCACGCTGTACCGGAGCAACACTGCCCTGTTTCCGCGGGATGCCGTGGCGCCGAGTGACGACTACGAGCAGCGCATCCGTGCGTCGTATCCGCTGCACCCCGAGCTGCTGGATCGCTTGTACGAGGACTGGTCCACTTTGGAGCGCTTCCAGCGCACCCGCGGCGTGCTGAAGCTCGTGTCGTCGATCGTGCACGAGCTCTGGGCATCCAATGACACCTCCCCTCTGATCCTCCCCGGGAACGTTCCGCTGGAGGCGACGACGGTCAACACTGATCTCACCCAGTACCTCGAGGACCAGTGGAAGCCGATCATCGACTCCGATATCGACGGCCCAGGGTCGATGGCGCAGCAGATCGACCTGGATCGCCCCAACCTCGGTCAGCGGTTCGTGACTCAGCGGATCGCGCGAACGATCTTTATGGGAGCCGCTCCGCGGATCAAGGCGTCACGAAAGGGCCTCGACAAGCAGTACGTCTGGCTGGGCACTGCCATGCCCGGGGACACGCTCGGCAACTTCGGCAGCGCGATCGAGCTGCTTGCGCAGCGCTCGACGTATTTCTACGAAGAACAAGGCCACTATTGGTTCGACACTCAGCCGTCGGTGACGAAGACTGCAAACGACTATGCGGAGCGACTCCGTGAGGACGTCGAGACGGTGTGGAACGAGATAACTGTACGACTCCACAGCGAGGAACGCGCGCGCGGTGTGTTCGATCGTGTGCACGTCGCGCCAGCATCGAGCGCCGACATCCCTGATCTCGAAGACGCGCGGTTGGTCATCGTCCACCCTCGCCACTCGCGACGGAAGTCCGACGGCGTCGACTCGTCGACCCACCAGTGGGTGCGGGACGCTGTCGAGACCAAGGGCGCCAGCCAACGTGTTCATCGCAACACGCTCGTGTTCCTCGTCGCTGACAAGAGCGAACTGGAGAGCCTCGAGGCCGCTGCCCGCAGCTTCCTTGCGTGGAAGCGTGTCCAGGCAACCAGCGATAGCCTCAACTTGTCGACGCAGCAGCGCAAGCAGACTGATGACTGGGTCACGCGCCTCGATCGAACCGTGTCAGATCGGATCCGCGACGCTTTCGTCTGGGCGGTCTACCCCGAGCAGTTCGACGCAACTAAACCTTTCGAGCTGATCACAGACAAAGTGCCCGACTCGGGCGGCCGCTCGCTCGCTGAACGTGTCTCCGCGAAGCTCTCCCGCGACGATCAACTCGTGACGGAACTCGGTGCGCCGATCCTCGGCGCCACGCTGCACCAAGAGCTTGGACAGTTGTGGCGCGACAAAGGCGAGATCAGCGTCGGCGAACTGTGGGGCTACTTCACCCGATACGTCTACCTGCCGCGCCTCGCGAAACGGGCGACTCTCGACTCCGCGCTCGAACGCGCACTCAACGCGGTGCTCGTCGACGGCGAGAAGTTCGCAATCGCGACGGCAAAGGACACCGAAGCGGGCCGCTACCGCGGGCTGATCGTTCCGCCAGCACACAACACCGCCATCCAGGTGACCGACAGCACTCTCCTGGTGGACTGGAACAAGGCGGATGAGCAGGCATCTGCCGATCGCGTCTCCGCGGTACGAGAGGCCGCCAGGCGTGCAGCCGAGGAAGGCGGCACAAACCTCGGGCCCGTGGACTTTGTCATCGCTGATGAACCTATTGAGGACACGTCTCAGGACCCGAGTGATCACGTCGCTTCCGAGCGCCGGCCCAGCCGCTACTTCGGCACCGTCACCGTCGACCCAGACCGTTACTCGCGCGACATTGGAAACGTGACTCGTGAGATCATCGACCGCCTTGCCGGCGCCGGTGCGAAGCTCGAGATCACGATCGACATCCAGGCGAGCAAGAGCGAGGGCTTCGAGGAGGGCGAGGTGCGCACGATCTCCGAGAACGCGCGCGTGCTCAAGTTCGACCCGAGCTCTGGGTTTGAAAGGTAGGAGTCCGATGACTGAGTCACAGACGCTAGTGCGCTCGATCCGAGCTGACCGAGTCCTCGGGGAGTTCGCGTACGAGGTCGAGTTCCCGGGATCGTCTGATGATGAGCGCATGCGCTTGATCTACGCGCCCAATGGTCGCGGCAAGACGAATTTCCTTCGTGCCGTGCACGCTGCCCTCACCGCTTCGCCGGATGCTCTCCAGGCTCTGATCGAGATTCCGCTCAGAAGGCTCGAGATCACGTTCGTTGGCGGAGGATCGATTCTCATCGAACGCGCACAACATCTTGTAGGTTCGTTTGCAGCCTCCGCCCGCCTTCGCGCCGATGAAGCACCGATCACCATCAAGATGGATCCTGCCGATTTCGCAGGACGGCTATACCGTCGTGTACTCGACGAACGCGAAGACTACTCCGGATACTCCGATGTGGTTTCGCAGTTGTCGACCGGCGCAGTCTTCATCGGTGATGACCGACTCGCCGCGCCGGTTGATGAGGGGCGTGAGACCGCGCGAGCAGATGTAGGAGGTCTTAGTGGACACAGGCGCCGTATCGGCTCGGTAAGCCGTCTACTAGAAACCGTCGAACGAATGCTCACGCAATCCGCCCTTGTTGGCTTGTCGCGTGAGAGCGAGCAGACCGGGACGTACGGTGAGATCACCCGCACCACTCTGCAGGGATCTAGTGAACTAACCGCGAGTGAGGCCCGTCTCGCCCTCGAAGAGCAAATCACTTCATTGCTTGAAAAAGGCACACCGCTAGAGCAGTACCAGTTGCTCTCAATGCGCCAGCTTCGAGACATCAACTCGCAAGTGGCAGGCGTGCGAGCCAACAATCGCCAACTACCGACCGTCCACCTGATACTCAAACCATACTTGGACAGCCTGTCCGACCAGATCAGCTCACTGGAGCCCGCTTACCAGCTGATTGACACGTACGTGAAGGGCGTGAATAGATTCCTGGATCGGAAGGAGCTTGAATTCACTGCGACGCGCGGCATCCGACTTCTCGGCAGAGACAGCAAGAACCTCCACCCGGAAAGTCTCTCAAGTGGCGAGCGGCACCTTCTATTACTTCTCTCGCAGGCTGTGCTCGCGACAAGTGAAAACCAGCTCGTCATCGTCGATGAGCCAGAGCTTTCCCTCGGACTCGAGTGGCAGCGCGACTTGTTGTCGGAGTTATTGCGGTGCAGCCACTCCGGCGGCGTTCAGTTCCTAATTGCTTCGCATTCCGTCCAGATCATGGGCGCGGTGGCACGGGAAGACATTGTCCAACCGAGCGAAGAGCCGTGACCCACACGCCTCGCCTCAACCTGGCGGAGCTTCTCCTCGAGATCTCGTTGACGTCGAAACGCCACCTCGTAGTTGAAGGAGCAAGCGATGCGCGCTTCTTCAGAGCTTGGGCTCTCGACATCGCGCATGGAGAGAGGGTGGTTGTAACGCACGTAGACAATATCGAGATTGGTTTCGACGAACTCGAGGCACTGCGCCTCAACGATGGTCAACGATCACGTGCAATCTACGTAGCCCTTCGAGCTGCGGAAAGCCAGGTCGATATGCGATCCGTCGCTGACCGCGACTGCGGCCATCAAGTCGACGAGCACAACTACGCGACGCTTCTGTGGACTGATTTCCCAGCTATTGAGAGTTATGCGGTTCAGGAAGCGACTCTGAACCGGGCTAACCTCCTTAGCTTCGGAGGTCGGTTACCCGAAGCCTCTGAGCTGCTCCCAAGTTTGACCTACGCGCTCCGGGAGCTCTTCGCTGTACGTCTCCAAAACGAACACCTACCCAAGCCCCGATATACCTCAGGTTTCCGTCGGTCTCCACGGCTACTTGAGGACTTTGATGTCACCGCCACGGTCGCGGCCAGTATCCGAGGGGAAGCGGCCGACTATCCGCGGCCGCAAGGCGACGACCCGCGATCATTCGCGTACGGACACGATGTTGGGGAGCTGCTGCTGTGCGCATACGGAAATGCGCTCCGAACTCAAGCGGGTCTGTCAACGCGAGAGGCAGTCGAAGGCGCCCTTCTCATGGCGATGCAGATAGTCGGTTCCTACAGGAATGAACCTTTGTTCCGCGCACTTGAGGAATGGGTAGCGGACTGATCGCGCCGCGCGACCGCGCCGACCCATGCCGTGCGTTCCGATGTCTCGTGAGACACCCGACTTGCGCATAAACGCCGGGTCGAACACCTTGATATCCGAGACGCGGTCCAGCAGACGCATCAGCCGCCGCTCGCTGTCTTGAGCTTCGTTGAGCTCGGTCTTCAGGTCATCAAGAAAGAGCGGTTCGATCGTCTTCAGGATGTTAGGCACCGAGGTGTAGTGCTGCCCGAGGTCGCTGCGCTTGCCCGGCGTCACGATCGCCTGGAACATCGAGCCGAAGATGTCGGGATTGATGTCGCGCCAGATGAGCGTGCCTGAGGCGATGAGCTCGTCTCGCGCCTGCTTCGTGAAGCGCGGCACGACCTGATCGTCCTTGACGGTGAACAACCGGCCGTTCACGTAGGGGAACTCGGCGAGGTGCTTGGGCTTGTCAGCCGCGTTCTCTGTATCGAGTGCCTTGAACAGGTCGGTCAGGAACTCAGCGAGGTCAGAGCCGTCGGACTGGGTTTGGGATCCGATCGCGTTCGTGAACTGGTTGTCGCCGAAGATGCCCGTGTCCTCGGCGAAGAAACAGAACAACAGACGGGTGAAGAAGATGTTGAGCGAATGACGACCGCGCTCGTCGTCGAAGATGCCGGGGTTGCCCTGCAGGAGTTCGTCGAAGAGCTTGCCCATACGCTCGGCGGCCTTGACGTCGGCATGAGACTCAGCGACGTACTGTGCCTTCTCCATGCCGGCCCACGGCAGGAAAAAGGTGAAGTGCTGGTCGATCTCGCGGATCGGGAAACCGATTGTTTCATTCGTCTTGATGTCGTGGGCGACAAGCTCGACGTAATCCGTGACGATGACGAACCGCGTGCTGAAGCGGACCACCGCGGGGGTCGACTTGAGATCCTCGATGACTTCAAGCGGATCGCCGGTCGTCTCCTTGAAGTAGACGACGTTCTTCTGAGCGACCTCAGTCGAGGGGTCGACCGCGACGTTCAGCGAACCGTTGCGCAACCTCGTGACGTTGCCCTGGGGCTTTCCGTAGGCAAGCAGCAGATCGAAAATGAACTCTCGGTCATAGGTCTCGCGGCCCGCCAGGGGAACGACGCGCTCTTCGACGGCCTTGAGGCTGAGTCTCGCCATATGGGTGTCCTACTCTCACGCATGGCTCATTGGGGTAGCCGGCACAGCACGGCTCCCACCCGCCGCTCCGATGATGCGGGGCCCGCCTTCGTCAATCCTACCGATTGGTGATCGTCGGAACCCGAGATACTCGATTCGTTAGGCGCTCGCTGCGAGCAGCCGGTTGCCCTCGCCCGGCGCGGATCGGAGCAACAATCAGGTCGGGCGTTCAAGCGAGAGGCGCAGCCGGCCTACGGTGACCGGGCGCCTCCGCAAACCAGATGCGGTCCGCCACGTGTACTGGCCCGCCGATGGTGCGATCTGCGGGAAGGTCTGCCAAGGTGTGGTCATGTGGGAATCCCTCATCCCGGACGTCGTCGTTGCACTCATCGGGGCTGTGTTCACAGTGATGATCGCACTCATCACCTATGTGATGAAGATTCGGGTCGATGAGAAGCGCGCAATTCAGTCCCTCATCGGCGAGCTTCACCGTCGACGAGCAATAGCCGAGGGACCCGAGCCGGTGATACCTGGCGCCGAGCAGTCGCCAGACTTCGCCAGGGCCAACGCGAGCGTAGCGTCGATGCGCACGGAGATTCGTGCGACTCGCGACCGCGTTCGACAGGTGGACTCACTACAAGCGCCCCTTTCGGAGATGACTCGTTCTTGTAACCGGTACCTCGAGCTCAGCGCCGCCTATCCAGATCACTACGCGGAGTATCTCGGCGACCTTCGTCGAGAGCTGAGCCCCCAGGTGCGCCGATTGGCGGCCCTTCGCCGGGGAGTTGTGGCCCAAGAGCCAGGCGGTGGCGCGTTCTAGCGGCGAGATCGGTTGCCGGCTCACAGTCGCGGTAGGAGCGGACCTTCGGGAGATCTCCCATTCAGTCCTCCGCGCCCCTGAACCGCTCCCCCGAGCTCACCTGCTGCGCCGCCCGCCGCAACGCCAGCAGCAACGGCTCCACCAACACCGACCCCAGCACCACGTACCGCACCGCCGCCTCCGCCGACTCCTCCGGCACCCCGGCGATCTCAGCATCCGCGATCCGCCGCGCACTCGCGAGGTACTCCTTCATCACCTCATCCGGCACCGTGAACCCGACGCTCTCCAACCCCTGCAAGGCTCGCCCGACCGCATGCAGCACCGCGGGGTCACACATCCCCGGCTTCCACCCGAGCTGGGCGGCGAGCGCCTCGGCGCCGGCGAGGTCCAAAGACTCATCCACCGGCGGGGTGATCGCGGCATGCGCGGTCCCCAGCAGCTCGTGCGCACTCTCCGGCGGATCATCCAGCGCCGCGACCACCCGTCGCGTCTCGGCGATACTCACGCCCGCGTCGAGGAGCGCCCGGATCACGCGCAGCCGCTCGACATGCTTCTCGCCGTACAGAGCCTGTGTCGCGGAGGTGCGCTCTCCCTCGGGCAGCAGCCCCTCGCGCAGGTAGTACTTGATCGTCGGCACGGTCACGCCGGTCTGCGCTGACAGCTCGGAAATCCTCATGGCCACCTCTTGACTTCGATAGTAGCGCTATCTATCATGGATAGCATCGCTATCCATGCGAGGAGTCGCCATGTCGAAAGTCGTCACGGGCCGCATGACCCACCACCACGAGGGCGAGCTCGTCGTGTTCCACATCGGGATGCAGATCAACCGATGGTGGCGCCCCGACCTGTGGCTGCCGGCGTTCGTCGCCATGCCGCGCATGTTGCGCGAGCTCAGCACCGCGCCCGACTCCGGCCTGCTCGGCTACCAGCTCCTCCTCGGGTCGGGCGGGCCCTACGTCGTGCAGTTCTGGTCGTCCGTCGACAAGCTCTACGCCTATGCCTCGAACCCAGATCAGCAGCATCGTCCGGCGTGGACCGCCTTCAACCGCGCCGCCCGCAGGGCTCCGGGAGCGGTCGGCGTGTGGCACGAGACGTTTCTCGTCGACACCGCCGAGAGCGTGTACGTCTCGACGAAGCGCATGGGCCTCGCGGCCGCGACGGAACACGTTCCGGTGCCGCGACGCCATGATCGCGCGCAGGCGCGGTTCACGGATGGGCGGGCAGCAGCCCCCACGGCAGCACCCGCGCATGAGCCGACGGCGTGAGGCAGGTCGCGCTCAGCTCCCGGACGGGCGTCGAGGTGCGGACGGCACGCGCCCTCGGCCGCGATTCCGATGTCGCGCGATCACTCGCGACACCGCGCGGACGAAAGGGAACGCGAGTACGAGGATCACGACCGCGACCGCTGCCGTGATGGCGAAGCCGGTCCAGCTGAAGAGCGACGCATCCATGCCTGGATCTTAGCGCTCTGCATGCTCCTCGGCGGTTCCGTCGAATATATTGCATACGTCGTCGTATGAGGTCTTAAATTGGTCACAGGCGGGCAGTTGATCTGATGGGAGAGAACAGTCGATGAAGCCCGTCACGTGGTTCTCAACCATCACACGCCCGCGAAGCCATCTCATCGCGACCCTGTGCGTCTGGGGCTGGTTCCTCACGGTGCTCGTGGGAGCGGGTTCTGTGCCGCAGCTCGCTCCGGCGCTCGAAGCGACTGCGGCGACGGGCGCCGCAGTGTGGTTCGGCGCGATGATGAAGCGATATCGCAACGCGCGCCGGCATTCCTCGACGCCCGGGCCCACGACATGAGCCACGGCCGGACTACTGTACCGACATGGACCAACCGCCCCTGATCGTCGAGTCGCTGCAGAGTCTCACTGACACCGATGCCGCTGCATTGGCGTCTCTCCTGACGCAGCTTTCCGCGTCGGCCGAGTTCGATCGCGCCCGCACCGAGGCGGTCATCGCACACGAGGCGACGGATCTCCTGGTGGCGCGTGACTCTGGGCGCATCGTCGGCACCGCCACTCTCGTGACTGCACCTTCCCTGACCGGGCTCCGCGGGCACGTCGAAGATGTCGTGGTCGACGAGGCGGAACGAGGGCGCGGCATCGCACGACTCCTCCTGGGGCACGTGACGCAGCTCGCGCAAGAGCGCGGACTCCGGACGCTCGATCTCACCTCCCGCCCGTCCCGGGAGTCTGCACTGCGGCTGTACGAGTCCGTCGGGTTCCGCAAGCGGGAGACGAACGTGCTCCGGTTCAGCCCGACCGCGGACTAGTCACGCCGCGATCCCCCGCAACAAGCGCACCACCGTCTCCTTGGTCGAGATGTGGCGGTCTCGCGGGCTGGTCCGCTTCCAGGTGGCGGAGGGCCACTTCTCAGCCCGCGCAGGTAAGACCGCGGCCGGCGGCACCGTCAAGACGTCACCGCCACACTCGTCGTCGGCATCGCACACCGACCGGGTCATGGCCTCCGTCGTGAATTGCGCACGGACACGGAGCGATTGGTGAGGTTGACGCCGATCGTAAAGGCAAGGAGCCCGATCACGAGGTACACCGGTAGCGCATCTCCGGCCGGGCTGTCGAGGTCGCCCGACGAGCCGAACCACGCCAGGACCCCGAACCACACCAGAACGGGAACGATGGCGAGAAGAGTGCCGAGCTTCGTGCCGACCCGCCCCACCAACGCCCCCCAGAGGAGAAGAGCTACGCCCACCGCGACAAAAAGCATGATGTCTACCTCTAGCAGTTCCTCACCCACGGCCACCACACACTCGCCGACCCCGACCCGATGCCGCGGGATCGCGTTCGCTGTGTCATGCGACATATAAAAGCATACATATGAGGTCATAGCCGATGTTCTCGACTCGGAATGTCCGGCCAGTGCAGCATGGAGAACCGCGACCGTCGCGCCGCACAGCAATCCCGTCAGAGAGACTCAGCCCGCCGCGATCCCCCGCAGCAACCGCACCACCGTCTCCTCCACCCGCTCCGCGCTCAACGGCTGCCCGATCAGGGCGGAGTACGAGGCGATCGCGATGAACTCGTCGGCGACCGCGGCGGCATCCACGTCGGCCCGTACGTCTCCGTCCGTGCGTCCGCGGGAGATCCGCTCCGCCACCCACTCCCGGATCGGCGCCGCCAGCCGCTCGTTCAAGACGAGCCCCAGCTCCGGGTCGGCCGCCGTCACCTCGATGAGCGCCCGCGCGAGCGAGACGCCCTCGGGTCGAGCGAGCCCCGCGGACACCGCCGTGAACCATGCGCGCAGGTCCGCGCCGAGGTCGTCCGTCATCGGCACGACGACATCTGAACCAGGGACGGCCCCCTCGAGCAGCGCTTCCCCGAGGATCGCGGCCTTCGACGGCCACCACCGGTAGATCGTCTGCTTCGACACCTCCGCCTCCGCCGCGAGGCCCTCGATCGTCACGGCCTCGTATCCGTCTGCGGCGAGCGCGCGGCGCATCGCCTCCAGCACGGACTGGCGGGCCTTTTCACTGCGAGGACGGGGCACCTTTCGAGCGTACAGAGGCGTACACTGGAACATAAGTAGACGCACCGTTGCGAAACTACAACGGCACCCGAGCAAGGAGAAAGAGCATGGCCCTCACCGCACACTCCACCATCGGCGACTGGATGAACGACCCCACCGGCGGCCCGCTCATCCGTGGCCTCTTCGAGCAGACGGGTGCCGACCCCGAGCTCCTCACCCCCGTGCTCGGACTCCCCCTGCAGCAGCTCGTCGCCATGAGCCAGGGCCAGCTCCCACAGTCGGTCGTCGACGACCTCGTGCGCGCCGCGAACAACGGCGAGATCCCCGAGGACGACGCCTCCGAGGGCTGGACCGAGAAGGTCACGGCGGGCCGCTTCGTCGGCAAGACCGTCATCGTCACGGGCGCCGCCTCCGGCATCGGCAAGGCCACCGCCTCGCGCATCGCCCGGGAAGGCGGACGCGTGATCGCCAGCGACATCGCCGCCGAGAAGCTCGATGCCCTCAAGGCCGAGCTGCCGGACGCCGACATCGTCACGGTCGCGGGCGACCTGACGAAGCAGGACGCGATCGACGCCGTCGTCGCCGCTGCGGGCGACCGCATCGACGGGCTCGCGAACGTCGCCGGCATCAACGACGACTTCTCACCCGCCGGCGAGACCCCGGATGCCGTGTGGGACCGCGTCATCGCGATCAACCTCACCGCGCCGTTCAAGCTCATGCGCGCGGTCATCCCCGTCATGGAGAAGGCCGGCCGCGGCGCGATCCTCAACGTGTCGAGCGAGGCGGGCCTGCGCGGCAACGCCTCGGGCAACGCCTACACGGCCAGCAAGCACGGCATCATCGGCGTCACCAAGTCGGCCGCCTTCATGTACGGGCCGAAGGGCATCCGCGTGAACTCCGTCGCCCCGGGCGGCGTCGCCACCGGAATCCCCATGCCCCCGCACATGTCCGAGTACGGCTCCGGCCGCCTCGCCCCGTTCCAGCAGGCCATCCCGACCGTCGCGACCGCCGAGCACCTGGCCGCGTCGATCACCTTCCTGCTCTCGGACGACGCCGTGAACATCAACGGCGCCATCCTCGCCTCCGACGGAGGCTGGTCCGTGCAGTAACGCGACTCCATGGAACCGACGCCCCGCCGACCCGAACGGCGGGGGCGTTCTCCGTCTGGGTCAGCGCTTCTGCGGGAGGACCGCGGTGGCGAGGGCGGTGGCGATGATGCCGAGCGCGCCCACGCCGAGGAGCACGAGGCCCGCGGGCCAGACCTCTCGCGTGAAGACGTCGTAGCTGTCGCTGTACTCGACGATGTGCTCGACCGTCCCGACCCCCGTGAGACTGATGCCGACGATCAGGGCGACGACGGACACGCCCCACGCGACGATCCATCCGAGGCGGTTCGCGGCCAGCCGGCGCCGCTCCGCACGTTCGGCCTCATCGGTCCCGAGCACGATGCCCGACCGCGCGTCGTCATCGGTCTCGTGCGTCACCTCGGATGTGGTCTCCATGGCCGCACGATATCGGACGGGGTCGGTTCCGGCGGGATGCCGGTCACACCACTCCGACACGACACCTGCGGAGTGGGCTGCGGTCGGGACGCTCGCCGACACGGTCGCCCAGGGCGCTCGTGTCGCCGTCACCTCCACCGACCAGCACGGCGCGCCTCGGAGCCGGTGATCGCCCCACCGCCCCGTTGCGGAAGCTGATCCCGCGCGGCGGCGCAAGCCCCTCCGCGGAGGCCTACCCTCGCCGTACCCTCGGCGGCATGTTGAAGATCGTGTCGATCGTGATCCGCGTGGACGACCTCCCGGCCCAGACCGCATTCTGGAAGGCAGCCCTCGACTACGTCGAACGAGACCCCGCGGAGGACGACTGGGCCGTACTCAAACCCCGCGACGCCGACGCACCGTGCATCGCGCTCGACGCGCACCACTCGGAGCGTGTGCTGCCGCCGCGCATCCACCTCGACATCTACGCGGAGGACCAGGCTGCCGAGGTGGAGCGCCTCGCCGGGCTCGGAGCACGGGAGGTCCACTGGGACGGTCGGCCCGACGACGCCGACTACATCATCATGGAAGACCCCGAGGGGAACCGCTTCTGCATCGTGGACCGTCCCGACTGGGGCGGGTGGAGTGCCGGGTGAGTCCGGAGCGTTCGTGCAGGACCCTGCGGGTGCGGAGTGCGAAAACGTTCCGGGGCGGGCGAGCTGAGGGGCATTACTGCATCCGCACCGGGGCAGCGTGGCGCGTAAGCCGTTGGCGAGTGCGAAAACGTTCCGGAGCGGGCGAGGCCAGGGACGTTTTCGCACTCGCACCGGGGCAGAGTGGCGCGCACGTCGTTGGCAAGTGCGAAAGCCTTCCGGTACTCGCGGGGCCCGGGACGTTTCTGCACCCGCACCGGCGTCCCGGACGGGCACCCGTGCAGGTAAGGGCAGAAACGTGCCGGAGCCGGGTGGCGGGAGGAGCGGTTCTGCACCTGCGCTCGGCGTCAGGGGCGAGGCGTGCGAGGTCGCTGGACGCGAAGGATCAGGGGGTATCCGGCGCGGTGGTGCGCTCCGCGGCGAGGGCGCGGCGATGCGCCGTCAGCGCCGCCCGGACCGCCGAGTAGATGATCAGCCACAGGAGCAGCAGCGCGAGGAGCGGGACGACCACGTAGACGAGAAGGAAGAAGACGGAGGCACCGGCGAACATCGCTCCAGCGTAGGGACGGTCGTGCTCCTCGGGAAGGCCCTGACACGGTTCGGACCGCCGCCTTCCGAACAGAGTGCGAGAACGCCCCGGAACTGGCGACGGGAGGTGCGGTTCTGCACCCGCACTCAAGGGGCGGGAGTCCCCCGCAGTGCGGAGTGCAAGAACGGACCGATGCGCACCTCGCGAAGGGCGCTTTCGCACCCCGCGGCGGCGCGTATACGAACCGTGATGGGGAGTGCGAAAACGAGCGGGAGTTCGCGCGGTGAGGCCCGGTTCTGCACTCGCACGAGCGGGGCTGAGATGTGGAGTGCGGAGGGGGACCGGAACTCGCGGAGAGAGGGACGTTTCTGCGCCCGCACCGGTGCGACACACCGGCGCCGCGCGAGGGCGGCCGGACTAAGCGCGGGGGAGGCGCGCGCGGGAGGCGCGGACGAGGGCGGCGTTGCTCGGGGCGTCGGTGCCGTCCGGGAGGAGGAGCGTGTCCTCCAGGCCGATCCGCGTATCGAGGCCGAGCTCCCCCGCGAGGTCGAGGGCGGGCCAAGCCGACAGCTCCTCGCCGTGCAGCAGGATCGGCAGGTCGGGCTCCTCGCGCGCCACTTGGGCGATCAGCCCTTCGGCGTGCGGACGGACGACGTCGGCGGCCTCCGCGGGAAGCTCCACGAGCACGCGCAGGCACGCACCGCGGACCGGGGAGACCCGCCACGCCTCGAGCCCCGCTGCGTCCCAGATGCCCGCTTCCACGCCGATCCCCCGTCGACGCAGCGCCGCGGCCACCTCGTCGGCTCCGGCCTCGTGCCAGTTCACGGAGGCGTAGTCGGGAAGTTCCGTCCAGCCTTCGATGGCCGCAAGCCGTCGCGACACGTCGGGCTCGGCCCAGGCTCCGGTCGTCACGCCCACGGGTATGCCCGGCGCCGCAGCACGGACGGCTCCGAGCCACCGCCGCACATCCTCGGGCGCCAGGGAGTCGCGGCCGGCGGCGTCCTTCGCATGCACATGGATCTCTGCGGCACCAGCATCCACGGCCGCCGCGGCGTCCTGGGCTACCACTGTCTCGTCGGCGCTCAGCCACGGATGCTCCGCGACATCCCTGGCACCGTTCACGCAGACCTGCAGGATCATCCGCGACTCACCACATGAGGTCGCGCGGGTGCGCCTCGTTCGGAGCCACGTCGTCGGACGGCCCCTCTTCCGTGCGCACGAAATGCTGCACCTGACGCGCTGTCGCCGCGCCACGGCCGACCTTCACCGCCTCCTCCATCGACTCGAAGCTGCTGCCCAGCGTGTGCGACTCGCCCTGGATCCGGTTGAACCAGATGCCGTTGCGCGAGAACGTCTCGATGTCTCCTGCGGCCATGCCCTGCCTTTCTTCTCCTCCTTTCTACGTCAGGCGACCGACGACGAAGAGGCCCTTGACATGTCATGTCGCCCACGGGCGCCGACCCACCCCCTGCCGTGCATCCCGGCCCGTTACGGACGGGCGCAAGGGGCCGGGTCAACCGCACGGGGCCGGGTCGGCTGCAGGAGGCACGCCGCTCGTTGACCCACCCCCTTGCCTGCATCCCGGCCCGTTGCGGACGGGCGCAAGGGGCCGGGTCGACCGCACGGGGCCGGGTCGAGGGTCCGACGGGGGTCAGGCGACGTCGAGGACCCAGGTCACGCCGAAGCGGTCGGTGAGCATGCCGAAACCGGCGGACCACGCGGAGGCGGCGAGAGGCTCGATCACGGTCGCACCCTCGGCGAGGGCGTCCCACACGGGCTGCAGCTCATCCAGGGAGTCCGCTCGCAGCGACTGGAAGAAGGAGCGGTCCGTGATCGTCATCCCATTCTCACGACGGGTGGTGCCGGCAGTCGCGGCCGTGTCGTCCGATCCCGGGACGTCATACGCCATCAGGCGCACGGGCCCGTCGAGCTGGCCGAACACGAGCTTGTCGAACCCGGGAACACCCTCCGGCATCCCGAACTGGCCGTAGGTGGCCGCGGTCACCTCGCCGCCGAAGACCGACCGGTAGAAGTCGAGGGCCTGACGGGCCGTGCCGCGGAAGTTGAGGTGAGTGGTGGTCGTGAGAGTCATGGTGTCCTCCGTGTCCCGGTCCGCCGATCGGACCGCGTGATCCCACCGTCACAGAGGTAGAGGTCTGTTTCTGTCCTCTTTCCACCGCAGAATGGAGCCATGACCGGAAGCTCGTCGCGCATGCTCGCGCTGCTGTCCCTGCTGCAGGCGACGCGCGACTGGCCCGGCGGGGAACTCGCCGACCGTCTCGGCATCACACCGCGCACGGTGCGCCGCGACGTCGATCGACTGCGCGCGCTCGGCTACCGCATCGGATCCAGCAAGGGCCCGTACGGCGGCTATCGCCTCGAAGCGGGGTCGGATATGCCGCCGCTCCTGTTCGACGACGAGCAGGCCGTGGCGATCGCCGTCGCTCTCCAGAGTGCGAGCGCGACCGGGGTCGAGGTCACCGAGGCCGCTCAGCGCGCGCTCGCGACCGTCCGTCAGGTCATGCCCTCGCGCCTGCGCCACCGCATCGACGGGATCCGCTTCGACGGAGCACCGGCCGCGGTCCGCGCCGACCCGGCCGTACTGGAGGCGGCGAGCGCGGCGGTACGCGACCGGAAGGTGCTCCGCTTCGACTACGGATCCGCGCGGGACCGCCCTCCACGGCGCACCGAGCCTCATGCCGTCGTGGCGCGCGAGGGCCGCTGGTACCTGCTGGCCTGGGACCTGGACGCAGCCGATTGGCGCACGTATCGCCTCGATCGACTGCGGCCCCGGACGCCGACCGGACCCACCTTCACGCCGCGACCCCTGCCCGCCGCGGACGCCCAGACCTTCCTCGCCGCCCGCGCCAAGGGCTCGACGGCCGAGGACCGCTGGCCGTGCACGGGCGTGGTGGATATCGCCGTGCCGGCGCGGGATGTGGCGCCGTGGGTCGGAGACGGCGCCGTGGTGCCGCTGTCAGGCGACTCGTGCCGAGTCACGGTCGGCTCCTGGTCGTGGACGGGTGTGCTCGCCGCGGTGGCCCGGTTCGACGCGCCGTTCACGGTGGTCGGGCCCGAGGCGCTGCGCGAGGCGGCGGGGGTACTGGCGCAGCGGTTCGCAGCAGCGCACTCCTCCTCCTGACGCTGCCCTGCAGGGGAGTTATCCAGAGCCTTCGGGGAGATCCGTCCGTGCGGCCTGGCAATGTCGCCGAGCGATGGTTCACTGGACCCACGAACCCGAGAACTAGTAGTTCTACTACTTTGGATCTACCCTAAGGAGATGGGCACCGTGTCGAAGACCGAACTGAATCAGCAGACCGCGCGGGTGCTGGCGCGCGTCACCGCCGGCGAGCACCTGACGGTGACAGACCGCGGGCGCCCCATCGCCGAGTTGTCGCCGCCCGCCGAGACGGCCTGGACGCGCATGATCGCCAACGGGCGGGTGACGCTGCCCCGCGCGAGCGGTCCGCTCCGCCACGCCCCCGTGCCGGATTCGCTGTCCGTGGCGGAGATCCTCGGCGAGCTTCGGGCCGACCGGTCGTGATCTACCTCGACACCTCGGCGGCCGCGACGGCACTCATCGAGGAAGAGGGGTCGGAAGCGGTCGTCCGCGCCTTCGCGAACGGCAGCGAGTTCGTCTCCTCGCGCCTCCTCGCCGTGGAGCTGCACGCGATCGCCGACCGCCGTTCCCTCGACCGCGAAGCCGTCGTCGACCTCCTCGACCGCGTCGCGCTCGTCTCCCTCGACGACGAGACGCTGGCCGCGGCCATCCGGGCAGGCTCAGGGCTCCGCACTCTGGACGCTCTCCACCTCGCCGCCGCGCTCGAACTCGGCGACGTGGTCACGGCGCTCCTCACGTTCGACCGCGAGCTGGCCGCCGCCGCACGCGCGCAGGGCCTGACCATCGCCGAGCTGCCATGACGCCGCCGCCTTCCCGTCCTGACGCCGTCCGACGGCACGCACGAGAGAACGGCCCCGACCGCGCCGGTAGACTGAAGACGCCCCGCCGGCCCCTTCCTTTGGAGTGCGCGTGACCACCGCCCCTGCACCTTCCCCCCAGCACGTCCCCGACTCCGTCGAGAACGCGATCGCGACGCCCGAGAAGGAGCAGCCGTACGGCGCCCTCGGGCTCAAGGACGACGAGTACGCGCGCATCAAGGAGATCCTCGGCCGCCGCCCCACCTCGGGCGAGCTGGCGATGTACTCGGTGATGTGGTCGGAGCACTGCTCCTACAAGTCGAGCAAGAACTACCTGCGCCGCTTCGGCCAGAAGGTCTCCGACGAGATGAAGGAACGCCTCATGGTGGGCATGGGCCAGAACGCGGGCGTCGTCGACGTCGGCGAGGGCTGGGCCGTCACCTTCAAGGCCGAGTCGCACAATCACCCGTCGTTCATCGAGCCCTTCCAGGGCGCGGCGACCGGTGTCGGCGGCATCGTCCGCGACATCATCTCGATGGGCGCCCGCCCGGTCGCGGTCATGGACGCCCTGCGCTTCGGTGCGATCGACCACCCGGACACCGCCCGCGTCGTGCACGGCGTGACCAGCGGCATCAGCTTCTACGGCAACTGCCTCGGCCTGCCGAACATCGGCGGCGAGACGGTCTTCGATTCCGTCTACCAGGCGAACCCGCTGGTCAACGCGCTCGCGGTGGGCGTGCTGCGGCACGAAGACCTCAAGCTCGCGAACGCCACCGGCGTCGGCAACAAGGTCGTCCTGTTCGGCGCCCGCACGGGTGGCGACGGCATCGGCGGTGCGAGCATCCTGGCCTCCGACACGTTCGCCGACGGCGGCCCGACCAAGCGCCCCGCGGTGCAGGTGGGCGACCCGTTCGCCGAGAAGGTGCTCATCGAGTGCTGCCTCGAGCTGTACCGCGGCGAGCTCGTCGAGGCGATCCAGGATCTCGGCGCCGCCGGCATCTCCTGCGCGACCAGCGAGCTCGCGGCCAACGGCAACAGCGGCATGCACGTCTCGCTCGACAACGTGCTGCTGCGCGACCCCACGCTCACGGCCGAGGAGATCCTCATGTCGGAGTCGCAGGAGCGCATGATGGCCATCGTCGCCCCCGAGAAGCTCGACGCCTTCCTGGCCGTCGTGAACAAGTGGGAGGTCGAGACCTCCGTGCTCGGCGAGGTCACCGGCGACGGACGCCTCATCATCGACTGGCAGGGCGAGCGCATCGTCGATGTCGACCCCTCGACCGTCGCGGTCGACGGTCCCGTCTACGACCGCCCGGTCGCCTACCCGACGTGGATCGACGCGCTGCAGGCCGACGCCGCCGAGAACCTGCCGCGCGCGAACGACGCGGAGACGCTGCGCGAGCAGTTCCTCGCCCTCGTCGCCTCCCCGAACCTCGCGGACACGAGCTGGATCACGAACCAGTACGACTACTACGTCCTCGGTAACACGGCCCTGAGCTTCCCCGACGACGCCGGCATGATCCGCGTGGACGAGGAGTCCGGCCTGGGCTTCTCCGTCGCCACCGACGCCAACGGCCGCTACTGCCAGCTCGATCCGTACGCCGGCGCGCAGCTCGCGCTCGCCGAGGCGTATCGCAACGTCGCCGTCACCGGTGCCGTGCCAACGGCCATCACCGACTGCCTCAACTTCGGCTCTCCCGAGAACCCCGAGGTCATGTGGCAGTTCGGGCAGACCGTCGACGGCCTCGCAGACGGCTGCTACGAGCTGGGCACCCCCGTCACCGGCGGCAACGTCTCGTTCTACAACCAGACCGGCGACGTGCCGATCCACCCGACCCCGCTCGTCGGCGTGCTGGGCATCATCGACGACGTCTCCCGCCGCATCCCGTCCGGCTGGCAGGACGAGGGGCAGAACATCTACCTGCTCGGCACCACGTCGACCGAGCTCTCCGGCTCCGCGTGGGCCGAGGTCGTGCACCAGCATCTCGGCGGCCGCCCGCCGAAGGTCGACCTCGCGGGCGAGAAGCGCCTCGCCGGACTGCTCGCCGCGGCCCGTGACGAGTGGCTCATCTCCTCGGCACACGACCTCTCCGAGGGTGGTCTCGCGCAGGCCCTGGCCGAGGGCGTCATGCGCTTCGGCGTCGGCGCGCGCGTCTGGCTCAACGAGATCATCGAGCGCGACGGCGTGGACGCCGCGACCGCCCTGTTCTCCGAGTCGACCGGCCGCGTGATCGTGACCGTTCCTCGCGAGGACGACGTGAAGTTCCGCGGGCTCTGCGAGGGCCGCGGCTACCCGGTCGCCCGCATCGGCGTCACGGACAGCGAGCCGCAGCTCGAGGTGCAGGACGTCTTCACCGTCTCGGCCGCCGAGCTCCGCGAGCGCTCGCAGGCCACGCTGCCGTCGTACTTCGGTCCGACCGTCACGGAGCCGGTGGCCTGATGAGCGGCGACGGCCTCAGCGAGGACTACGGCGACCTCGGCGAGAAGCGCAACCGGCGCATCCGCATCATCGCGTGGACCGTCATCGTGGCGCTGATCCTCGGTGGCGGCGGCGCGACCGTGCTCACCCTGCTCCTCGGCTGATCCGGGCCCGCGTCGCAGATTCGCACCCGGGTCGCAGGGATTCCCTGAATCCGTGCGACCTCGTGCGAATCCGCGACCTCAGCGAGCGAAGAGGTAGCGGGTCAGGGCGACGACGGAACCCGGATCGTGGGCCTCGCGGCCGAGGGACTCCACGATGATGGCCCCGAGGATGGCGCGACCGAGCTGCTCGACCGGGGCGTCCTCCGGCAGCTGACCGTCGCGGATGCCGCCGCGGAGACGCTCCGACAGGTACTTCTCCACCCCCAGGCTCTCGCCGAGGTGCGCGCCGACCGAGGCATCCTCCGTGGCCGCGGCCACGAGAGACCGCAGCAGCACACCGCCCTGGGGCTTCTCGAGGATGGACAGGACGCTCCGCAGCCAGGTCTCCACGTCGGCGGAGAGGTCTCCGGTGTCGGGCACGACGAAGTCCACGGGGATGAGGCGTCCCTCGGCCAGGCACTCCCCGATGAGCGCGCCGCGCGACGGCCACCAGCGGTAGATGGTCTGCTTGCCGACCTTGGCCTCCTTGGCGATGCCCTCGATCGTCAGTCGGTCGTACCCCTGATTGTGGAAGAGCCGGGCCGTCGCATCGAGGATCGCCTCGCGGGCCGCCGTGCTGCGCACAGGGCCACTGCGATGCTCGTTCACCATGCGTTCAGGATAGCCACAGATCCCTAGACGAGACGTGCCGTATGCTCTTTTCGTCTGAAGGAGATCACGTGGCTTCACTGCTGTTCCGTCTGGGTTCTTTCGCTGCGCGCAGGGCGTGGACGGTGATCGTCTCCTGGGTGCTCATCCTCGGGCTCGGCGTCGGCGCCTTCCTCACCTTCGGCGGCACGCTGAGCAACAGCTTCGACATCCCCGGCACCGCCTCCGGCGAGGTCACCGATCAGCTCGCCGATAAGCTGCCCGACACCGCCGGCGGCACCGGGACCGTGGTCTATCGGACGGACGACGGCGAGCCCTTCACCGACGAGCAGAAGCAGGCGATCTCCGACCTCGCCGCGAGCGCGGAGGACCTCGACGGCGTCGCCTCCGTCGTCGACCCGTTCGACGCCCAGCGGCAGCAGGACGAGCAGGCGAAGGAGCTGACGGACGGCCAGGCCCAGCTCGATGACGGGCGCACCCAGCTCGACGCCGGCCAGGCCCAGCTCGACGATGGCCGGGCCCAGCTCGAGGCCGGGATCACCCAGCTCGAAGGGGCGCGCGCGCAGGCCGAGGCCGCCGGTGCACCAGCCCAGCAGACCGCCGCGCTCGACGCACAGCTCGCGCAGCTGAACGCCCAGCTCGCGCAGCTCGACGCGCAGCAGGACACCATCGACGAGAACCGCGCGGAGCTCGCCGACAGCGCGGAGCAGCTGGACCTCGGCACGACCCTTCTCGACCTCGCGGACGGCATCGGCGTCGTCTCGGAGGACGGCTCCACGGCGATCGTCAACGTCTCCTTCGTCGATCCGCGCCTGGAGCTCGCCGAAGAGACCAAGCAGAGCACCATCGCCCACTTCCAGGACGAGGAGATCGACGGCGTCACGGTCGACTTCGGCACCGACATCGCTCAGGGCGTGCCCGAGATCTTCGGCGTCGGCGAGGCCATCGGTCTCGCGTTCGCCGCGGTCGTGCTCATCGTGATGCTCGGTTCGCTGATCGGTGCGGCCCTGCCCATCGTCACGGCCGTGGTCGGCGTCGGCGTGGGCGTCACGGCGTCGCTCGCGTTCTCCGGCGTCGTCGACATGGCCTCGGTCACTCCCGTCCTCGGCGTGATGCTGGGGCTCGCGGTCGGCATCGACTACTCCCTCTTCATCGTGAACCGGCACCGCAAGCAGCTGCTGGCCGGGTCGCCCGTGCGCGAGTCCATCGGTCTGGCCACGGGTACCTCCGGGACCGCGGTGGTGTTCGCGGGGACCACGGTCATCGTCGCACTCCTCGCCCTCAACGTCACGGGAGTGCCGTTCCTCGGTCTCATGGGCACGGTGGGCGCGGTCTGCGTCGCGGTCGCCGTGCTCGTGGCCGTGACGCTCGCCCCGGCGATCCTCGGCCTCGTCGGGACCCGCCTGCTCGGCCGCAAGGCGCGGGCGACCATCGGCCAGGAGCACGCGGCCGGGAAGCCCGTGCGCCGGATGTCGACGCTGCGCGCCGTCGTCACCGCGCTCGTCAGCGTCGTCGCGCTGCTCGTGATCGCGATCCCCGCGATGTCGATGCGCCTCGGCCTCCCCGACGGGTCGAGCGAACCCGCCGACTCCACCAGCTACCGCGCGTTCCAGACCGTCGACGAGCAGTTCGGCGAGGGCGCGAACGGGCCGCTCCTGGTGACCGCGACCCTCGACGACGCCGTGAGCGACGACGACCTGCTGGCCACGCAGGTGACCGTGGCGGAGAAGATCGCCGAGCAGGACGACGTGGTCGCGGTGGCCCCCGTCGCGACGTCGGACGACAACACGCTCCTGGCCTTCCAGGTGCTGCCCGCGGAAGGCCCGAACAGCGCCTCCACCGAGAAGCTGGTGCAGGATCTGCGGAGTCTCCCCGAGATCGACGGCGGCATCACCCTCGGCGTCGCGGGTCAGGCCGCCACCAACATCGACATCTCCGAGGCTCTGGCGAGCGTGCTCCCGCTGTACCTCGTGGTCGTCGTGGGCCTGTCGCTGCTCATCATGATCGTCGTTTTCCGCTCGCTGCTCGTGCCGCTCATCGCCACAGGAGGGTTCGTGCTGTCGCTGTTCGCGACGTACGGGCTCATCGTCGCGGTGTTCCAGTGGGGGTGGGGCGCCGACCTCATCCGGTTGCACAGCACCGGTCCGATCCTGAGCTTCCTGCCGGTGATCCTCGTCGGCATCCTGTTCGGACTCGCGATGGACTACCAGCTCTTCCTCGCCTCGGGGATGCGGGAGGCCTATGTGCACGGCGCGTCCGCGCGCGATGCCGTGGCCCAGGGCTTCCGGGCCGGGCGCTCGGTCGTCATCGCGGCCGCGCTCATCATGGTGTCGGTATTCGGCGGGTTCGTGTTCTCGGAGTCGACCATCATCCGGTCCATCGGGTTCGGTCTCGCGTTCGGCGTGCTGCTCGACGCGTTCGTGGTGCGGATGCTGCTGATGCCCGCACTCATGCACCTGCTCGGACGCTCGGCCTGGTGGCTGCCGAAGTGGCTCGACCGCATCATCCCGAACGTCGACATGGAGGGCGCGGCGCTGGAGCGGGACCACCCCAGCGTGCACACCGACTCGGTCCCCACCGTGGAGCCCCCGCGCACCCGTCGCGGCTGAATCGCGGTCGCGCGGGCAGGCTGTCCCGAGGGGACAGGCAGGCGCGGGAGTTCAGGCACCTGCTGCCGGTGTCGCCTGATCTCGCGCGGATGCCTGGTCCGGCGACGACGCGCGTGTCACAGGGCGGGCCTAGAGTGGGCGGATGGATCTGCGAGCGCTGTTGGAAGAGCGACGCGCCGAGGCCGAAGCCCGCGTCACGGCGACGGCGACCACACTCGCGGAGCTCATGCACGACCGCGAGGGCTCGAACGACGATGACGAGCACGACCCGGAGGGGGTGACGCTCTCATCGGAGTGGTCCCGACTGTCGGGGCTCGCCGAGGCGGCGCAGGCGGAGCTCCGCCAGGTGGACGAGGCGCTGATGCGGATGGATGCCGGGACCTACGGCATCTGCGCGCACTGCGGGCGACCCATCCCCCCGGAGCGCCTGGAGGTGCGGCCGTTCGCGGAGTACTGCGTCGCCTGCGCCGAGAAGCTCGGTCGCTGACGCCGGGCACGACTTCGGAGACGTGGGCCGGCACGCCGGGCGACAGGGACTGTCGACGGCGTGCCGGCCGGGATCTCCGAAGGTGTGACCACGGGTCAGGGCAGGGCGGGGCCTCCCGGGCCGGCGCCGGGCACCGGGTAGTAGACCGGCGGGGTGTCGTCCCAGGCCGATGGCAGCATCAGCAGATCGTCGTAGTGGTGCATGGCGATGCCACCGAAGGAGGCGTCATCCTGGAACGCGGCGTAGGTCTTGTCGAGCTCGCCCTCGAGGTAGGTGCGCCCCTCCTCCCAGAACGTCACCGTCTCCGGGTCACCGGTGCCCGAGAGGTCCTTCGTCTCGATGCCGACGACGACCGAGTTCGGCTTGCCGATCTGGTTCGCGTAGTCGATCTCGTGCTGCGCCTGCGCGATGATCCCGGCACTGCCGTCCGCGGTGTCCCGATAGTCCATGATCGCGATGTAGTCGGTCATGTCCTGGATGTGATCGCTCAGGGCCTTCGTCTGCCCGTTCCAGGTGATGGACGTGCAGCAGGCCGACGAGTCGAGCCACCGCGGGATGGCCGGCCCCACGAGCACCGGGAGCCCCGAGGCGTCCCGACGTTCGATGAGCGTGTCGAGCACCTCGAGCCAGCGGACGGGCAGGCCGCCGTTGCCGGGCTCCTTCCACGCGGACAGGATGTACGGCTCGATATCGACGTTGATGCCGTCGAAGCGGGCCGACTCCGGCACGGCGAGGTTGTAGTCGAGGACCTTCTCGAACTCGTCGACGGCGAAGTGCTCGAACTGCTCCAGCGCGCCGAGATAGGGCGGACGCGTGCCACCGGCGACGGTGGCCTGCACGTGGTAGCCGCGGCCGCGCGCCCACTGGACGAACGCCGCCACCTCGGACCGCGACTCCCGCAGCATGTCGGTGCTGCCGTACTTGTCGACGCCGAGGTAGATCGTGCGGATGGGGTCGGAGCCGAAGGTCGTCGTGTCGTCCATGACGACGCCGAGACGGTCCCGGGCGTCGGTGTCGAAGACGGCTTCGTACGAGGCGCGCTCCCAGATCCACATCGCGCGGTCCTGGTCGTAGACGACCGGGGCCTCCGGGGTCGCCCCGCCGAGGGCCACGTAGGTGGTCGTCGACTCCCCCGTGTGCCCGGACACGTCGACGGCCCGCGCCTCGATGCTCGCGAACCGCGCGGGCCCGACGGGGAATGACGTCGCGTACAGCCCGCCGGACTGCGCGGTGGCGGCCTGCCAGGCACCGCCGTCGACCCGCACCTCGACCGTCGTCAGTGCACGATCCGACTGCACCGCGACCTCGACGTCCAGGCTCGAGCCCGCGTACGCCCCTTCGGCAGGAGAGGCGATGGTGACGACGGGACGCGAGGCGGCGGGGTTGTCGACCTCCACGGCGAGGAAGTCCGACCACGTCGTGTACAGCGTCGTGAGGTCACGGCCGCGGACGGCGAGATCGAGCCGTCCGTCGACGTCCGCGATGTCGAGATCGGCGCTCCAGGTGCCGGAGGTGCCGCTGGTCGGGATGGGCACCAGTTCCTGCGCCCCGACGACGAGCACGAGCTCCGCGGCATTGGCGAAGCTACCCTCGACGGTGAGGGTCGAGCCGCTGACGACGGCACCGTTGGTCGGCGAGGTGATGGCGAGGGCGGTCGTGACCGTCTGGGCGGAGGCGGCGCCGCTCGAGGCGACCGCCCCGCCGGCGAGAAGGGTGGCGGCGACCAGCGCCGACAGCCAGCGTGTGCGTCTCATCGTGTCTCCTTCCGCTCCGCGCGGCGCGGAGTCGTCGTGACTGCCACCGTGACGCCGCGCGGGAGACGGGTCAACGCGGGACACGCGGGAGGGAAGGAATAGGGGAAGGACTGCGCACTCCTGCCGGCCCGTCGGAGATCCGCAGCGGCCGGGGGACCCTTGTCCCGCACCCTTGGAATGAATACGGTTGCACAAAGCGGACACCCACGGACGGGAGGGTCGTGTGAGCGCTTTTCCGAACACCCAGCCGCTGTTCCGGAGTCTCGCCGCACAGCTTCGCGCGCGCATCACGGCAGGCGAGTGGACGCCCGGCGACCGCCTGCCCCCGGAGACCGCGCTGGCCGGCGCGCACGCGGTCGGCGTCAACACCGTGCGCCGTGCGCTGGCCCTGCTCGCCGCCGAGGGGCTGGTCGTGCGACGCCAGGGCGCGGGCACCTACGTGGCCGCGCGGGCGCGACGGCGGATCGGAGTGATCGTGCCGTCGCTCGACTACTACTTCCCCGCCGTGGTGGCGGGCGTCGCCGAGGTCGCGGCGGCCGCCGGGGCCACCCTGCGCGTCACCTCCAGCGCGTACGACGACGCGGTCGAGATCCGCCGCATCCGAGAGGCCATCGCCGACGGCTGCGACGGCCTTCTCCTCACCCCCACCCTGCATCGAGCCGACCCGTCCGCCCGCCTCGACCTGCTGCGCGCCCTCCCCGTGCCCGTCGTGCTGATGGAGCGACTGCCGACCGGCGCTCCGCCGGACGACACCCTCTCGGCCGTCTGCACCGACGTCGTGGCCGGCGGCTATGCGGCAGTCCGACACCTCGCGGCCGCGGGACGGCGGCGGATCGGGTTCCTCGGCCGACGCGACACCGCCACGTCGGCGGCCGCCTGGCGCGGCTTCCAGCGCGGGATCGACGACCTCGGCCTCACCGACGTCGCCGACGGGACGGAGCGGCGCTCGTCGTGGGACACCCCGGCCCTCGCGGCTTACGCACGGCGCGTGCGGGAGCTCGCCCTGGACGCCGTCGTGTGCCTGGGCGACCGGGAGGCGATCGCGCTGCTCCCGCATCTCCACGGTGTCGGGCTGTCGGTGCCCGAGGACGTCGCGCTCGTCTCCCACGACGACGAAGAGGCCGCGCACGCGCCGGTGCCCCTGACCGCGGTCTCCCCGCCGAAGCGGGAGATCGGTCGCCTCGCTGCCTCGACCCTGCTGGCGAGACTGGACGGCGGCGGCCGCCCGGCACCGGTGCGGATGCTGCTGCAGCCGGAGGTGCGCCGGCGTTCGTCAAGTCGGGCCCGATCCACCCTCTCCGCCCATTCCATGCAACCGCTTGCATGTCTGCCGACCCCATCCTAGGGTGGAGTCGACGAGGGCCGCTCCCTCGAGAAGAGGTGACCCGTGCCCCGCCCGACCCGTCGTGCGCCCCGCGCCCCCGTCCGCATCGTCCACCTCGGCCTCGGGGCCTTCCATCGGGCGCACCAGGCCTGGTTCACCGCGCACGCCGACCCCGGGAGGGAGTGGGGCATCGCCGCCTTCACCGGCCACTCCCCCGACCAGGCGGCCCTGCTCGCCCGGCAGGACGACGTCTACACGCTCCTCACCCGCGGCGCCGACAGCGACGGGATCGAGACCGTCGAGAGCATCGTCGCGGCGTACGAAGGTGCCGACACCGATGCGCTGCGCGACCTCCTGCGTCGCCCCCAGGTGTCGATCGTGACGCTCACGGTGACAGAGAAGGGCTATCGGCTCGCCGCCGACGGCCGCCTCGACCGTGACGACCCCGATGTCCGGGCCGACCTCGCTCTGCTGGCGGCTGCGCTCGGACCGGACGCCGCGCCTGTGACCCCCGGTGCGCTGAAGACGATGCCCGGACGGCTGCTCTGGGGACTGGACGCCCGCCGTGGTGCGGTGCCCGACGCCCCGCTCGCCCTCGTCCCCTGCGACAACCTCGACGCGAACGGCGCGGCGCTGGAGCGGGCGCTCATCGACGCCGCGACCGCTGTCTCCCCTCAGCTCGCCGCGTGGATCGGGCAGCGGATCGACATCGTGAGCACCGCGGTGGACCGCATCACGCCCCGTGTGACCCCCGCCGACCTCGCGGCGTTCCAGGCGCGGACCGGGGTCGACGACGACGCCCTGGTGATCACCGAGCCGTTCCACAGCTGGATCCTCACCGACACCTTCCGCGGCGCGCGTCCGCGCTGGGAGGACGCGGGAGCCCTGTTCGTCGCGGACATCGCGCCGTTCGAGAGACGCAAGCTGTGGATGCTGAACGGCGCCCACTCCCTGCTCGCATACGACGGGCTGATCCGCGGCCGGGAGACGGTGGCGGAGGCGATCGCCGATCCCTCCGGCGCGGCCGGGGTGCGGGCGCTGTGGGACCTCGCCGAGGCCCTCCTCCCCGACGCCGATCTCGACCTCCCCGGTTACCGTGCCGCGCTGACCGCCCGCTTCGCCAACCCGGCGATCGCGCACCGGCTCCGCCAGATCGCCGCCGACGGCAGCGTTAAGCTGCGCGCCCGCGCGGTGGACCCCCTCCGGCTGGCCCTGGCGCGGGGCGTCTCCGGCGCGGCCGCCATCCGGCTCATCGATGCGTGGATCCGCTTCGTCGTCGCGGAGGTGCGCGCGGGCCGTCCGCTCGACGACGTCGCCGCGGACGAGCTGGCCCGCCGGGCCGCGGCCGCCGACCCGCCGCACGCCCTCCTCGAGCTGCTCGCACCAGACCTCGCAGCCGCGGACGTCCGGCTCTCGCCCGTCCGCCCGTAGCGTTCCGGCCCCGGACACGCCGGAGCCGCCGACCCCGCGAGGCCGGCGGCTCTCCCGCGGATCAGCCCTTCACCGCTCCCGCCATCATGCCGGCGCCGAGCCGGCCCTGGACGAAGAGGAACAAGATCACGACGGGGATCGAGATGAGCGTGGCGCCCGCCATGATCCCCGCCCAGTCGGTGGCCGACAACTCGCTGCTGAAAGTCTGCAGCCAGAGGGGCAGCGTGGCGTTGCCGGGCTTGGTCATGACCACGAGGGCGAGCGTGTACTCGTTCCACGCCTGGAGGAACGAGAACACCGAGGCCGTCACGATACCCGGGCCGAGCAGAGGGAGGGTGACGCGCACGAACGCCCCGAACCGGCTGCAGCCGTCGACCATCGCGGCCTCCTCGAGCTCCGCGGGGATGCCGTGGATGAAGCCGCGCAGCAGCCACACCGTGAACGGCACGACCGTGCCGATGTAGAGCAGCGAGAGTCCGCCGACGGTGTTCAGCAGGTTCCAGCCGTCCAGCATGCGGAACTGGGAGATGAACAGGGCCTCGGTCGGGATCATCTGCACGATGAGGACCAGGAGGATGATGAGGCCGCCGCCCTTGAAGCGGAACCGGCTGACGGCGACGGCCGCGAAGAACCCGAAGAGCACCGCGACGACCACGACGACCACGGTCACGCCCGCGCTCATGCCGAGCGCCGACCAGAAGCCGCTGTCGGCGAGGATGCCGGCGAAGCTGTCGAAGGTCAGCGGGAACGGGAAGAACCGCGGCGTGCGCGAGAAGAGGTCGTCGTTGTCGGAGAGCGCCGTGTTCACCATCCAGTAGATCGGGAACACGAGGAGGAACGCGGCCGCGACGGCCACCCCGTTCCAGCCGCGACGCCGGGCGTCGTTGCGGGTGCCGAGGCTGCGCCGGGAGCGCGGGGGCACGACGGCCGGGAGATCGGTCGTGCGGGGCATGGTGTCGGCGCTCATTCCGCGGCCTCCTTCTGCTGGGCGAACATCTTGGCGATGTACTTCCAGGTGAGCAGCAGGGTGAGGATCAGCACGATGGTGGCGAGCGCGGACGCATCGCCGTACTCGCCCTGCCCGATGCCGATCCGATAGATGTAGGTGCCGAGGAGGTTGGTCTCCTCGATCGAGACGCCGGCCTGCTGCAGCACGTAGATCTGCGTGAACACGCGCAGGTCCCACACGATCTGGAGGAGGCCGACGATCATGACCGCGGGGGTGATGAGCGGCAGGGTCACATGACGGAACCGCGTCCACGGACCGGCGCCGTCGAGCTGAGCCGCCTCGAGCACCTCGTTCGGCACCTGCGTGAGCGCCGAGTGGATCATGAACACGATCAGCGGCAGGCTGCCCCAGATGACGGTGATCGCGGCGATCGTGAACACGCCCATCGGCGTGGAGGTCCACGGGAAGCCGGCCATGTCGGGGAAGCCGATGCGGGCGAGGATCCAGTTCACGAGACCGTAGCGGGCGTCGAACAGCCACTGCCAGATCACCATCGTCACGAGCGCCGGGGTGGCCCACACGAGCAGCAGGGTGACCTGGAGTGAGATGCGGGCCCAGCTGCTCACCTTCGTCAGCAGGAGCGCGAGAAGCATGCCGACGACCATCGACAAGGACGCGCACACCGCGCAGAACAGCACGGAGCGGAAGAACACGACCCACATGGCGGGATCGGTGAGGATCCGGCCGTAGTTGGCCAGTCCGACCCACTCCGGCTCCGCGCCGAACTGCTGGGCAAGACCGAACTTCTGCAGCGACATGAGGAACTGCTGCAGCAGCGGCCAGCCGAGGGCGATCACCACCGCGGTCAGCAGCGGCGCGATCAGGAGATACGGCAGCAGCGCTCCCCGCCCGCGGCGCGAGCGCGTGCGAGGAGCGGCCGCCGACGGAGGCGCCGCGGGGGCGGCCTCGACGTCGATCACGGGAGTGGCCATCATCAGTCGGCGTTGAGGGTGTCTTCGATCTTCGCGCCGATGCGCGCGACCACCTCGTCGATGTCCTCGCCCTTGGCGATCGCGGAGTAGAGGTCGACCGGGATGTTGTTGCCCTCGACGATCGCCCAGTTCGGCGCGGCGGGGGTGAGGCGGCTGGTGTCGGCGATCTGCTGCTGCAGCTCGGCGGGCACGATCCCGTCGGGGATGGCCGACGCGAATGTCGTGTTCCCCGGCACCCAGCCGGAGTCCTCGGCGAGCTGGGTCATGAAGTCCTCGCTGAGGATGAGCTTCATGGCCTTCTTCGCGAGCTCCTGCTGCGACGACTTCGCGGCGATGCCGACGTTCGAGCCGCCGAGGAACTGGTGGCTCTCCCCTCCTGCCTCCGCCGGCGGCAGGGCCATGACGCCTGTGACGTCGGCGAGCTCGGGGGCGATGCTGTCCTGCGCGAAGACCCGGTAGGAGAACATGGCGACCTCGCCGTTGTTGTACGGCACCCAGGGGTTGCCGGCGGTCTCCTTGGCGTCGAGCGCGCCGAGGGACGAGTCCTGCCAGAGGGTCTGCATCTGCGTCAGCGCGGCCTTGGCCTCCGGGGTGTCGAGTCCGCTCACCCACGCGCCGTCCTTCTCCTCGGCGTAGTTCGCGTCATGCGAGAACAACCAGCCTTCGAGGCCGTGCACGTCGACGACGGGGAAGTACATGCCCTTGAAGCCGTCGACGCCGTCGGGGTTGGCCTTTTGCACGGCCGCGGCGGCCGCCACGAGGTCATCGAGCGTCTCCGGTGCCTCGACGCCCGCCTTCTCCAGCAGGTCCGTGCGGTAGAACACCACGCTCGTTCCGGCGTAGAGGGGGTAGGCGTAGGTCTTGCCGTCGAGAGTCGCCTGGTCGACGAAACTCGGGATGAGGTCGTCGCCGCCGACCTCGTCGTACAGGTCGGAGATGTCGGCGAGCGCGCCCACATTGGCGAACGTCGCGGTCTTGGTGTTGCCGATCTCGACGATGTCCGGGGTCTCGGAGGCGCTGGCCAACGAGGTCTGCAGCCGCGAGACGATGTCGTCCCAGGGCTGCATCTCGACGGTGAGAGTGGACCCGGGGTTCTGCGCCGCGAACTCCTCTTCGAGCCACGCGACGGCGTCGTCGGACACCGAGTCCTGCATGAGCCAGACGCGGAGGTCTCCGCTCTCGGCGTCGCCGTCTCCGGCGTTGCCGCTGCCGGAGCTGCAGCCGGTGACGGCCAGCACCGCGGCCAGTGAAGCGGTTGCCGCGATCAGGGTGCGTCGTGCCATTCTCGTTCCTCCATGGTCTTCTTCGACGGTCACCGACAGGTGTCCGATGAACGGGTGGATCAACCGGATCTCACGCTAACGTGCAATCGGTTGCATTACAAGGGCTTCTTCGGGGAAGAGGGTGTAACAGTTGTGTTTCTCTTGTGTTTCCGGGTGTCCGGCGGGCCGCTGACGCGCATCCTGCCCCCGAGAACAGAACCCGACCGTGCGGCGCACTGCACCGCGTTGCAGGCTCAGGCGACGGGGGCCGTCACCGCGGTCGCGACCTGCGCGAGCACCTGGACGGGTGCCAGCAGCTGCGCATCCGGGATCGGCCTCTCCCCGGTCTCCAGCATCCGGGCGAACGCGTCGACCCCCGGCTGCACGTAGTCCGCGCCCAGCACGATGTCGCGGCTGAGGACCCCGTGTCCCCCGACCGCGGTCGCCCGGAACGGCACCTGGCCGTCCCCGTCGGGGCGGATGAACTCCAGCGTCACCAGCACCCCGTCCACGCGGTACCGGGCGACCACTCCCCCGGGGAGCAGCCGGACGTCCACGTCCTCCGGCTCACCGGGCACCAGTCGCTGTGCGACGTCGGCGATGTGGATGCCGTAGAAGAAGATGCCGCTGTACGGGCTCGCGGCATCCGCCGGTCCTGTGACGGTGAGCGTCTGGAGCTCGCCGATCCCGTCGAGGCCGTCGGCGAGCGCGTCCGTGTCCGCCACCCAGCGCAGCGCCGAGGACGACGTGAGCGGGGTGCGCCCGCGGACGGCCGCGGCGATGATCTCCTCCGCGTCCGCGACGCTCGCCGCGAGCGGCTTGTCGACCCACACCGGGGTACCCGCCTCCAGGAACGGCACGGCGAGCGCACGGTGCCGCGCGCCGTCCCGGGAGGTGACGATGAGGGCGTCGATCGCGCCGTGCAGTTCGGCCGGGTCCGCGACGATGCGGGTGATCCCGCCGAGCGCCGCGAGCTCCCTGGTGCGCTCCTCCTCGCCGGCGACGAGCGCGACCACCCGCACCGGCACGGCGGCCGGCTGCTCGACGTTGAGGTAGCGGATGATCTCCTCGGCGTGGCTGTTCTCGATGCCGACGATGGCGACGTCTCTCGTTCTCATGTGTCTCATCCTCTTTCACTCGGCGAGGTCGACGGGACGACCGGTGCGGGCGGACTCGTAGACCGCGAGCACGACCTGCAGTGCACGGCGGCCGTCGTCGGTGGTGATGGCCGGTCGTCGCCCGGTCCGGATCGCATCGATCACGTCGAGGTACTGCCGGCGGTGTGCCATGTCGACGTCGCTCCACCCCTCGGGGACGTCATGCTCGACGAGGGTGTCCGCGGCCGGCGCAGGCGCGGTGGCGGAGGCGAAGAACGACAGCCCGTCGTTCTCCATCACGGCGGTGCCGGCTGATCCGTGCACCGCGAGGCGGACCGGGAGTCCGGGGAACGCGGCGGTGCTCGCGAGCAGCAGCCCGATCGCGCCGCTCTCGAACGCGATCACCGCGCCGGCGACGTCCTCCACCTCGATGCCGTCGTGCGCGAGCCGTCCCGTCCTGGCGCTCACCGAGACAGGCGTGCCGAGCATCCACAGCAGCAGATCGAGCGCGTGGATGCCCTGGTTCATCAGCGCCCCGCCGCCGTCGATGGCCGCGGTTCCGCGCCAGTCGCCCGACTCGTAGTACTCCTGGGGGCGGAAGAACGCCGACTCCACGACCCCGGAGGTCACGCGGCCCAGCGCGCCCTCGTCGATCGATCGACGCAGGAACGAGGCGACCGGCTGGAAGCGGCGCTGGCTGATGACCGAGACCGTGCGGCCCGAGGCGCGCTCGGCCGCCTGAACCCGATCGGCGGCCGCGAGGGTAACGTCGATCGGCTTCTCGACGATCACGTCGACGCCCGCGTCGAGGGCCTCGACGACCGCGTCCGCGTGGAACGCACTGGGCAAGCAGACGGCCGCCACGTCGATCCGCTCGGTCGCGTACGCCGCGGCGGCGGAGGCGTGGAAGGGCACCCCGTACTGCGCGGCGAGCGCACGCCCTCTGCTCTCGTTTACGTCGACGACGGCGGCGAGCTCTCCGGCGCCGTCGAGCGCGGCGACGAGGCGGGCATGGACCGCGCCGATCACCCCCGCGCCGACGATGGCGATGCGCAGCGGTTCGGTCATGAGGACTCCTGTCGTCGGGACGCGACGTCGGGAACGACGCCGTCGGCGGTGCGCGACCAGGGGAGCGCGACGCCGCCCTGGTCGGCGGACTTCTGGGCGAGGAGGGCGAGGCGGGTCGCCGCGAGCGAGTCGCGCGTGCCCACCTCGGGGGTGCGGCCGGCGGCGAACGCGTCCAGCGCCTCCTGGGCGGGGCGGAGACCGGCCGGCAGCTCCAGCTCGCGCGTCGGGCGATCGTCGGTCGTGACCTCCACACGGCCGCGGGCCCAGAAGATCTCGGCCGTGCCGCGGGTGCCGACCAGCCGCAGACGGTAGTCGCCGTGCACGTCGGAGGCCCGCGGCGTCAGCCAGCTCACCTCCGCCGTGACCACCGTCCCCGGGGTCGTGAGGGTCGCCGCGCCATACCGGGGGAAGAGGTCTTCTCCGTCGAGCGGGGCGGACACGACCCCGCGGACGACGCCCTCGTCGGCGGGCGCGAACAGCAGGGCCGCGTCGAGGTCGTGGACGGACAGATCGCCGAGGATGCCGCCGTACGCCGCGGGATCGAAGAACCAGGCCGGGCGCTGGTCGCGGTTGAGCTTGTGCGGACCGGAGGAGGTGATGCCCACGATGTCGCCGAGCTCGCCGGAGCGGACGACCGCGAGCGCGGCCCGCGTCTCGGGGTACCCCCGCTTCTCCAGCATGAGGTTCACCGTGCGGCCGGTCTGGGCGGCCGCCGCCGCGATCGCGTCGAGTTCGGCGACGGACGTGCACAGCGGCTTGTCGGCCAGCACGTGAGCGCCCGCGCGGAGCGCGGCGACGACCTCCGCGCCGCGGCCGCCGTAGATACCGGCGATCACCGCGACGTCGACGCCGCGGGCGAGGAGGTCGTCCGCGTGGTCGACGGCGGGGACGCCGAACCGGGCGGCGTGCCGCTCGGCGATCTCCCGATCCGCGTCCTGCACGCCGACGAGCTCGAATCCGGCGCGGTCGGTGCGGGCCAGCTCGTCGAGCACGTAGTCGACGTGCGGATGGGCGGCACCGATGATCGCGATCCGAGGCATGGGCGACAGTGAATCATGCGACCGGTTGCACTGTCAACCGCCGCTCAGCCCTGCGGCGGGTGCGCGGCCTCCGTCGTCGCGCGCACCACGAGGTGGGTGGCGATGGTCACGCGCGCATCGGATCGCTGGCCGCTCGCGAGCACCCCGAGCAGCAGCTCCGCCGCCGCCTCCCCGGCCGCGGCGGACGCGGCGGAGATGGTGGTGAGGGCCGGATGCGTCCCCGAGGCCAGCGTGTCGTCACAGCCGATCACGCTGATGTCCCGCGGCACGTCGACTCCCCGCAGGGCCAGCCCCGCCATGACCCCCTGCGCGACCACGTCGTCGAAGGCGATAACGGCCGTGGCACCGGAGGCGAGGATGCCGCCGACCGCGTCGCGCCCGCCGGCCGAGCTGGGGCGACCCAGCTCCTGCACGATCACCTCGAGCCCGACCCGCGTGGCCGCGCGATCGAGGGCCGCGCGGCGCTGCTGATCCGACCACGACTCCCGCGGCCCCGACAGGTACACCACGCGCGCATGACCCAGTCGGTGCAGGTGCGCCACCGCCTCGTCGAGCCCGCCGCTCGGGTCGATGAGCACCCGGGCCAGGCCCTCGATGTCACGATTGACCAGCACGACGGGGCGCGCGGCGTCGAGCTCCCGGATGCGCTCCTCGTCCAGGCGGGGTGCGGCGAGCACGAAGCCCTCGACCTGCGCGCTGAGGCGGGAAGTCAGGTTCGCCTCGCGGTCGGCGATCTCGTCGGAGTCGCCGAGGAAGACCGCGTACCCCTCGGCGTCGGCGAGCGTCTGCACGCGGCGCACGAGCGGAGGGAAGAACGGGTTGGCGATGTCGGGAACGACGACGGCCACGTTGCCGAAGCGACCGGTCGACAGCGCGCGCGCCGCATGGTTGACGACGTAACCCAGCTCGTCCGCCGCGGCCTTGACCCGGCGGACCGTCTCGGGGTTGAGCAGTTCGGGGCGACTGAACGCACGCGACACCGTCGACCGGGAGACCCCGGCGACCCGCGCGATGTCGCCGATCGTCACGGAACCCGACGGCGTCTTCCTGTTGGCTGTCACGTCACACACACTAAGCCCGCCTGCGGTTGCGGCGCGCGTGTCGGCGTCCGCGTCCGCCCGGCGCCCAGGGGTGGGTGCCGTCTCGTCGGTCCGCGTCGAGGGCTTGACTTTGCAAGCGGTTGCATTACGCTGGCGGATCATGAGCACGACGACGTTCGCCCTGCACGCCCATCCCGACCGCATCGCGATGGGCGCTGCCGCCGCCCGATCCGCGGCGCAGACCCTGCGCGAGGCCGTCGCCGCCCGCGGCTCGGCGCGGATGATCGCCGCCGCGGCCCCCAGCCAGCTCGACGTGTACCGCGCGCTCGCCACCGAGCCCGAGGTGCCGTGGGACCGCATCACGATCCTGCACATGGACGAGTACCTGGGGCTCGACGCCGCCGCACCGCAGCGATTCGGCACCTGGCTGCGCACCCACCTCGTCGACGTCGTGCACCCCGCCGCGTTCCACCCGATGCACACCGAACGCGGCGCCGCGGCGGCCGCGGCCGAGTACGCCGAGCTGCTCGCGGAAGCACCGATCGACCTGGTCTGCCTGGGCATCGGCGTGAACGGCCACATCGCCTTCAACGACCCGCCCGACGCCGACCTCGGCGACCCGTGCCCCGTGCGCACCGTGCAGCTCGACCTCGCCAGCCGCGTGCAGCAGGTCGACGACGAGTGCTTCGACACTCTCGACGCCGTGCCCACGCACGCGCTCACCCTCACCATCCCCGCCCTGCTCGCCGGCGCGCACCTCGTGTGCGCCGTCCCCGACGCGCGCAAGGCCGAAGCCGTGCGCGCCCTCGTCGAGGAGCCGATCAGCGCCCGCTGGCCGTGCACCGTGCTGCGCCGCCACTCCTGCTGCGAGGTGCACGTCGACCGCGACGCCGCCTCCCTGCTGCACCCCGCCCGGGTCGAGACCGCGCAGGCGGCGCGATGACCGCGCTCACCCTCCACGGACGGAACGCCCTCGGCACCGGCGGACTCGACGTCGTCGTGGAGCACGGCCGCATCGGCGCCCTCACCCCCGTCGCCGACCCGGGCGACGGGGCCCCGTGGATCGGTCCCGGGCTCATCGACCTGCAGGTCAACGGGCACCGCGACGGCGACGCGAACGCGATCGTCCCGGACCCGGCGCACATCGTCGCGATGGCCGCGTCGCTTGCGGAGCACGGGGTGACCCGCTTCCTCCCCACCGTCATCACAGCCTCCGCCGACGACATGGTCGCCCGCATCCGCGCCGTCGCCGCGGCCGTGCGCACCTCCGCCGCCACCTCCCGCGCGGTCGCGGGCATCCACGTCGAGGGCCCCAGCCTCTCGGAGCAGGACGGACCCCGCGGCGTGCACCCGCTCGCACACATCCGCCCTCCGTCCCTCGCCGAGCTGCAGTCCTGGCTCGACGCGGCCCCCGGACTCCTGCGCGTCGTGACGCTCTCTCCGCACCACCCCGGCTCCGTCGAGGCGACCCGCTTCCTCGTCGCCCACGGGGTGCGGGTCGCCGTCGGACACACGCACGCCTCCGACGCCGAGATCGCCGCGGTCGTCGATGCGGGCGCCACCCTCTCCACGCACCTCGGCAACGGCGCGCACGCCGTGCTCCCCCGTCATCCGAACTACCTGTGGACCCAGCTCGCCGAGCCCCGCCTCGCCGCGGGGGTGATCGCCGACGGCCACCATCTGCCGGACGCGACCCTCGCGACCATGATCGCCGCCAAGCGCGACCACGGCCTCTTCCTCGTCAGCGACGCCGTCGCCACCCCGGCGGCCCTCCGCGACGGTGGCGTCTCCACAGTCGGCGGCGGCGTGCACCTCGCCGACGACGGCGCCCTGCGCCACCTCTCCACCGGATTCCTCGCCGGCTCCGTGCAGACGCTCGACGTCGGCGTGGCCACCGTCGCCCGGCTCACCGGCTCACTCGCCACCGCGATGCGCCTCGCCACCGCGGCCCCCGCCGCCGTGCTCGACGACGGGCCGCACTGGCGACCGGGCGCCCGGGCCGACGTGCTGCTCTTCGACTGGCGGCCCGGCGACACCCGCATCACCCCGCTCGAGGTGCACATCGCCGGCGAGCTGATCCAGACCACGACCGGCGCACCGGCCTCGGGAGGCATCGCATGACCATCGACAAGGCCGAGGTGATCGTCACCAGCCCGGACCGCAACTTCGTCACGCTGAAGATCACGACCGCGGACGGCGTCACCGGACTCGGCGACGCGACGCTGAACGGCCGGGAGCTCGCCGTCGTCGCCTACCTCCGCGAGCACGTCGTCCCCCTGCTGCTCGGCGCCGACGAATCCCGCATCGAGGACACCTGGCAGTTCCTCTACCGCGGCGCGTACTGGCGCCGCGGCCCGGTGACCATGGCCGCCATCGCCGCCGTCGACATGGCCCTGTGGGACATCAAGGGCAAGGTCGCCGGACTCCCCGTGTACCAGCTGCTCGGAGGCGCCTCCCGGGGCGGCCTCCTCGCCTACGGACACGCCTCCGGCAAGGAGCTCCCGGAGCTGTTCGACTCGATCAGGGCGCATCAGGAGCAGGGGTACCGGGCCATCCGCGTGCAGACCGGGGTGCCGACCCTCCGCGCCATCTACGGGATCGCCGCCCAAGGGGCCGACGTCGGCGACGCGACCGTGCGGTACGACCACGAGCCGGCCCGCCGCGGCGCGCGCCCGGTGGAGGAGGACTGGGACACCGGTGCCTACCTGCGGCACCTCCCCGGAGTGTTCGACGCGGTGCGCCAAGAGTTCGGACCGGACCTGCCGCTCCTGCACGACGGCCACCACCGGATGACCCCTATCCAGGCCGCCCGCCTCGGGAAGGACCTCGAGCCGTACGACCTCTTCTGGCTGGAGGACTGCACGCCGGCCGAGAACCAGGAGGCCCTGCGGCTCGTCCGCCAGCACACCACCACGCCCCTCGCGATCGGCGAGATCTTCAACACCGTCTGGGATTTCAAGGACGTCATCCGCGACCAGCTCATCGACTACGTGCGCGGAGCGGTCACCCACATGGGCGGCATCACCGCCCTGAAGAAGACCCTCGACTACGCCGCGATGTACCAGATCAAGTCCGGCATGCACGGGCCGACCGACATCTCGCCGGTCGGCATGGCGGCCGCCATGCACCTCGGACTCGCCATCCACAACTTCGGCATCCAGGAGTACATGCGGCACGGGACGCGCACCGACCAGGTCTTCCAGCAGTCGTTCACCTGGACGGACGGCTACCTGCACCCCGGTGACGCCCCCGGTCTCGGCGTCGCGCTCGACGTCGATGAAGCGGGGAAGTACCCGTACGCCCAGGCCTACCTGCCGTACAACCGTCTGCTCGACGGGACGGTCCACGACTGGTGACATCTCCGCGGCCGATCGTCGTGATGGGGGTGTCCGGCGTGGGTAAGACCACGGTCGGGCGCGAGCTCGCCCAGCGGCGTGCCGTCCCGTTCATCGACGCCGACGACCTGCATGGGCCGGCCAACGTCGCCAAGATGCGCTCGGGCACCCCGCTGGACGACGCCGACCGCTGGCCGTGGCTCGACCGGGTGGGCGACCACCTCGCGGCCGCGGGCGAGGTGGTCGTCGCGTGCTCCGCCCTGCGGCGGGCCTACCGCGACCGCCTCCGCGCCTGTGCACCCGGGACGTGGTTCGTCAGCCTCGTCGGGAGCCCCGCGCGCATCGCCGCGCAGATCGACGGCCGGACCGGGCACTATATGCCGCCCGATCTCCTGCGCTCGCAGCTCGACACCCTCGAACCGCTGGGCGCCGACGAGGCGGGAGTCGTCATCGTCGTGGACGACGCATCCGCCGTCCTCTGCGACCGGATCGTGCGCGCCCTCCCGTGACCGCGCGGGCCCCCGGCGACCCGCCGTCGCGCAGTAGGCTGAACCCATCATGGACGAGTTCATCCGGGGCTTCTGGAACTTCGCGGGTGACTACTGGTGGCTCGTCTTCCCGATCATGGGCATGGCCGGCGGAGTCGCCAAGGCCTGGGAGCGCGGCTCCAAACGTCGGCACGAGCGCCGGCTGGAGGCCCTGCGCATGAAGGCGCAGGTCAAGACCGCCGAGATCGAGGCGCGCGCGGCCGCCCGGCAGGCGAAGCACGGGGGTCCCACCGTCGTCGACACCACGGCCTCCGTGGCGCCCGACGACCTGCTCGCCCGCCTCTTCGCCGAGCACGATGAGATCACCGCGCGGTGGCTGGACTACGAGCTCGACGTCGCCAAGCTCATCGCCTTCCCCGCGATGAGCGACGGCCGCCAGCCGCTGACGGCCGCCTTCCTGCGCGCGAAGAAGACCGCGGACGCGCTGCGTCCGTCCGCCGCCGACGCGAAGCTCACGGAGCAGCAGATCGCGGAGTACCTGCAGGCCGTCGGCGACTATGCGGTCGCGTTCGAGATCGCGGAGAAGGACGCCCGGCGGCTGCGCGACTCGACGTTCACCGAGGCCGAGCGCAAGCGCCTCGACCGCGCGCAGCAGCTCCTCAAGGTCGCCGTGGACGAGTCGGCGACGCAGTCCGAGCGGAACATCGCCTACAAGCGGGTGCGCGAGGAGCTCGACGGCCTCATCCTGCTCTCCGATGAGGCCGTGACCGTGCTCGAGAAGCAGGTGGCGAAGGAGCTTCCGTCCGCCCCTGCCGCAGCGGCGGATCATGCCGACCCCGTCCCGGAGCCGCTGCCCGTGACCGACCCTCGACGGACGGCGGAGGGCGCATGACTCCCGAGAACGTGACCGGCCCGGTCGCCGTGCACGCCGAGGCCCCGGTCTGGTGTCCCGGGTGGGGCGGCCTGCGCTGGGTCGACGGAGACGCGGGCGACCTGCTCACCCTCCGCGGCGACGAGATCGTCCGCCAGCACATCGACGACGAGTACCTCGCGTTCTTCCGCCCGCGGACGTCGGGGGGCTTCGTGGCGGCGGGCGCGCGCACCCTGTACCTCGCCGACGGCCCCGACGCGGAGGCCCGTCCCGTCGCGACGCTGCTCGACGACGGCCCCGTCCGCATGAACGACGGCTGCTGCGACCCGCGAGGACGACTCCTGGCCGGATCGATGTCCACGGACTCCACCGCGGGTGCCGGGACCGTGCTGCGCATCGACGCCGCCCTCGACGTGACCACGGTGCTCCCCCGCGTGACCTCGTCCAACGGTGTCAGCTACTCCCCGGACGGCCGCCGCGTCTACTACGTGGACACCGACACCGGCCGGATCGACGTGTTCGACGTGAGCGAGGGCGAGCTCCGCGGACGCCGGGTGTTCGCGCACATCCCCGAAGACGACGGCGTGCCCGACGGCCTCACGGTCGCCGCGGACGGCAGCGTCTGGGTCGCGCTGTGGGGCGGGAGCCGCGTGCGGGGGTTCGAGCCGTCCGGGGCCGTGCGCGAGGACATCGTGCTGCCGGTGCCCCAGGTCAGTGCCTGCACCTTCGGCGGCGACGACCTCGGCACGCTCTTCATCACGACCTCCGCGCAGGGCCTGCCGTCCGATCACGGCACCGCCGCGGGGTCGGTGTTCGCGGTGCGCCCTGGGGTGCACGGCCTCCCGGTCCTCCCCTTCGCCGGCTGACCCCCGCGCGGGCTCGGGCGCTCGCGCGGCATCAGGCACTTTTCGCCTCCAGCCGCCTGAGCCCGCGCGGATGCCTGTGTACCCGTGGATGCCTGAGCCGCCGGGCGCTCGCGGCACCAGGCTGTCGCGCGAAAGCAGGCCCCTTTCCCCTCCACCGGCCTGAGCCTGCGCGGGTGCCTGAGCCCGCGCGGGCGTCCGGGAGAGACCTCTACCCGGGACACGGTTGCACTCAGCGAAAGGAACCGTGCCCCGGGCACAGGCCTCACCCGAGACGGACCCGCTCCGTGCGCTGGTGCTGGCGGCCGAGTCGCTCGATCTCGATGGTCATCTCGTCGCCGTCCTGCAGGTAGGGGAAGCGTCCGGACAGCGCGACACCCTGCGGAGTGCCGGTGTTGATGACGTCGCCGGGTTCGAGCACGAGGTAGTGACTGAGCTCGTGCACCAGCTGGAGCACGGGGAAGATCATGTCGGCGGTGGAGGAGTCCTGCCGCGGCTCGCCGTTCACGAAGGACCGCAGGCGCAGCGCCTGAGGGTCGACCTCGTCCGCGGGGACCAGTGCCGGGCCGAGGGGGTTGAACGTCTCGGAGCACTTCCCCTTCGACCACTGTCCGCCGGAGACCTCGAGCTGGTACGCCCGCTCGGACACGTCGTTCGAGATGGTGTAGCCGGCGATCACGTCGCGCGCGGCCTCGGCGGAGGGCAGGTACCGCGCCGTCCGGCCGATGACGACCGCGAGCTCGACCTCCCAGTCGACCTTCTCGGCTCCCGGCGGCAGGAGCACGACGTCGTCCGGCCCCACGACCGTGTTCGGGTGCTTGAAGAACACCACCGGGTGTGCGGGCGGCTCGGCACCGGACTCCGCCGCGTGCGCCGCGTAGTTCTGTCCGATGCAGATCACCGCGGTCGGCCGTGCCACAGGGGCACCGACGCGCAGCCCCGTAGTCTCCGCCTTCGGCAGCGAGCCGTCGGCGAGTGCCGCCCGCACGCGGGCGATGCCGTCCGCGGCGAGGAACGCGCCGTCGATGTCGCGGGTCAGGGAGCCGAGATCGCGCACCGCGCCCTCGTCATCGCGGACGTAGGGGCGCTCGTGGCCGATCGCGCCGAGTCGCAGCAGTTCCATGGGAGTCCTCTCAGCGCGCGGCCGCGAAGGCCGGGTTGACGATGGGCACGGCCTCGCCGGCGAGCGAGCGGATCACGTTCTCGGCGGCGTGCACGGGAAGATCCGCCAGGGCCTCCGGGGAGTACCAGGCGGCGTGCGGCGTGAGCAGCACGGTGTCGAGCGCCCGCAGCGCGGAGGTGCCGGGGAGCGGCTCCTCCGCGAAGACGTCGAGAGCGGCACCGGCGAGCCGGCCGTCGCGGAGCGCCGCGGCCAGGGCATCCTCGTCGATGAGCGGCCCCCGGCAGGTGTTCACGATCACGGCGTCCCGCTTCATCGTCGCCAGGGCCGCGGCGTCGATGAGATGGCGGGTCTCGTCCGTCAGCGGCACGTGCAGGGTGAGGATGTCGGCGCGGGCGATCGCCGACGGGATGTCCACAGGCTCGCAGCCCGCGTCGCGCACGGCGTCGTCGGAGGCATACGGGTCGGCCACCAGCACACGGAAGCCGAGCGCCCGACACCCGCGGGCGACGATCGATCCGATGCGCCCGAAGCCGAGCACCGACACGGTGGTGGAGGACGGCCGCACGGCGAGCGGCCGGGCGTCGACGGCCTTCCAGACGCCCTCCCGTACGGCCCGGTCGTAGGCGGAGAGGCCGCGGGCCTGGGTCATGATCATCGCGACGGTGTGCGCGGCGACCTCTTCGATGCAGTAGCTCGGCGTGTTCGCGACGGCGATGCCACGGGCCGTGGCGGCCTCGACGTCGATCATGTCGTAGCCGATGCCGACACGGCTGATGAAACGGAGGTTCGGCAGGCGGTCCATGAGGTCGCCGTCGATGCGCGCCCACTGCACGACCAGGGCCTCGGCGTCGGCTCCGGCGGCGGCGATGTCGTCCGGGCTCCCGGAGGCGGCCCGCTCGGCACGGAGGCCGGCGGCGCGGAGGGTGTCTTCGATGACGGTCCCGGGGAGGTCGCAGTCGGTGACGAGGATGAGCGGCGCGGTCATGGATGCGATGCTATAGCATCTAGCAACTTCTCGTACAGCGCTGCCCGGAGAGCCGGTTCTTGCTATAGCGTTTAGTCATGACTGTTCGCCGCGCACTCGTCACGGGCGCCAGTTCCGGAATCGGAACCGCCGCCGCCCTCGAACTCGCCCGCGAGGGCGTCGCCCTCTGGATCACCTACGCCGGACGGGAGGCCGAAGCCGCACGCGTGGCGGAGGAGTGCCGCGCCGCGGGCTCGCCGGACGTCCATGTGTCGCGCCTCGACCTCCGCGACCCCGACTCCATCACGGCGCTCATCGCCGAGATCACGGACGCCTGGGGCGACCTGCACGTCCTCGTCAACAACGGCGGCGTCTGCCCCTACACCCCGTACCCCGAGATCGACATCGAGGAGTGGGACTTCGTCCTGGAGACGAACGCCCGCGGCACCTTCCTGCTCACCCGCGCGGCGCTCCCCCTGCTCCGGGCCGCCGACGGCGACCGCTCGGTCATCAACATCGCCTCGATCGCCGGGCAGGTCGGCGCGCTGCAGACGGGCATCCACTACGCGGCCAGTAAGGGGGCGATCCTCGCGATCACCCGCAGTTTCGCCCGGCACCTCGCCGCCGAGGGCATCCGCGTCAACGCCGTCACGCCCGGCCCGGTCGCCAGCGCGATCACGGATCAGCTCCAGGGCGAAGGCCGCGCGAAGCTCGAGTCGGGCATCCCGCTCGGTGCGTTCGGGCAGCCGGAGGACGTCGCCTGGATCATCGCGTCGCTCGCCTCGGAGCGGGCCCGCTTCATCACCGGAGCCACCTACGACGTCAACGGAGGAGTTCGCATTGACTGACCGCACCGCCCAGGACCGTTCTGCCCTCGACACCGTGCAGGCGCAGCTCGACGCCTTCAACGCCCACGACCTCGACGCCTTCGTCGCGACCTATGCCGACGACGCCGTGGTCACCGGGGTCGCGCCGGAACCCCTCGTCGGGTCGGCCGCGATCCGCGCCTTCTACGAGCCGCGGCTGCAGAACCCGGAGCTCTCCTGCGTGATCGACACGAGCGTCCTGTTCGGCTCCCGCTGGGTCGTCGCCCAGGAGCGCGTCATCAACGCCGGCGTCGCGACGGAGACCATCGCGACGTTCGACGTGGTCGACGGCGTGATCTCGCGGGCGTCGATGCTCAAGGCCTGACCCGCTTCGAATCGCCCGATTGGCTGTATTTCCGGCCGAAATGGGACCAGTCAAGCGATTCGAAAGGGGTCAGTGGTGCTCCGGCAGCACCGGGGACGACCAACCGGGGTCTCGGCCGAGCTGAGCGGCACGGGAGACCGAGGCGGAGCCGTAGCGGTCGCGGAGCGTGTCGAGCACGGTGTCGAGGCGGGACTCGTCGCCCCAGTCGATCGGCAGCTCGGGCGGGACGCTGTCCGCCGCGTCGAGCTGGGTGAGCGAGAGGCCGAGCAGGGTGATGCCGCGGCCGCTGATCTCGGGCTGCGCCGCGGCGAGGAGCGTGCGGGCGACGGCGAGCAGCACGGCGGTGCGGTCGGTCGGCGCGCGCAGCGACCGCGAACGAGTGGCCTTCGCGAAGTCGCCGAAGCGCAGCCGCAGCACCACCGTCCGACACACGCGCTCGCCGTCGCGGAGACGCCGCGCGAGCCGGTCGACGATCTGCGTGAGGATGACGTCGAGCTCCTCCGCCGGCCGCGGACGGACACCGAGCGCCCGCTGCGACCCGATCGACCCGCGGCGCCGCGTCGTGTCCACGGGGCGGGGGTCCCGCAGGCGGGCGAGAGCATGGACGTGCGCTCCGGCCGCCTTGCCGAGCATGCGCTCCGCGGTCGCGGCCTCGAGCTCCGCGAGCTGTCCGACCGTGCGGATGCCGTAGCGGTGCAGCTTCTCCGCCGTCACCGCGCCGACTCCCCACAGCCGCTCGACGGGGAGCGGCAGCAGGAACTCCTCCTCCCGGTCGGGCTCGACGACGAGAAGTCCGTCGGGCTTGCTGACCGCACTCGCGACCTTGGCGAGGAACTTCGTGCGGGCGACGCCGACCGAGATGGCCAGGCCCGCCTCGGCGCGCACCCGCTCCCGCAGCCGGATGGCGATGGCCTCGGGAGTGCCGGCGATGCGACGCAGACCGCCGACCTCGAGGAACGCCTCGTCGATCGAGAGACCCTCCACGAGCGGGGTGGTGTCGCGGAAGATGCGGAAGACGTCCTTGCTGGCCGCGGAGTAGGCCTCCATGCGCGGCGGGACGACGACGGCGTCGGGACACAGTTCCCGCGCCTGCCGCCCGCCCATCGCGGTGCGGACGCCCCGCGCCTTCGCCTCGTAGCTCGCGGCCAGCACGACCCCGCCGCCGACGATCACCGGACGCCCGCGGAGCTCCGGCGCATCACGCTGTTCCACCGAGGCATAGAACGCATCGAGATCGGCGTGCAGAACCGTCGCTTCCCCGCGCATCCCGTTCTCCCGTCGACGAGCGGATCGTCGCACGGACCGGGGACATCGGCGTGGCAAGGGCTCAGGAAGCCGGGGGCGCCTCGAACCGCTCCCGCAGCGCGGGGTCGAGCGTGATGTCCCCGAACGACGCCGTCCACGCTCCGTCCACCGCGATGGACTGCCCGGAGAGGTAGGGGGCCTCGTCGGAGAGCAGGAACGCCGTCACCGCGGCGACCTCCTCCGCACGGGCGATGCGTCCCATCGGCGGACCCTCCGCGAGCAGGCGCTCCTCCGCCGCAGGGTCGGCCGCCCGCGCGATCTGCGCCTCCAGATGCGGAGTGCGCACGCCGCCCGGCGCGACGGTGTTCGCTCGTATGCCCAATCCGCCATATGTCACGGCGACGCTGCGGCTCAGGGCGTCGATGCCGCCCTTCGTGAACTCGTAGGCCGCGTGGTCCACGAAGCTCGACCGCCCGTGGATCGAGCCGATGTTCACGATCGCCCCGGCGACGCCCTGATCGAGGAACGCGGACACGGCGGTCGAGCAGCCCCAGAGGTAGCCGAAGCCGTTGATGTCGACGATCTCGCGCACGACCGTCTCGTCGAGCTCGTGCAGCGGCGTGCGCTTCGTGATGCCGGCGTTGTTGACCCAGCCGGCCAGCGGAGCCCTCGCGCGCGCGGCGGCGGCGGCACGCTCGTGGGCGCTCCGATCGGAGGCGTTGCCGAGCACGACCTCGGCGACGATCCCCTCCTCCACCGTCCCGGAGCCGGGAGAGCGTTCGAGCCCGACCACGATCCAGCCGTCGGCGGTGAGCCGCGCGGCCACCGCGCGGCCGATGCCCTTGCCGCTGCCGGTGACCACGACGCTGCGCGGGGAAGGTGTCATGTCAGTCCCTCTCGAATCGGAAGACGGCGGGATCGAGGCCGAAGCCGAGCCCCGGAGCCGTGGGGGGCGTGACGGTGCCCGCGAACTGCGGCCCGCCCGTGACGAACGAGGGCGCGGGGTCGTAGGGATTCACCCCGCGGGCGAAGGTCTCCACCTGGATGCCGAGGTGGGCCGTGACCTCGGGGTACACGTGTCCGGACACCGGGACGCCGCGCTCTGCCGCCCAGGCGATGAGCTCGCGCGCGGGGGTGATGCCGCCGATCGCCACGACGTCGAGGCGCAGCGCCTCGACCTCGCCGACCTCGACGAGAGCCCGGAGCACGGCGGGGTCGGTCACCTCGTCGCCCACCGCCACCGGCAGCCCGGTCTCCCGGCGGATGCGGGCGACACCGGCCGCGTCCTCGGGGAGCAGCGGATCCTCCAGCCAGGCCAGGCGCGGCTCGCCCCACTGCGCGACCTCCGCCACGGCGGACTCCGCGTCGGGCCAGCCGAAGCCCACGTCCACCACGAGTCCGGTCGATGACGGCAGCTCCGCGCCGAGGATCGCGAGCAGTTCGCGCATGTATGCCGGATCGGGAATGCGCGAGATCTTCACCTGCGCCCAGCCCTCCGCCTGCGCGAGCACCTCGTCCGCGACCTCCCGCGGCGGGCGCTGCGGAGACGGATACGCGGCGACGAGCATCCCCTCCCGCGGGGCGTCACCCGTGCCGAGCAGGGTCCACAGCGGCACGCCGGCGCGACGGGCCGCGACGTCCCACAGGGCGATGTCGACGAGACCGATCGCCCGCCGCACGAGTCCCACCCGTCCGACGATCGCGCTGCCGCGGAGCATCCGGTCCCACGCGGCCGCCGGGTCGTCGGCGTCGAGCCCCACCGCGTGCGGAGCCACCAGGCGGTCGACGATCTCCGCCATCGGGGCCTCGCGCGACAGGCAGTAGGCGAACCCGGTGGTGCCGTCGTCCGCCGTCACCCGCACCGCGGAATACTCCCGCCGCGTGACCGTCATCGCGCCGAGCTGCAGCGGTGCCGGAAGGGGGAGGACCGCCGTGGCCGTGTCGATCCGGGCGATGGCGGTCATTCGGGCTTCTTCGCGAGGGGCACGCCGTAGTCCACCATGAACCCGCCGTCGACGTACAGGGTCTGCCCATTCATGTAACGCGACTGGTCCGACACGAGGAAGCTCACGGCCGCGGCGATCTCACTCGCGTCGGCCAGGCGCTTCGCGGGGATGCGGGACAGGATCGTGTCGAGGCTCAGCGTCCCCTGCTCGACGCCCTGCCGGAACACTCCGGTGTCGACATAGCCCGGGGCCACGGCGTTGACGCGCACCCCTCGCGACGCCCACTCCGCTCCGGCCGTCGAAGTGAGTCCGATGACGGCGGCCTTGGTCGTGGCATACGGCGCCCGCCCCGCGGAGCCTCGCGAGGAGATGGAGGAGATGTTGACGATGCGGCCCTCGCCCCGGTCGAGCATGCGCTTCCCGGCAGCTTGGAGCGCGGAGAACACCCCGTGCAGGTTCACGTCCACGACCGCGGACCACTCGTCCCACGTGAGGTCTTCGATCCCGCGATGCCGCTGGATGCCCGCGTTGTTCACGAGCACCTCGAGGGGCCCGAGCTCCGCCTCGATCTCGCCGAAGACCCGGTCGACGGCGGCATGGTCGGTGACGTCGAGCTCCCGCCACAGGATCCCGGCGGGGTTCTCGCCCGCGGTGAGCCCGGGGACGCGATCGGTCGCGACAACGAGGTAGCCGTCCGCGGAGAGCCGCTGTCCGATCTCCCAGCCGATGCCGGCCGAGCCTCCGGTGACGATGGCGACGGGGCGCGCGGTCATGTCTCTCCTCTGCCTCGGGGATTTGCTATAGCAACTCTATCCCGTTCGAATCGCGCAACTGGTTCGATTTCGGCCGGAAATGGAGCAAAGTGGGCGATTCGAAAGGCGGGACTACCCCAGCAACCCGGCCACGACCGACACGGCGTGGGACTCCAGGAGCTCCAGGGCTCCGGGAGCCAGGGGCGTCTGCCAGGACTGATAGGCGCCGCGGTCGTAGGCCTCGCGGGTCGGGAGATACACGAACCCCGGGCCGTTCGTGAGGTTCATCACCACGATCGGCGTCTCCGGGAACCGCTCCCGCAGGGTCGTCTGCAGCCGCGAGTACGCCTCGCCCGGATGCCCCACGATCACGGCGTCTCCGAGCCGCCACGCCCACACGGGATGCGACACGGTCGGACCGTCGATGTAGCCGTCACGGAGATTCCGCGCCCGTCCGAGGCGCTCCTCCCGCGACCGGGGGTCGATGTCCTTCCACTCCTCCGCGAGCTCGTCCAGAGTGGGCAGGTCGCGCAGCGGCAGCTCGACCGCCGAGACGACTCCCGCCGCCCCGTCGCCGCCGTCCGCCGGGGTCCCGGTCCAGATCGCGAGCGGAGCCCCCGACTCCACGACGCCGTCCAGCGTCAGCTCCTCGCCCGGCACCGGAAGCCCGTCCAGCGCCGCGAGCACCGCGTGCCCGAGTGAGCGTCCGTGCCGGTCGGCCACCGCGACATCGCCGGTGTACTGCTCCCGTGGCGCCAACTCGCCCGAGGCCCCCTGCACGAAGAGGCACGGTGCGCCGGTCGCGGCCTCCACGATCTCGCGCATCGCGCCGACGTAGTCCGGAGACACCTCGCGGTGCTGCCAGGCCAGGGTCGTCGGGTGGCAGGCGTAGTTCACCAGCGTCGCCCGCACCTCCCCGTCGATGCTGATCCGGCCGATGGTCACCGTGTCGTCGGCGGTGCCCTGGGGGTTGTAGCCGACGAGCGCGCGGCCGTCGAGGTCGAGCTCCCGCTCCGCCGCGAGGGTGCAGGTGCCCGTGGTCCACTCGATCAGTCCCGGTCGCGCAGCCTCCAGCGCCTCCCGCCCGGCGGCGATGCCCGCGGCAGCAAGAGCCTCCAGGTACCCGGGGATGAGTTCGCCGCCCGGCAGATGCGCATCCGCGGCGCAGAGCACGGCCCCCGCGTGGGTGTGCGACAGGGAGAGCATGAGCTGATCGGCATCGAGGCCCAGACCGTCGAGGATCGCCCCGCGCACGCCCTGCTCATCGGCGACTCGGCGCCACCAGGTGCCGTCGACGGCGAGCAGCACCCGCGGCCGCTCGTCCGCGGCCACCACGGCGAGCGCGGTCAGCTCGAACGGCCGGTGCGCCCCCTCGGAGCGCTCCCAGTCGGCCGGGCCCCAGTTCTTGGCGCGGATGCCGACGGGCGGCGTGATGTCGCGCCGGGCGACGCCGATGCGCGCCCGCGTGCGGGGGATGCGGATGCGGTCTCCGAGGTGCGTCGCCTCTGCGGTGTCGTTCACGCGTGGTCCTCCCTGATGTCCATGATGCCGTCCGTCACGCGCTCGCCAGCACGTCTGCGATGACGACGCGCGGTCCGGCTTCCGGCAGCGCGGTCTCGACGCCGCGCTCGACGGTGTCGCTGTACAGCAGCGTCGACGGCTCGGCGAACCCGTCCGCCAGCCGCAGTCCTCCGCCGACGAACTGGCTGCCGGTGACGCGGGCGTGGTTGACGCCCGTCCCGATGTCGAGGTGGGCCGCGCCCCGCGGCACTGTCGAGGTCACCCCGCTCACCCGCCAGGTGACGACGCCGGCACCGGCAGCCCTGCTCAGCAGCGCGCCGTCCGTCCGCTCCGTGGACAGCTCGACGCCGTCCAGAGCGACCAGCTGATCGCGCACCGCGGTCGCGGTCAGGCGCACGTCGCGCACGGAACCGCCGCGGATGGTGACCGTGGCGGCGCCGAGCTCGAAGGGCGCACCCGCCGCCGGGCCGCTGAGTCGGCAGTCCACGAACTCGACCGGCCCGGACCCACGGGCCTTGACCCCGTCGATCCCGGTGATCGTGCAGTCCACGAAGCGCACGGGAGCCGTGACCGGGGTCTGCACGAGCACCTGGTCCTTCGGCAGCGCGAAGGTGGAGTCCGCGATCACGGTCGGCCGCGACGAGCGCTGCGACCGCTGTCCGATCGCCAGAAGTCCCGCGGTGCACCCGCGCACCTGGGCGCCGTCGGCGTTGATGGTCATGGTCGCCTGCGGATCGAAGGTCGAGCGGCCGATGACCCGCACGTTCTCCAGCGTCAGATCGCTGATCTTGGTGCCGGCGACGAACCAGGAGCAGACGTGGTCGCGCACCGTGATGCGCTTGGCGGCCGTGCCCCACTGCGCGCCGGAGTTGGCGATGTCCATGAGCCCGGAGTTGCCGATGAAGGTGAGGTCGTGCTCGTACTGGCCGTGCGTGGTGAAGGGGTTGCCGCCCTGATCGTCGCCGTCGCCGTGGCAGTTCTCGACGATGCAGTACGCGCTGGCGGTGAGGTCGTTCAGGTGCCGGGCGTTCGACGACGTGCAGTCGCTGACCCGTCCATAGAGGCTGTAGATCTGCTGCGTGAGGTAGCCCGCACCGCCGTAGAACACGGTCGGCGGGTTCTCCACCGAGCAGCGCTCCGTCGTGAAGTGCGTGTTCCAGCGCCGCATGATCACGGGCCACCAGGTGCGGCTCGCGTGCACGTCGGCGACGTCGCAGTGGATCGCGTACTCGAAGGCGATCGGGTGGGAGCCGGTGAGCTCACGGGAGTCGGGGAAGGAGCCGTCGGTGGGACCGTCGAAGGGTCCGGCGCCGAGGAACCGCATGTTCGCGATGCGCACGCCCGCGACCGGTTCCATCTGCCGCCAGACGAGCTTTCGCCCCTTGTCCAGCGGCCAGCCGTTGAGGTAGTCGATGCGGATGTGGGTGGCGTCGATCTGCTGCGTCACCTGCACGAACCGCTGCAGCTCGCGCTCGTCCGCCCCTCCTCCGGCGACGGGATCGCACTGCACCGCCCACCAGGAATCGACGGGGAACCGGGAGGCATCCGGCACGGCGACCGCGTCGGTCAGCTCGGGCCAGGCCTCGGCCAGCGCATGCTCGACCGTCACGTCCTTCGACACCCCGGTGAAGAACATCACGGCGCCGAACGGGTTGTCGTGCGTGTTCTTCTCGATGCCGTCGGTCGTGATGAGGTGTCCGCCGAAGTCGATCTCGACGTACGACCGGGTGAAGCGGTGCCGTCGCCGGAACAGCAGATCCGTGCTCGCCTCGATCCGGCGGATGCGGGGATCGTTCACCATCGCGGCGAGCGCGTCGTCGGCTGGCTTCTCCGGTCCCGTGATGCCGAAGACGCGGAAGTCGACGGCCCCGTCATGCTGCAGGATCCAGCGGGTGTCGTGCTTCCCCGCGATCACGGTGCCGCCGTTGGGCGCGGTCTTCGCGTTCTCACTGCCCACATACACGAGCAGCCCGGCGTCGCCAGGCTTCCGGTACCCGGCGACGACCGCCACCTCGCCGTCGCGGGCCCGCAGGCGGCCCAGATCGGCGACGGACTCCGCTCGCGTGACGTCCTTGGCGCCGGCGACGACCGGGGCGGCCTGCGCCGGTGCCGTGCTCGCGAGCGCGCCCGCTGTGCCGAGCGCGACCGCGCCGAGCCCGGCCATGAGCGCGCGGCGGCCGGTGGACCGCACCGCCGCGCCGGCACCCGCGGTGTCCGCCGCGGGCCCCGTCCCCTGATCCGTGATGGTCATCATCGTCCTCCTCGTCCGGCGGTCGTCGCGGGGACCGCGCCCGTCTGCCCGCCGTGGGTCTGCCAGAGCGCCGCGGCCTCCGCACGCCGTCGGCGCTCGAGGACCGGGTCGGCGACGGGGATCGCCGCCATGAGCCCGCGCGTGTACTCGTGCTGCGGATTCGCGAAGAGCGCGTCGCGCGCGCCGATCTCGACGATGCGGCCCTGCTGCATCACGGCGACCGTCGAGGACATGTACCGGATCACCGCCAGGTCGTGGCTGATGAAGAGGTAGGTGAGGCCGAGCTCGGCCTGCAGCTCCCGGAGCAGATTGAGCACCTGCGCCTGGATCGACACGTCGAGCGCCGACACCGATTCGTCGAGCACGAGGAAGTCCGGCTCCAGCACGAGCGACCGGGCGATGGACACGCGCTGGCACTGCCCGCCGGACATCGAGCGCGGCAGCCGGTGCGCGAACTCCTCGTCCAGGCGCACGCGGTGCATGGTCTCGCGCACCTTCTCGGCGCGGGAGGCCCGGGTGCCGATGCCGTGGGCGCGCAGCGGCGCCTCGATGATCTGCGCGACGGTCTGCCGCCGGTTCAGCGCCGAGAAGGGGTCCTGGAACACCATCTGCATGCGCTTGCGCAGCCGCCGCAGCTCCTCGCCGCGGAGGTCGTGCGGACGCTGCCCGTCGAAGACGACCGTCCCGCCGTCGATGCCGCCGAGCGCGAGCACGGCCTTCGACACGGTCGACTTGCCGGAGCCCGACTCGCCGACGAGCCCGACCGTCTCGCCACGCCGGATCTGGAACGACACGTCGTCGACCGCGGTCACCGGGCGTCCGGAGCCGAGCGTGAACACCTTCGACACGCCCTGCACGTCCACCAGCACGTCGCCGGACTCCCGCGCCCGGTCCACCGCGCTGATCGACCCGGCCTCGGCGAGCGGCTCCGTCCCGCGTTCGAGCACCTCCGCGGCGGTGCGGATGGGCTGCTGCACGTCCACCGTGAGGTCGACGACCGCGCCGAGGAGCGCCTGCGTGTACGGGTGCTCCGGGGCCGCGTAGATGCGGTCGACCGGGCCCTCCTCGACCACGCGCCCGTGCCGCATCACGTGGATGCGCTCGCAGAACCCGGCGGCGACGCCGAGGTCGTGCGTGATGAGCACGACCGCGGTCCCGTGGTCCTCCGCGAGCCGGTCGAGGAGGTCGATGATCCGGGACTGCGTCGTGACGTCGAGGGCCGTGGTCGGCTCGTCCGCGATGAGCACGGCGGGCCGGGACGACATGGCCATCGCGATCATGACGCGCTGCCGCATCCCGCCGGAGAACTCGTGCGGGTACTGGCCGAGACGCTCCTCAGGGAGCGGCACCCCGACCTCGGTCAGCAGCTCGACGGCCCTGGCGCGGGCGGCCGCCGCCGAGACCCGGTCGTGCAGCCGGATCGCCTCGACGAGCTGGTGCCCGATCGTGCGGACCGGGTTCAGCGACGACATCGGGTCCTGGTAGACCATCGCGATCTCGCCGCCGCGCACGCGGGTCATCTCCCGCGGGCTCAGCGTGAGCAGTTCGCGGTCGCGCAGCCGGATGCTGCCGCCGAGGGTCGCCCCGTCATTCAGCCGCATGATCGACAGCGCCGTGAGCGACTTGCCGGAGCCGGATTCGCCGACGAGGCCGATGCGCTCACCGGGCCGCACCGCGAACGTGATGCCCTGGACGGGCATGACGTCCCCATAGGAGACGGTGAGGTCCTGCACCTGCAGGACGGGCGTGAGGTCGGTCATCGTCCCTTCCCCTTCCGATCGCCACCGAACTGGTCGGCGAGCACGTTGAGCAGCCAGATGGTGACGAAGATGAACAGGGCGGGGAACAGCACGTACCCGATGGACTGGTACATCTTCTGGTAGCCCTGCTGCACGAGCGTGCCCCAGGTGGCCTCGGGCGGCGCGATGCCGAGCCCGACGAAGCTCATCGACGCCTCCAGGAGGATCGCGTTGGCGGCGTTGATGGCCGCCTGCACGACGATCGGCCCCTTGGCGTTCGGCAGCACCTCGGCGAAGAGCAGCCGGCGCGAGGTAGAGCCGAAGGCCACCGCGGCCGTGAAGTAGTCCTCCTGCAGTTCGCTGAGCACCGACGACCGCACGAGCCGCGCGGTGGTCGGCGTGAGGAGCACCCCGATGATGACGGCGAGCTTGACGGGGTCGGCGCCGAAGGCGGAGATGAAGACGAGCGCGAAGAGGATCTGCGGGATCGCCATGACCGTGTCGGCGAGGCGCATGAGGATCTCATCGACCCAACCGCGGGCGAACGCCGCCGCCATGCCCCAGGCGATGCCGAGGACCATGGCCACGAGGGTCGCGCCCCCGGCGATGAACACGGTGAGCTGGCCGCCGTAGAGCACGCGGCTGAAGAGGTCGCGGCCCAGCTCGTCGGTCCCGAAGAGGTGCGCCGCCGAGGGTCCGGCGAACCGGTCGGACGACTGCGCCGCGGGGTCATACGGGGCCAGGAGCGGGGCGAGGACGCAGGCGAGGACGATGATCGTCAGCAGCCCCAGCGGGATCCAGGAGGCGACGGCGACCCGTCGGCGGGGGCGCGCGGAGCGCAGCGCGAGGGTGAGGGTGTCAGCCACGGCTGCTCCTTGCACGAAGACGCGGATCGAGCACCCCGTAGAGGAGGTCGACGATGAGCGTGGTGAGGATGAACATCGCGGAGATCAGCAGCACGACCGACTGCAGCACCGCGTAGTCCCGCTTGAAGACCGCGTCGATCGCGAGCGAGCCGAGCCCGGGGACGCCGAACACGTACTCCACGATCACCACGCCGCCCAGGGTGTAGCCGACGATCAGGCCGAGCATCGTGAGCCCGGGGATCAGGGCGTTGCGGAGCGCGTGGCCGAGCACGACGCCGCTCGCCGACTGTCCCTTGCCCTTCGCGGTGCGGATATAGGGGGCGTCCAGCACCTCGACCATCGAGGCCCGGAGGAACCGCATGAGCAGCGGCGCCGCCGCGAAGGCGAGGGTGAGACCGGGGAGGATCATGCGCACGAGGTTCTCGGCGGGATCCTCCGCGAACGGCGTGTAGCCGCGGGCCGGCAGCACCTTGAGCTGCACCGCGAACACGACGATGAGCACGATGCCGATGAGGAACTGCGGAAGGGCCATGCCCGCGGTCGAGATCGCGGTGAGCACCCGGTCGACCACGCCGAGCGGACGCAGCGAGGCGAACACGGCGGCCGGGGTGGCGATGAGCACGGCCAGGAGCACGCCGATGAGGGTGAGCTCCAGCGTCGCGGGAAGGCGCTGGGCGATGAGCTCCGTCACCGAGTACTGGTTGAAGTAGGACTGACCGAAGTCGCCCGTGAAGACGCCGCCGATCCAGCGCAGGTACTGCTCGATGACGGGGGCGTCGAGGCCGGCCTCTTCCCGGAGCCGGGCGATGGTCTCGGCATCCACGCCCGGCGTCGAGCCGAGGCGGGTGATGACGGGGTCGCCCGGCAGCAGCCGGAGCACGACGAAGACGAGGAGCGAGGTGGCGATCAGCATCGCGATGCTGATCGCCACCCGCCGGAGGACGGAGAGGGCCACGTCAGCCCTTCAGCTGCGCGCCCTCGAGGTGCAGCTGTCCGCCGCCCTCGACCCACACGCCGTCGACCGCCGTGCTGGTGGCGGTGACGACCGTCGACTGCAGGGGCACGATGAGCGGCACCTGCTCGTTGACGATGGTCTGCACGGTGCCCCACTTCTCGGCCCGCGCGGTCTCGTCCGGCTCGGCCACGGCGTCGGCGAACGCCGTCTGGAAGTCGGGGTCGACCCAGTTGCACTCGCACCGCCCCTCCAGGTAGAAGTTCAGCGAGTAGGCCGGCTCGGGCGGGGTGGACTGGAAGTTCGGCACGATGTACCCGGGGTAGCTCTTGCCCGCGGGGTAGAACGCGTCGACCCAGGTGCCGATGTCGTTGTTGTCGATGGTCAGCGTGATGCCGATCTCCTTCAGGCTCGCCTGCAGGATCTCGCCACTCGTGTTCCACTCGGGGTACTGTCCGGCCACGCCCCACCAGGTGAGCGTGCTGCCCTCGGTCACCCCGGCCTCGGCGAACAGCTCCTTCGCCTTGTCCAGGTCGTAGGAGTAGTCGGTCAGCTCGCCGCCGAACCACGGGTTCACCTCGCCGAGCGCGTTGTTCGTCGGCGAGACCGTGCCCTGGCCGTAGTAGGCGGCGTCGAGGATGGCCTCGCGGTCGGTCGCGTACGCGAGGGCCTGCCGGGCGCGCACGTCGTCGAAGGGCGGCGACGTCGTGTCGATCTCCCACGACGGCCACTGGCTCGGGTTCTCGGGCTTCACCAGGGCGATGTCGCCGCCCTCCAGACCCGCCACGTCGCCCTGTGGCACGGACCACAGCACGTCGATGTCGCCGGAACGCAGACCGGTGACGGCGGCGGTGGACTCGGCGGCCTTCACGATCGTGATCTCGTCGAGCGCCGGAGCCTCGCCGAAGTACTCCGGGTTGGGGACGAGCGTGAGGCTGTCGTCCGGAGTGAAGGCGTCCACGACGTACGGACCGGTGCCGATGGGCTCCTTGTCGATGGTGTCGAGTGCGTCGACGTCGATCATCTTCACCCAGACGATGCCCGCGGGGAAGGTCGCGATGGGCTCGGACAGCGTCACCACGACGGTCTTCTCGTCCGGCGCGGTGACGTCGGTGACCATCGAGATCTTGTTCTTCTCCTGCGTCGCCGTGTCCGGGTCGAGGTAGTAGTCGAACGCGGCCACCGCGTCGTCGGCGGTGAAGTCCTCGCCGTTCGAGAACGTCACGCCGTCGCGGAGCGTGAAGGTCCAGGTCTTCTGGTCATCCGACGCCTCCCAGCTCTCGGCGAGATCGCCGACGACCTCGCCGGACTCGTCGGTCTTGGTGAGGCCGTTCCACAGCAGCGGGAACAGCACCTCCTCCCACGCGAACGTGCGGATGGCGGGATTGAGCTGCGGGATGCCCTGCGCGGCGGCGACGGTGAGGGTGCCGCCGTCCTGCGCCTGGCCGTCGGGGGTGGATGAGGTGCTGCAACCAGCGGTGATGAGCGCGGCGGTCAGCAGCATCGCTGCTCCGCCGAGCCGAACACGACGACGCGACATGGGTGCCTCCAAGGTCGGGTGGTGCTTCGGGTAAGGGTGTTGCGCTATAGCATGTAGCAAAAGGCAAACGGCGTCTAGAGCGAACCGGGCCGGCGGGGTCACGTTCTCGTCACGACCGCCGGCCCGAACCGGTCACCGGCGGGCGCTGGACGCTTCGACGGCGAGCGCGGGCGCCGTCGTGAAGTCCGTGCGGCGGCTGAGCACGAAGGCGATCGTCGCTCCGAGCAGCGTGAGCCCCGAGATGAGGAGCAGGCCCCACACCGCCGACCCCGTGGTCTCGCTGATCCAGCCGATCGCGTAGGGTCCCGCGAAGCCGGCGAGGTTGCCGACCGAGTTGATGAAGGCGAGGCCGGCCGCGGCCGCCGTGCCGGTGAGCACCATGGGCGGCAGGCTCCAGAACAGCGGGGTGGTCGAGAAGAGCGCCGACATCCCGACGCACAGCGCGGCGAGCGCGAGCACCGGCGTGCCCTGCGCCGCGACCGCCGCGATGAGCGACAGGGCGGTGATGCTGAGCGTGATGCCGATCTGCAGCGGGATGTTGCCCTGCTTCCGGGCGGCGCGCTCCCACGGCAGCATCACGAGGGCCGCGCACAGGTTCGGCAGCGCCACGAGCCAGCCGGTGGTGGCGTTCGAGAAGTCGCCCATGCTCTTCACGATCGTCGGCAGCCACATCCCCAGCCCGTAGGCACCGAACACGACGCCGAAGAAGAGCACGATGAGCGTCCAGAGGCGGCCGTTGCGGAAGACCTCGCCCAGCCGCAGGCGTCCGTGCCGCTGCTCGGTCGCCTGGGTCTCGGCGGCGAGCGTGTCGGTGATCCAGCGCTGCTCGGCGGGGGTCAGCCAGCGCGCGTCCTGGGGGCGGTCGGGGAGCCAGAAGAACACGACGAACGCGAGGAGCACGGCCGGGACGCCCTGCAGCAGGAAGACGAGCTGCCAGCCCTCGAGCCCCCACAGCCCGTGCAGCTCCAGCATCCAGCCGGACAGCGGCGCGGCGACCGCGTTGGCGATCGGGTTGGAGAGCACGAAGACGGCGAGCACCTGCGTGCGGTACTGCCGCGGGAACCACAGCGTGAGGTAGAGCAGCACGCCGGGGAAGAACCCGGCCTCCGCGATACCGAGGATGAAGCGCGCGATCGCGAACTGGGTCGCGTCCTGCACGAACGCGGTCAGCGCCGCGACGATGCCCCACGAGATCATGATGCGGGCGATCCACTTGCGGGCGCCGAACTTCTCCAGGAGCAGGTTGCTCGGCACCTCGAACAGCAGGTAGCCGATGAAGAAGATGCCCGCCGCGAAGCCGAAGGCGGCCTCGGTGATCTGGAGGGCGGCCGTCATCTCGAGCTTCGCGAAGCCGGCGTTGTTCCGGTCGATGTAGGCGACGAGGTAGAGCAGGCCGAGGAACGGACCGAGTCTCCAGATCGCCTTCTTCATCGCGGCGGCTCCCACCGCATCCTCCGCGGCGCGCGCCTGCGCGAGGGTCTCTCTGCCGGACATGACAACTCCTTCGTCATCGGTTTCGGGTTTTGCTATAGCATCTAGCACCGCGCGGCTCCTGTCCAGTCCCCCGCTCATGCCATAGCATCGACCGAGCGAAGGAGCCCCCGCTCGACGAGCACCGGGCCGCGCGAGATCGAGAAGGGCCCCGGATGCGCAGCGTGTCGGATCAGAACATCGCCGAGCAGGTCACGGACGAGCTGCGGGCGGCGATCCACTCCGGAGAGCTCGCCCCCGGCGAGCGGCTCGTGGAGCGCAAGCTCGCCGACCGTCTCGGCGTCAGCCACATCCCCGTGCGCGAGGCCCTGACCCGGCTCGCCGAGGAGCGCCTCATCACCCGCGAGCCCCGCCGCGGCGCCCGCGTCGCCCAGCTCAGCGCGCAGGACCTGGAGGAAATCTCGAGCCTGCGGATCGTCCTGGAGCAGTTCATGGCGATCCGGGTCCAGGAGCGGTGGAACGACGAGTCGGCGTCCCGGCTGGAAGCGATCATCCAGGCCATGGCGGCGGCGGCGCCGGGCGACGTGGCCGAGGTCCTGCGCCAGGACCGCCTCTTCCACGAGACCCTCGCCGACCTCGCCGAGCACCGGTTCCTCGACGAGCTCAGCGCCCAGCTCCGTGGCCGGATCGCCGGGTTCATCCAGGCGGCCAACTCCGCCCTCGACCCCGCCGAGCAGGAGGAGCACGTGCGCAGCCACCAGCAGATCGTCGACGCCATCGCGACCGGCGATCCGGAGCAGGCGCGCGCGGTGATCGCCGAGCACGTGACCAGGGCCGTCCGCCGCATCACGCCATCGGCCGAGTGAGCGCCGCCGTGGCCGCGCGCACCATCGTCCTGACCGGAGCCTCGGACGGGATCGGAGCCGCCGCCGCCCGCCAGCTCGCCGGATCCCCGCACCGCCTGCTCCTCGTGGGCCGTTCGCCCGACAAGATGCGGGCCGTGGCGGAGGACACAGGCGCGGAGTGGTTCACCGCCGACTTCGCGCGCCTCGACGACGTGCGCGCGCTCGCCGCCCAGCTCGCGGACGCCGTGGGTGCGGAGGGCATCGACGTGCTGGCCAACAACGCCGGCGGCATCTTCGGCGACCGCACCCCCACGGTCGACGGGCACGAGAAGACGATGCAGGTGAACCACCTCGCCCCGTTCCTGCTGACGAACCTCCTGCTCCCGCAGCTGCTCGCCGCCCGCGGCGCGGTCGTGAACACCTCCAGCGTCGCGCATCGCCTCTTCGGGCATCTCGACGTCGACGACCTCGACAACACCCGCCGGTACTCCCCGAACAAGGCCTACGGCGATGCCAAGCTCGCCAACGTCCTGACGGCGAAGAGCCTGCACGAGAAGTTCCATGCGCAGGGGCTCAGCGCGGTGGCCTTCCACCCCGGCACCGTGGCGACGAACTTCGCCGCCGAATCGTCGAGCATCATGCGCCTCGTCTACCGCACCCCGCTGCGCCGCCTCGTCCTCATCGGCAGCGACCGCGGCGGCGCGACGCTGCGCTGGTTCCTCGAGGGAACGCCGGGCGAGACCTGGATCTCCGGCGGCTACTACGACGAGCGCGTCCTCAGCACCCGCGTGAACCCGCAGGTGCACGACCCCGCTCTCGCCGAGGCCCTCTGGCGGCGCAGCGCCGCGCTCGTCGGCGTGGCCGGGGGCTGAGCGCCGTCTACGCTGGGGCGATGGCGCGCCTCGACTGGACCCAGCTCCCTCCCGCTCTCCGAGCCCGGGTCGAGGGGTTCGCGGGCTCCCCGGTGACACGGGCGCAGTCGCAGGACGGCGGCTTCTCCGCGGGACTGGCCTCACGGCTGACCTTCGCCGACGGACGGCGGCTGTTCGTCAAGGCGGTGCAGGAGTCCGCGGAAGGCACGTTCGCGCTCTACGTGCGGGAGGCCGAGGTGCTCGGCGCGATCCCCCGCTCCCTCCCCGCCGCGCACCTCGTCGACGCCTTCACCGCGGACGGGTGGGCGGTGCTTCTCATCGAAGACGTCGAGGGTCGTCATCCGGAACGCTCGGCCACCGCGCCCGACACCGCGCACGTCTTGGATGCGATCGCCGCCCTGGCCACCGCCGAGGCGCCGCGCACGCTTCCCCGCCTCGCCGACGAGCTGCACGACGACTCCGGATCCTGGCGGCGGCTCGAGGAGGCCGGGCTCCTGGAGACGACCACGCCGTGGTGTGCGCAGAACGTCGACCTCCTCCGCACGGCGGCGGAACGCGTGGGCACCGCGGTCGCGGGCGATCGGCTCCTGCACGCCGACCTCCGGGCCGACAACATCCTCATCGAGGACTCCGGCCGCGCACGGCTGCTCGACTGGCCGTGGGCGGCCCGCGGCGCGGGGTGGGAGGACGCCCTCCTGTACCTGCTCGATCTCCGCGTGGAGGACGCCGCGGCCGAGGTCGGCCCCCTGCTCGATCACCCCGTCTTCGCCGGGTCGACCACGCAGGACCATGTCGCCCTCCTGTCCGCCGCGGGCGGCGCCTGGTTCGAGAAGTGCCCTCTTCCCGCGCCGGACGGGATGACGACGCTCCGCGACTTCCAGCGCCGCGAGGCCATCGTCGCCACCGACTGGATCGCCGAGCTCGTCCGCTGATCCTGCCGGAGGCCGGGGCCTCCGCCGTCATCCCTCGGGCTGCGCGCCCGACTCGCCCGCGTGGACGCGTTCGCCCTGTCGGCCGAACAGGCTGAGCACCTCGGCGGGCTCCCCGTCCGCGCTCCCGAACCAGTGCGTCACGTGCGTGTCGAACTCGGCGACCTCACCGGCTGCCATGCGCAGATCGCGCGTGCCGAGGATCAACCGCATGGTGCCGCTGAGCACGTAGAGCCATTCGCGCCCCTCGTGCGCCCGGGGACGCGGATTCACCTGACTCCCCGGGATGAGGATCTTCCAGGCCTGGACCGGACCGGCGTGCGGGGTCAGCGGCACGACGATCCGGCCGTGCACGCGGCGCGGCTTCAATCGCACGCGCGGATCGCCGACGTCGGGCGCCCCGACGAGGTCGTCCAACGGCACCCGGTGGGCGCGGGCGAGCGGGAGGAGAAGCTCGAGGCTCGGTCGGCGTTGCCCGGTCTCCAACCGCGAGAGCGTGCTCGTGGAGATCCCCGTGGCGTCGGCCAGGTCGGTCAGCGTCATCCCCCGCTGCTTCCGGAGCCACCGCAACCGCGGGCCCACGCCGTCGAGCGTCGCGTCGATCTCGTCCCCCTGCACGTCCTCAGTCTGGCCGCATTTCCCAGGAGCAGCAAAGAAGTTTGCCGCCCCGGCACCTCCGGGGCGACTCTCGTGGCATGAAGAGATTCGATGTGCTCATCGTCGGCGGCGGTGCCGCCGGCCTCAGCGCCGCCCTGGTCCTGCTCCGCGCTCGACGCACGGTCGCGATCGTCGATGCGGGGGAGCCCCGCAACGCCCCCGCGGCGCACCTGCACGGCTTCCTCTCCCGGGACGGCGCCGCGCCCGCTGCGCTGCTCGCGAGCGGTCGCGACGAGGTCGCGGGCTACGGAGGCACGATCATCGACGGACGCGTCGCCGAGCTGTCCCCGGGCTTCACGGCCACCCTCGACGACGGGCGACGGCTGGAGGCCCGGCGGGTGCTGGTCACCACGGGCCTGCGCGACGAGATCCCCGACATCCCGCATCTGCGCGAGCGCTGGGGGCGTGATGTGCTGCACTGCCCGTACTGCCACGGCTACGAGGTGCGGGATCGCGCTCTCGGGGTGATCGGCGGCACGGCTGCGTCGGTCGCCCACGCGCTCCTCATCGCCCAGTGGTCCGCCGACGTCGTCTATTTCCCCCACACCCGGACGCTCACGGACGACGAGCGGGAACGTCTCGACGCGCGCGGCGTCCGGGTGCATCCGGGCGAGGTCTCCCGCCTCATCGTCGAAGCCGACCGCCTCCAGAGCGTGGAGCTGAGCGACGGCACCCGTGTCGAGCGCGCCGCGGTGTTCGTCCGCCCCGAGATGCGCGCTCACGACGCCCTCCTCCACACTCTCGGCTGCGAGACCGACGAGAACGGGTGGGTCCGGCACGATGCCGGCGGGCGCACGAGCGTGCCAGGGGTCTCCGTCGCCGGGAACGTCGCCGATCCGCGTGCGCAGCTCATCACCGCGGCCGGACAGGGCTCCGCCGCCGCGATCGCCCTCAACGCCGCCCTCACCGACGACGACCTCGCCGCCCAGCTCGCGACCCACCGCGGCGCCTGACCCCCGAGAGAGAAGGAACACAGCAATGTCCGCAGCACCCGCACCGACGGCGACCCCCGTCCCCCCGCCCACGCAGCACCAGCTCGCGCTGATGATCTGGATCGCCGTCTTCCCGACCCTCACGGTCTTGAACCTCGTCCTCGCCGCCCCGCTTTCCGGACTCCCGATCGTCGTGCGCACGCTGGTGCTCGTCACCATCGCCGTCCCCCTCGTGATCTACCTGGAGATGCCGCTGCTGCACCGCGTCCGCCGCCGGATCCACGGTCTTGTGACGGCGCGCCGGCGAAGGTAACGTTCTCCCGTTCCTGACGAGAGAAGGCGACGATGCCCCGGACAGATCGACCCCGTTCCACGACGTCCGTGTGGCGCCGCAAGCCCGTCAGCGACATGACGGAGGAGTCGGGCGGGAGCGGTCTGTTCCGGACGCTCGGGCTCTGGCAGCTCACCGCGATCGGCGTGGGCGGCATCGTCGGCGTCGGGATCTTCTCGCTCGCCGGACTCGTCGCCCACGGCGATGCGACGACTCCCGCCGTGGGCCCCGCCGTCGTCCTCTCCTTCCTCATCGCCGGGCTCGCGTCGGCAGCGGCCGCGCTGTCGTACGCGGAGTTCGCCGGCATGATCCCGCGGGCCGGTTCCGCCTACAGCTACGGCTACGTCGCGCTCGGCGAACTCGTCGGCTGGTTCATCGGCTGGGACCTGCTCCTGGAGTACGTCGCCATCGTGGCCGTCGTCGCGATCGGCATCTCCGGCTATCTCGACGCATTCCTCTCCGGATTCGGGCTGGAGCTGCCGACCGCGATCACGGAGACCGCCGACCAGCCAGGGGGTGTGGTCAACATCCCGGCCATCCTCATCTGCCTGTTCGTGACGTTCCTGCTGAGCCGCGGCACCCGCACGTTCGGCCGCTTCGAACTCGTCGCCGTGGCCATCAAGATCCTCCTCGTGGTGTTCATCGTCGTCCTCGGCGTCTTCTTCATCGACCCCGCCAACTACGATCCCTTCCTGCCGAACGGCTTCGGCCCCGTCTTCACCGGTGCCGCGACGGTGTTCTTCGCGGTGTTCGGCTACGACGCGATGAGCACGGCCGCCGAGGAGGCGAAGGACGGGCGTCGGCACATGCCGAAGGCGATCATCCTGTCCCTCGTGATCGCCATGGTGCTCTACGTCGCCGCGACGCTCGTGCTCACGGGCATGCAGAACTACCAGGACATCGATCCGAAGGCGGGCTTCGCCTCGGCGTTCACGGGCGTGGGGCTCCCGGTCGTCGCCTCCGTCATCTCGGTGTTCGCCGTCGTGTCGATCCTCACCGTCATGCTCACGTTCCTGCTCGGCGCCACCCGGGTGTGGTTCAGCATGAGCCGCGACGGACTGCTCCCCGGCTGGTTCGCGCGGGTCGACCGCCGCGGCGTCCCGCAGCGGGTCACCTGGATCGCCGGGCTGGGCGCGGCGTTCTTCGCGGGTGTGTTCCCCATCCGCGCCGTCGCCGACCTCACGAACATCGGCATCCTCGCCGCCTTCGTCGTCGTCTGCATCGCCGTGATCGTGTTCCGCTACACCAAGCCGGATGCACCCCGGACATTCCGGCTGCCGTTCATGCCCGTGGTCCCGATCGTCGGCGTGGGCTTCTCGCTCTTCCTCATCTCGCAGCTCCACCCCGAGACGTGGCTCCGGTTCGGGGTCTGGCTCGTGATCGGACTCGTCGTGTACTTCGCCTACAGCCGTCGGCACTCGCTCCTGAACCCGGACAGCCCCCGGCACCGCCCGGGCACGACTTCGGAGACCCCCGGCGACACGCCGTAGACGGGGCCGAGGAGGCGGCGGGTCGCGCCGCAGCTCCGAAGTCGTGCCCGGCGGGATCAGCCGACGACGAGGTTGGCGGTGTCGACGACGCGGTCGCCCTCGGCGGGGAACGCCGTGCGGGTGACGCCGGCCTCCACGTTGCCGGTGTGCAGCAGCGTCGACCCGGCCCCGAACGCGTCGTCGCGGAGCTCCAGGGCGCCGCCCTCGAACCGGTTGCCGACCGCGCGGTAGTGGGTCGCTCCGCTCGTCACGGCGACGTGCGTGGTCGCCCCCTCGGCGCGGAACGTGCTGTCGGAGAGGGTCAGGTGCAGCTCGCCCGCACCCGACCGCGACACCGTCGTCCCGCCCTTCGCCGACACCTCGGATCCCGCGATCTCGACGACCTGACGGTCCTTTCCGGCGGCCGCGATGCGGGCGTTGCGGAGCGTGGAGCCTTCGACGCGCAGCTTCGCCGTCGCCGAGGAGATGGGGGCGGCATCGTCGGCGCCGGAGAGGGTCGAGCCGCGGAAGGTGACCGCACCCGGGCCGTTGATCTTCATGCCACCGACCCGGTCCAGCACCGTGTCGACGAAGGTCACCGGCGTCGTCACCGTCGCGTTGGTGAGCTCGCCGGGAGCGACGAACGTGAAGTGCGAGTCGGCGATCACGGTCGGCCGGGCGGAGTTGTCGGAGGCCTGGGTGATGATGAGCGTGTCCGACGCGGTGCAGCCGCGCAGCTGCGCGCCGTCCGCGTTGATCCACAGCATCCCGGAGCCCGTGAGCGAGGGCTTGCCGATCACCTGCACGTCCTCCAGCGTCAGGTCGGTGATACGCACGCGCGCGACGAACCACGAGCACACGTGCTTGCGGACGGTGATGCGCTTGGCCGCCGAGCCCCACGCCGCCCCGGAGTTCGCGAAGGTCATGAGACCGGAGTTGCCCGTGTAGGTGAGGTCGTGCTCGTACTGGCCGTGCGTGACGAAGGGACCCTGGTCGTCGCCGTCGCCGTGGCAGTTCTCCACGAGGCAGTAGGCGCTCGCGGTGAAGTCGTTGAGGTGCCGGGCGTTGGCGGTGTGGCAGTTGGCGACGTACCCGTACAGGCAGTAGATCTGCTGCGTCAGGTAGCCGGCTCCACCCCACGTGACGGAGGTCGGGTTCTTCAGCGTGCAGCTCTCCGTGGTGAAGTACGTGTTCCATCGGCGCTGGATCAGCGGCCAGAAGGTCGCCGTGCCGTCGATGTGGTCCACGTCGCAGCGCACCGCGTACTCGAAGGCCAGCGGGTGCGATCCCGTGTACTCGTCCGTCCCCTTGCCGAGGAACTTCAGGTTCGACACCGTCACGTCCTGCACCGGCTTCACGTGCCGCCAGGTCATCGTGCGGTCCTTGCCGAGCGGCCAGCCGTTCTTGTAGTTCACGCGGATGTGCCGACCGTCGACGATCTGGGTCACCTGGACCAGCCGCTGCAGCTCGCGCTCCCAGCGACCAGACAGCGCGTTGACCTCGGCGGCGTACCACTCCCCGACCGCGAAGAACGACGAGTCGGCGACGGGGAAGATGTCGGCGAGGTCGGGCACGTCCTCGCCGAGCTTCGCCTCCTGCACCGCGTCGGTCACCTCGCCGCGGAAGAACATGACGGCCGCGAAGGGGTCGTCCTTCCCGGCGTTCTCGATGCCCTCGGTCGTCATGAGGTGATTCCCGAAGTCGAAAGCGATGTTCGACCGGGAGAACTTATGGCGGCGGACGAAGTTGAGGTCGGTGTGCGCCTCCACGCGCCGCACCCGGGCGTCGCCCACCATCGCGTCGAGCGCGTCGTCCGCGGGCGCGGAGGCGTCCATGATGCCGAACTTCCGGAAATCGACCGTGCCGTCGTGCACGAGCACCCAGGCGCCGCCCTTCGGCCCCGCGAGCACCGTGCCGCCGTTGGCCGCGGGGGCGTCCTTCTTCACGAAGCGGTAGAGCCCGTCACCGCCGTCGCCGGGGGCCGCGTAGCCGCTCGTGCGCACGAGGTCGCCGTCCTTGCCCTTGCGCGTCGCGAGGGCGGTGGCGACGCCTCCGTGCGCGACGTTCTTCGAGCCCGACGACTCCTGCGGCACGACGGGTCCGGCGGCCTGGGCGGCGGCGGGGGCGCCGATCGCGGCGACCCCGCCCAGGGCGGCGGCGCCGAAACCGGCGAGCAGCATCCGTCGACTGCGCATCGCCGCGGTCTCGGTGGTGGTGTCCAGCTGGGTCATGCTCATCCTCCTTGCGGCGTCCTCGCCGCGGTCAGGCGTCCGGCCCTCGGCCGGATCGCGGTCACCGATCAGTCCCCGATCCCCAGCGCTCTCCGAGCGGATGCTCAGAAGTAGTCGCCCGCCGTGAAGTGGCGGATGCCGTCCACCCGGGCCTCGCGGCGCAGCGGGCGGATCATCCCGGTGCGGTCGTCCTGCCGCACGGCCGCCGGAGCGAACGCGCGGACGGCGCGCTCCTCCGCGGCGAGCGCGGGGACGGCCAGCTCGCAGGTGCGGACGCCCGCTGCGGCCCAGTCCGCGGCCACGGCCTCCAGCACCGCGTGACGCACCCCGGCCGGATCGGCCGCAGTGGGATCGGTCGCGCTCTCGTGCAGCAGCCCGACGCCGTCGCGCACCTCCGCCACCGCGTAGCCGACCGTCGCGTCCGCCTCGTCGAGCCGGTACAGCGTCGCGCCCCGCAGTCGCACCTCCGCCATCGTCCAGTCGCGGTCGCCGCGCACCGGGGCGAGCACGACCACACCGGTGCGGGAGCGCTCGTAGACCTCGCGCAGCGGGCCGAGGACGCCGAGTCCCACGGACTCGCGCACGACCGAGGCGGGCTCCGCGGCCGTCGCCGACGCCGCCCACGGTCCGGCCATCGTGCGGGGCATCGAGAAGGTCGTGAAGCCGCTCGACCGGTACACCTCGGGGGTTCCGGTGAACAGCAGGGCCCAGTCGGCGTCACCCGCCGCGTCCAGGGTGGCGGCCACGAGCCGGCGGGCCAGTCCCCGGCCCCGAGTCCGCTCGGCGACCGCGACGCTGCCGATCGCGTGCACCCGCGCCACCGCGCCGTCCGACTCCCGCAGGCTCTTCGGCAGTCCGTAGATCGACCCGCACACGCCCTCGTCGTCTTCCGCGACGAGCGTGTGGCTCAGCCTCTCGTCGTCCACGAGCCACTGGTCCGGCGCGAGGGGCGGCGTGAAGGCGGCCGCCCACAGTGCCGCGAGAGCGGGCTGGTCCTCCGCCCGCGCCGACCGCACGACCACGGCGCTCATGCCATCGAGGAGAGCTGGGCGCGGTCGACGGCGTGTGCGAGCGGACGCCCCGCGGCGAAGGCGTCGAGCTCGTCGGCGACGATCCGCCCCTGCCGCAGCCGGCCCTCCCTGGTCCCGGCCGCGCGGTGCGGAGTGAGCAACACGCGCGGTGCCGAACGGAAGGGACTCTCCGCGGACAGCGGCTCCTCGTCGAACACGTCGATCGCCGCACTCAACCGGCCACGACGCAGTTCGGCGAGCAGGGCGGCCTCGTCGACCAGCCAGGACCGCGCCGTGTTGACCAGGCCGGCCCCGTCCGGCATCAGCGCGAGCTCGCGCGCGCCGATCAGGTGATGCGTCTCCGGCAGGGTCGGGGCGTGCACCGCGACGATCTGCGCACGGCGGAGCGCCTCGTCGAGCGTCACGAGCTCCGCCCCGAGGGACGACGCCTCGGCCGCGTCGAGCGTGGGATCGACGAGCAGCGGCTCGGCGCCCAGGGCACGGAGCAGGTCGAGGTACGCCCGCCCGGTCCGGGAGGCGCCGATGACCGCGATGGGGGCGCCGAGGATCTCGTGCTGCACCCCGACGGCCTCCGCGTCCCACCATCCGTCGCCGGCGCGCAGCGCGTCGTGCATCTCCGGCACCCGGTGCAGCAGGGCGAGCGTGAAGGTCAGCGAGACCTCAGCCACCGACCGGGCCATCCCCGCCCCGGCCTGCGTCACCCGCACGCCGCGGTCGAAGAGCGCGTCGGTCGCGAACGGCTTGATCGTGGCCCCGGTGTGCGCGATGAGCTCGAGCTTCGGAAGGGTGGCGAGCACGGCGTGATCGAAAGGACCCACGCCCCAGCTCGTCACCACGACGCGCGCCTCGTCGAGCACCGCATCCGCGAGTCGGTCCACCCGCACGAACGTCCCGCCGAGCCGCGCCGCGACGGCCTCCAGGCGCGCCGCATCGTCGGGCGAGAAGAACTCGGCGAACAGCTCCGCGGAGACGACCGCGACGACGGTCGGAGCGCTCGTCCCGGCGGTCATCGCAGCCAGGCCTCGAGGTTCTCGGCGATGAACGCGTCGTCGTTGAGCTCCGGATACGCCTGCCGGACGCGGGCGATCTCCTCCGCCTGTCCCGGGGAGAGGCCCTCGGCCGGGTCGAGGCACCAGGTGCCCTCGAGAAGCCCCTGCTGGCGGAGCATCTCGTGCACCCCGGCGATGACCCCGTGGAAGTCGTTGCCCGGGTCGAACACGGCCTGGTTCACGTCCACCATGTCCGAGGCACGGCGTCCCACCTCACGGTAGGCCTCCGCGTCTCCCGCCAGGGCGCGATGCACCCGCTCCAGCAGCGCGACCGCCGCGTGCGTGCCGACCGCCCACTGGCCGAGCAGCCCGCCGACGAACCGGAGGGTGCGCCGCCCGGACGGGGAGTCCACGTGGAACTCGGAGAGCAGGTCGGCGACGATCGCGTCGTCGTTGCCCGTGTACAGCGCGATCTCGTCGGCGCGGCCCGAGGCGGCCACGCCCCGTACGAGCTCCAGCGTGCGATAGCGGTCGAAGGGAGCGGCCTTCACCGCGACGACGGAGGGGATCGCGGCGAACTCCCGCCAGAACTCGCGGTCGAGCACGGGTCCGCCGATCGCGGTCTGCAGGTAGAAGCCGACCAGCGGCAGCACCTCGCCGACGGCGCGGGCGCGGTCGAGCAGGGCACGCTCGTCCGCACCCGCGACGCGGGGACTCACCAGCACGGCGTCGTAGCCGAGGGAGCGGGCGAGCTCCGCCTCGGCGACCGCCTGAGCCGTGTCGCCCGCCACGCCGGCGATACGGACGAGGGTCGCATCGTCGCGGGCGTCCATCTCCTCCGCGGCCAGTGCGAGCACCGGCTCGAAGAGCGCATGCTCCGGGTCGCGGATCTCGAACTGCGTCGTGTGCACGCCGACGGCGAGGCCGCCGGCCCCGGCGTCGAGGTAGTAGCGGGAGAGCGCCCGCTGCCGCCGCTCGTCGAGCGTGCGCGCGGCGGTGAGGGCGAGCGGATGGGCCGGGATCACGGCACCGCGGGCGAGGGTCGCGGCGGCCTCAGGGCGCAGCGACGGCACGGTCGCCGTCCGCGCAGCGGCGTCGGTCATCAGAACTTCCCGTCCCGGACGGCCCACTTGGTGGGCTTGGCGATCATGGGCAGCCCGTCGCGGATCCAGCCGGCCTGCATGCGGATGAGCTCCTCGGCGGAGACGGACGGGTAGCCGAACAGGGCCATGCAGCGGCGGGCGTCGCTGAGCAGCGCGGTCGGCTGCGGCTCGTCGACGATCTCGACCTCCCGCTCGAACAGCTCGCCGAAACGATGGGCGATCGAGGAGACGCTGAGCAGCTCCGGACCGGTGAGGTTGATCACGAAGGGGTCGGTGGAGGCATGCACCAGGCTGCGCAGCACGACCTCGTTCGCGTAGCCCTGCCAGATCACGTTGACGTTCGCGGTGGCGACCGAGACCGGCTCGCCCGCGTGCACGGCGCTGCCGATGTCGGCGAGCACCCCGTAGCGGAGGTCGACGGCGTAGTTCAGGCGGATGATCGCGACCTTGGTGCCGCGCTCCTGCGCCCCGAACTCGAACACGCGCTCCCGACCGAGGCAGGACTGCGCGTACTCGCCGATCGGCGCGGGCGTGGTCTCCTCGGCGGCACCGCCCGAGGTGGCAGGGACGAACGGATACACGTTCCCGGTGGAGAGCACCGAGATCGCGCTGTCGCGGTAGCGGCGGGCGATGCGGTCGGGAAGAGCCGCGTTGACCTCCCACGCCCAGGAGGCGTTGGTCGCGGCACCGAACTTCGCGCCCACCATGAACACCACGTTCGGGGCATCGGGGAGACCGGCGAGATCGTCGTTCTCGATGAGGTCGAACGGCACGACGCGGACCCCCGCGGCCTCCAGGCGCTCGCGGATGGCGGCGTCGCCGAAGCGGGAGACCGCGTACACGGCGTCGTCCGTGCGGCCGGCGGCGTCCAGGCCGCGCCGGGCGAGCATCGCCAGGGTCGGTCCCATCTTGCCGCCGGCGCCGAGGATCACGAGGTCTCCGGAACCCTGGGAGAGGTCGGCCACGAGCCCGTCGCTCGGGGTGGCCAGCGCCTCCTCGAGCTCGGCCTCGGAGGCGAATGCGTACTGCGTCATTGTCGTGCGGTTCCCTTCTTCTCAGCCCTTGATCCCGGTGCCGGTGACGCCCTCCTGCACGTACCGCTGAGCGATGAGGTACGCGAGGAAGATCGGCAGCAGCGCCACGACGGAGCCGGCGAGCATAGTGCTGAGCGGCACATCCTGCTGCTGCAGCGACGAGATGCCCACGGTGAGGGTGAACATCGAGTTGGACTTGGCGATGATGAGCGGCCAGAGGAAGTCGTTCCAGTGCCAGAGGAAGACGAAGATCCCGAGCGTCGCGAGGATCGGCTTGCACAGCGGCAGCACGATCCGCAGGAAGATGCGGAACTCGCCGGCCCCGTCGATGCGGGCGGCCTCGAAGAGCTCGTCGGGAAGGCCCTGGATGAACTGGCGCATGAGGAAGACGGCCTGCGCGTTCGCGAGCGTCGGCAGGATGAGACCCCAGTAGGTGTCGATGCCGCCGAGGTTCGCCATGAGGATGAACGTCGGGATCAGCGTCACGTGGAACGGCACCATGACCATCGCCAGGAACGACCAGAACATGACCTCCTTGCCGCGGAAGCGCTTCTTGGCGAAGGCGTATCCGGCGAGCGCGGAGAGGAACAGCACCGCCACGACCGACACGAGCGAGTAGACGAGCGTGTTGAACAGCCAGACGAGGATGTTCTGCCCGGCGAGCACCTGCTCGTACGCCTCGAACGAGATGTCGTTCCAGGGGAGCAGCGAGCCGGGGAGCTCGACGAGCATGCCCGGCTTCAGGCTCAGCACGACCATGGCGTAGAAGGGGAAGAAGCTGAGGATGCCGGCGATGCTCAGCCAGACCCAGCGGACGGCGACACCCCAGCCGGTCGGCTCGAGCGCGCGGAACGAGCGGCGCTTCCGCGCGGCGGGACGGGTCGCGGGCGGCGTCGTCTGCGTCGGCGGCTGCAGGAGGGCGGTCATTTCTGCTTTCCGATCACGAGGCGCTGGATGAGGGCGACCACGAGGGTCATGAGGAAAAGGGCCACGCCGACCGCGGCCGCGTAGCCGTAGTCGAAGTAGCGGAAGCCCTGGTCGTAGAGCATGTAGACGAGGGAGTAGCTGGCATTCGCCGGCCCGCCCTGGGTCATCACGTAGATGACGTCGAAGACCTGGAAGGCGGCCGTCGTCTCGATCACCGCGAGGAAGAAGAAGGTCGGGCGCAGGTGCGGGAGGATGATCCACCGGAAGCGCTGCCAGGCGTTCGCGCCGTCGACCAGCGCCGCCTCCTCCAGCTCGCGCGGCACGTCCTGCAGGGCGGCGATGAGGATCATCATCCCGTAGCCGAACCGGGACCAGACGCCCACGACGACGATCGCCGGGATCACGAGCACGGTGCTGCCGAGCCAGGAGCCGCCGAGGCCGAGTGGGGTCATCAGCGCGGACCAGGGACCGTTGGCGGAGAAGATCCAGACGAAGATCGAGCCGGCCAGCACGAGCGAGGTGATGACGGGGAGGAAGAAGATCGAGCGGAAGAACCGGGCGCCGCGGAAGGCGCGGCGCACGCCGAGGGCCATGATCGTCGACAGCACGAGCGCGATCGGCACCGCGAAGACCGTGTAGATGAGGGTGGTCCCCAGCGCCCGCCAGAACAGCGGGTCGGCGACGAGGCGCTGGAAGTGGTCGAGGCCGCGCCAGGCGATCTCGCCGGAGATGTCGTAGTCGAAGAAGCTCAGCGCCACACCCGCGATGCTCGGGCCGAAGCGGAAGGCGATGAACAGCAGGAAGGCGGGGAGCACGAACAGGAACGCGACGCGCGCTTCCCGTCGGGCGAGCACCCGGGCGACCCGTCCTGCGGGCTTCGGCGCCGTGGTGGCCGTCGTCATTGTCGATTCCTCACGTGGGGGGCGGGAGAGAGGGGGCGTGCGGCGGGTACCCGCACGCCCCCGGGTGTCACTTCTGCAGCAGCGGGGCTGCGGCGGCCGCGGCGTCCTTCAGGGCGTCGGCCGGGGACTTCTGGCCGAGCAGGGCGGCCTGGATCTCCGGCGAGAGCACGCCCATGAGCGCACGGGAGCTGGCGTCGAGCTCGCCCACCGTGGTGTCGGGGACGTACTTCTCGACCTCACCGAGGAGCGGGTCGTCGGCGTACAGCGGCTCGGTGGTGCTGAGCGCGGAGAAGTAGCCGGCGGCCTTGAGATACGGCTCGACGACGTCGGCGCCGGTCGCGAACTCGGCGAACGCGGCTGCGGCCTCGGGGGCCTTCGAGCCCTTGAGCACGGACAGCGAGCCGACGGTGCCGTAGGCCACGGACTCCTTGTCGGTCAGCGGCGCGAGGACCTTGACGTTCTCCTCGCCCCAGAACGGCGCGACCTCGGTCACGGCGTTGTTCCAGGTGCAGGCGACCTTGCCCTGAGCGATGGCGGTCTGCTCCAGCGGGACGTTGGTGGTGAGGGCCTCCGGGTCGAGCGCGCCCTCCTCGGCCAGGTCGGTCAGGAAGGTGAGCGCCTCTTCGCCGGCCTTGCTGTCGAAGCCGACCTCGCCGTCCTCGGTGTAGACCTCGCCGCCGGCCTGCCAGAGCAGCGGGTAGTAGGTGAGGTTGAGGGTGTTCTCGGCCGACGCCGGGTAGTTGAGGGCATACATGCCCTTGTCGATGAACGCCGGAGCCATCTCGGCGATGTCGTCCCACGTCTCCGGGTACTCGGTCACCCCGGCCGCCTCGAACGCGGCCGCGTTGCAGATGAGCGGCTGCGCGCTGGTGAGGATCGGGGCGCCGAGGATGTCGCCGCCGAGCGTGACCGACTCCTTGACGTTGGGGAGCAGGTCGCCCTGGCGCTCCTCGCTGAGCAGGTCGTTCAGCGGGGCGATCGACTTCTGGTACGCCGCGAGCTGGTCGGGGATGAGGTAGACGACGTCCGGTCCCTTGCCGGCGGCGATCGCCGTCTGCAGGGCCTCGTCACGGTTCGCCCACGGGAAGATCTCGTACTTCACGTTGACGTTCTCGTTCTCCTTCTCGAACGCCTCGATGGTCGAGTCCCAGAAGTCCTTGTGCACCGCCTCGTCGGCGATGACGGGGTAGAGCCAGACCGTGATGTCCTGCTCGCCCTCTGCGGTGTTGCCTCCGCCGGCCGAACATCCGGCCAACAGGGTGGCGGCCGCGACTCCCGCGACGACGCCGGTGATCTTGCTGACGCGCATGGTGCTCCTTTGCGTAAACCGTGCTGAGTACGGTTCATTATGACATTGGCTTTGGATAATTCGTCAAGCACAAGTTCTCAGAGCCTTGTTTCGGCCGTGTTTCTCGGCCGTGAACAACAATCCCCGATCTGAGAATCGGGTGTGCTAATTTGATCGCACCAACGGCGGAGACGAAGGAGGGACCCGATGGGCGCGACCAGTCCGCTCTCGATCGTGGCGCGGTCCGCACTCCGGCTGCGCGACGCCGGACCGGCGACGGTCAGCGACCTCTCCCGGTCACTCGAGGTCTCCCGCACCTCCGTCGAGAACGCCGTGGCGGTGCTCTCCGACTCCGGCCTCCTCGTCGACGCCCCGGCGCAGGTCGGCGGAGGCGCCGGTCGGCCCGCCCGCCGCTACTCGTTCCACGCCGCCGCCGGTGTGGTGGTGGGCGTGGACGTCGGCGTCGCGAGCGTGCGCGTCGTCGTCGCGGATCTCGCGGGCGTGGTCATCGCCCAGCGCACCTTCCCCGGCGTCGCGGAGCAGCCCGACGGCCCGGCCAAGCTCGCCGCCGTGATCGACGACGTGCGACGCACGCTCGCCCGGCTCTCGCTGCCGCGCACCGGCCTGCGGGCGATCGGCGTCTCCCTGCCCGGCATCGTCGACGACGACGGACGGGTCACCACCTCGGTCGTCATCCCGGAGTGGTCCGGCATCGACATCGGCTCGCAGCTGCGCCAGGCGTTCGGCTGCCCCGTGGCGGTCGACAACGGTGTGCGGCTCGCGGCCGTCGCGGAACATCACCTCGGCGTCGCGCAGCTCGTCGACGACGTCATCTACCTGTCGGTCGGCAACCGCATCGCCATGGGCCTCATCCTCGGCGGTCGTCCGCGGCGCGGCATCCACAACGCGGCGGGAGACATCGGCCGCCTCGCCTTCCGGGGCCTGAACACCGAGACCGGGCAGATCTCGTGGCGCACCGCCCCGACGGCCGCCGAGGTGTTCGCCCTGGCGCGCAGCGGGGAGCAGGCCGCCCGGGAGGAGCTCGACGGCTTCATCGACGAGCTCGCCCACGGGATCGCGACGCTGATCATGACGGTCGACCCCGCCATGGTCGTGATCGGCGGCGGGCTCTCGGCCGCGCACGAGCAGCTGCTCGACCCCCTGCGCGCCGCCCTGCCCGGCCATCTCGGTCTGCCGTTCCAGGTGCCCGTCGCGGAGGCGCGGCTGGGAGCGGAAGCCGCCGCCCACGGCGCCGTCGTGCATGCGTTCCAGCGGCATCCGGGCGACATCTACGGCATCGAGGACATGCCCGCCCCACCGATCACCCCCCTGCCGCACGACCCCGCGGCCGGCGACGACCCCGAGGAGAAGCAGTGAGCACGTTGAAGGTCGGACTCATCGGCGCGGGCGGGATCTCCCGCGTGCACGCCGACGCCTGGCGGGCGCTCGGCGTGCAGGGCTTCGTCACCTCGAAGGAGGGCGCGGAGGAGATCGCCGCCGAGTACGGCTTCGAGGTCGTGGCCGACGTCGACGCGCTCCTGGAGCAGGTCGACGTCGTCGACATCGTCACGCCGAGCAGCACCCACGCCGACTTCGCCCTTCGGGCCATCGCCCGCGGGGTCGACGTGATCTGCGAGAAGCCGCTCGCCGCGACCGCGGAGGCCGCCGCCGAGGTGACCGCCGCCGCAGCCGCCGCGGGAGTGCGGCTGTTCCCCGCCCACGTCGTGCGCTACATGGGGGAGTACGGCCGGATCAAGGCCGGGATCGACGCCGGGCAGATCGGCACCCCCGCCGTGCAGCGCTTCCGTCGCCTGGGCGCCGCGCCGCAGGCCCCCTGGTTCTTCTCGGAGCGGGCGGGCGGCGGCGTCATCCGCGACCTCATGATCCACGACATCGATCAGGCGCTGTGGTTCGCCGGCCCGGTCGACAGCGTCTACGCCGTGCAGAACCCGCCGACGGTCGACGACCACGTTCCGGCCCCGGTCGCGGCGCATGTCGTGCTCACCCACCGCAACGGGGTCATCAGCCACGTGCACGCGAGCTGGGTGCAGCCCGGCATGCCGTTCCGCACGAGCGTCGAGGTCGCCGGATCCGAGGGGCGCCTGCGCTACGACAGCGCCGAGGACCACACGCTGCGCACCGACGCCGTGCTCGTCGAGGGCGCGACCGACTACCTGCCGCCGATGTCGCCGGAGGAGAGCCCGTACTACGCGGAGATCGCCGACTTCGTGGCCGCCATCGCGGAAGGACGCGAGGCCGCCGTCACCCCGGAGGACGGCATCCAGGCGGTCGCGGTCGCCGAGGCCGCCTACGCCTCGATCGCCTCCGGAGCCCCGGTCGCCCTCCCCGCTTCGTCCCCCGCCGTCGCCGTCGCCGAGGAGGCCACCCGATGACCGCTCCCCGTCCGCTGCGGATCGCCGTGCTGTCCTTCGCGCACACGCACGCCCTCAGCTACGTGCACGCGCTGCAGCAGATGCCCGATGTCGAGCTGATCGCCGCCGATCCCGACGGCGCCTCCGCCCCGGACGACGCTCCGCGCGGTGCCGCCCTGGCCGCGGATCTCGGGGTCGCGTACGTCGAGACCTACGACGAGGCCTTCGCGTGGGGCCCGGACGCGGTCGTGGTGGCCGCCGAGAACTCCCGTCACCGTGCGCTCGTCGAGCAGGCCGCCGCGGCCGGCGTGCACGTGCTGTGCGAGAAGCCGCTGGCGACGACGGTCGAGGACGCGATCGCGATGCGCGACGCCTGCGACCGGGCGGGCGTGCTGCTCATGGTGGCGTACCCGGTGCGCTTCTCTCCCGCGGTGCGCGATGCCGTCGCCGAGCTGCGCAGCGGACGCCTCGGGAGGATCCTCGGCGTCACCGGCATCAACAACGGCAAGCTCCCGCAGGACCGGGCCTGGTTCACCGATCCCGCGCTCGCCGGCGGCGGTGCCCTGGTCGACCACGTCGTGCACTGCGCCGACCTCCTCGACGAGCTCCTGGGCGAGCGGGCGCAGACCGTCCGCGCGGTGTCGAACAGCATCCTGCACGGGGAGCGCGACCTCGCGGTCGAGACCGGCGGCCTCGTGACGATCCAGTACCCGAGCGGGGTGATCGCCACGATCGACTGCTCGTGGAGCTGGCCGCTGAGCTCGCCGACCTGGGGCGGCCTCACCCTCGAGGTCGTGGCCGAGCGCGGGACCGTGACCGTGAGCCCCTTCGCGAAGGGCGTGGCCGGACACGATGCCCACGGCGAGACCTGGACCCCGGTCGGGGCCGACCTCGACGCCCTGCTGCTCGAGGAGTTCGTGCAGGCCGTGCGCGCGGGCCGTCAGCCTCAGCCCGACGCCGGTGTCGGCATCCGGACCGTCGAGATCGTGAAGGCCGCGCAGGAGTCCGCGTCCCGCGCCGGCACCCCCATCCCCCTCTGACCCAGCCCC
>NZ_QCXO01000133.1:0-169557 GCF_023383675.1 Microbacterium sp. ER1
AGCGGTGGCGGGGGAGGCGGCGCGGGGGTCAGGAGACCCAGGCGAGGATGAGGATCATCGTGGCGAGGAAGCCGGCGATGTAGTTCAGCGCGATGAACCGGCGCCAGGCGCGGTTCGTGCCGGCCGAGGTCTCGTCGGTGACGTTCCACCACGGCGCGGCGTTGACGATGTAGGGAAGCGCCAGCACGGCGGCGAGCGGTCCGGGCCAGGGGGTCAGCAGCATCGCGGCGCCGGCGATCGTCCAGAGCACGAGGGAGAGCCGGACGGTGGCCCTGGCGCCGATCACGGTCGCGATGGACGAGATGCCGCCCTCGCGATCGGGTCCGATGTCCTGCACGGCGCCGAAGGCATGGGCCGCCATGCCCCAGAGGAAGAAGGCGACGAGGACGAGGACGGTGGTCGTGGTGACGGGGGCTCCGGCGAGGGAGAGGCCCACGAGGGCGGGGCTGACGAAGTGGGTGCTCGAGGTCACGGAGTCCAGGAAGGGCCGCTCCTTGAAGCGCAGCACCGGTGCCGAGTAGGCGAGGACGGCGAAGACGCTGACGGCGAGCCACAGCCAGGATGCCGGAGTGCCGACCGCGAACAGGTAGACGAGGAAGGGCACGTTCGTGACCGCCGCTGCCCACAGCGTCGCACGGTGGATCCGCGGGGACAGCAGCGCGCCCTCGATCCCACCCTTGCGGGGGTTGGCCAGATCGGAGGCGTAGTCGAAGACGTCGTTGATGCCGTACATCGCGAGGTTGTACGGGATGAGGAAGTACAGCGTCCCGATCACGAACGTCGCGTCGATCTCCCTGGTGCTCAACAGGTAGGCGGCGGCGAAGGGGAAGGCGGTGTTGATCCAGCTGATCGGTCGGGAGGAGAGGACGACCTGGGCGATGTCGCGGCCGAGGCCCCCGGTGCGGGACGTCTGATCGGTCATGCCTGCTCCTCCGTCCGGGCGGCGGCGCGTGTCCGGGAGCGGCGCCCGCGGAGCGCGGTCCACAGCGCGGGGAGCAGCAGCACCCCGGCCAGCGGGTAGGCGAAGTCCTCGATCGGGGCGAGCCCGATGTGCAGGCCGGCGAGCGGGCCGGGCGCGTAGTGGAAGAGTCCGGTGGCGATCATGACGGTGTCGAACACGGCGGTCAGCACGAGGAGGGCGAGGGCGGTCAGCGCGAGGGCGCCGAGGTGCGGGATGCGGCGCGCGGCGACGCCGAGCGCGACCGCGGCGAGGACGGCGACGGCGAGGAACACGGCGGACAGCTGCAGGTAGGTCATCGCGCCGCTCCTTCCGCCTCGGAAGTGCCGCGGCGGCGCTCCAGGACGCGCACGGCGCCGCCGTAGAGCACCATCGTGCACACGACGAGGAAGACGAGGAAGATCGGCTCTTCGAGAGGGAGTTCGGGAGCCAGGACGATGCCCGTGGCGATCGCCGCCTCACCGCGGAAGAAGATCCCCGCCGCGATACCGGCCACATCCCACACGAGGAAGAAGGCGAGGCCGACGGCGGTGACGACGGCCGCCGCCACGGCATCGCGCCAGAAGAACAGGCGGAACCGCCAGTCCAGCAGCAGCATGCAGCCGAGGGAGACGAGCAGGGCGGCCAGGTAGATCGCGCCCATCATGCCCGCTCCGCGCTCGTCGGGCGTGGGGCCGGCTCCGGCAGCGGACCGGGGGAGTGGTCGCCCCGGATGCGCTTGAGCACGATCTCGGCGCTGATAAGGCACATCGGCACGCCCACACCGGGGGCGGTGGTCGCTCCGGCGTAGTACAGCCCCTGCACGCGCCGGGACGCGTTCTGCGCGCGGAACATCGCGCTCTGCGACAGGATGTGCGCGGGCCCGAGCATCCCGCCCCGCCAGGAGTGGTAGTCGTCGCGGAAGTCGGCCGGCCCCACGGTCTCCCGGACGACGATGCGCTCCCGCAGGTCGGGGATCCCCGCCCACGTCTCGATCAGGTCGATCGCGGCGTCCGCAGCCTTCTCGACAGCCGCGGAGCCGGCGCCGTCGCTTCCCCCGTGCCCGAGATCGACGTCGGCCGGCACCGGCACCAGCACGAAGAGGTTCTCGTACCCGTCCGGCGCGACCTCGGCGTCGGTGGCGCTGGGGCGGCAGACGTAGGTGGACGCCGGGCTGGGGACGGCAGGGGTGCGACCGAAGATCGCGTCGAAGTTCGCATCCCAGTCGTCGGTGAAGAAGAGCGAGTGATGGGGGAGCTCGGGCAGGGCGCCGCGGACGCCGAGCATCACGAGCACGCCGCCGGGCCCGCTCGTGCGCCGCGCCCACCAGGACTCCGGATAGGACTGCAGCGTCGGGGGCAGCAGCGCCGTCTCCGTGTGGTGCAGATCGGCGCCGGAGACCACGATGTCCGCGTCCTCCACGTGCTGGTGGCCGTCGCGGTCCGTCCAGCCGACCCCGGTCGCATGGGTCGCGCCGTCGGCATCCTGGGTGCGGATCCAGGTGACCTCCGCGCCGGTGACGATCCGGGCGCCGGCATCCTGGGCCAGCGCCGCCAATCGCTCGACGACGCGCCAGAAGCCGCCCTGCGGATACAGCACGCCCTGGTCGAGGTCGAGCGCGCTCATCAGGTGGTACATCGCCGGGGCCGTCCGGGGATCGGTGCCGAGGAAGACCGCGGGGTAGCCCAGGATCTGGCGCAGCACCGGGGTCCGGAAGCGGCGGGCGGCGAAGGCCTGGAGGCGCGTGCCGAGCAGCGAGAAGAGCCGAGGGAGCGCGCGCACCACCTCAGGCGCGGCCAGCGTCCTGGTCCGGGTGAACGGGTTGTAGAGGAAGTAGCTCCTTGCCATGGCGCCGGCGTCGTGGGCGGAGGTGAGGTAGGTGTCGAGCGCGGCGGCGGAGCCGGGTTCCATCGACTCGAACAGCGCCGAGACGGCGTCCCGTCCGGCGGGCACCGTCACCGGAGCGTCGCCGGACTCGGGGGAGCGGAAGACGCGGTACCCCGGGTCGAGCAGGGTCAGGTCGAGCTGCTCCTCGGTGCTCGTGCCCATCATCGCGAAGTAGTGGTCGAACACCTCGGGCATCAGGTACCACGAGGGGCCGGAGTCGAATCGGAAGCCGTCGCGCTCGATGGTGCCCGCCCGTCCGCCGACGCGGTCGTTCTTCTCCAGGACCACGACGTCGTGGCCGTCGCGCGCGAGCAGCCCGGCCGTGGCCAGGCCGGCCACGCCCGCGCCGATGATGACGATGCGGCTCATCGGTCCCGCTCCATGCTCGTGACGACGACGGCCCGCGCGGCGAGCAGCGCCTTGATCGGATCCGGCACGCGGACCCGCCGGCGGTACAGCTCCGCGGCCGGCGTCCGCGCGACCTTCCGGGTCAGGGCCGCGAAGAGGGCGAGGGCGCTGCGCACCGCGGCACGGGCGTCCTTCGGGAGCAGCGGGATCGCAGCTCTCGCGTCGGCGAGCTGACGGTGGACGGTGTCGACCCAGGCGTCGCGGTCGGCATCGGTGAGACGAGCTGAGCCGCCGAGGTAGCCGCGCTGCAGGCGGTCGGTGTCGTCGGCCAGATCGCGGAGGAAGTTCACGTTCTGGAACGCGGCTCCCAGCCGCCGAGCCCCGCGCTCGAGGATCTCGAGCTCGGCCGGCGTCCGCGTGGCGTCGCGGAGGAAGACCCGCAGGCACATGAGTCCCACGACCTCCGCCGACCCGTAGACGTACGCGGCATGCGCGTCGGCGTCGTAGGCCGTGAAGCCGGAGTCGCCGGCGATGTCGGCGCGCATCGAGTCGAAGAACGGCCGGGTGAGGTCCTCGCCGATCCCGCACTCTCGCGCCGTCCGCGCGAACGCGTGCAGGATGAGGTCGCTGCTGTAGCCGGTCCGCATCGACCGATGGGTCTCCGCGATGTACGAGTCCAGGGCGGCCGCCTGGGCGCCCGCGTCGAGCCCGGCCTCGGCGGCGACGCCGTCGACGATCTCGTCCGCGATGCGCACCATGGCGTAGATGTTCCGGACGTGCTGACGATGACGTCGCCCGAGGAGGCGGGTGGCCAGGCCGAACGATGTCGAATAGGTGCGGATCACGTCGGAGGTCGCGATCTCGGCGGTGCGGCTGAAGCGGCGCAGCGCCGCGTCGTCGCGATGCTCGGCGGGGGTCGCGGTCATCGGCTGCGGCCCTCGATCCGGTCGGCGAGCGCGAGGACCACGCGTCCTGCATCGGCGGAGAGCGTGCCCGCCTCCTCCGCTTCCGCGAGCACCGTCGAGACGGCGGCGAGCTGCTCCTCCACGAGACCGCGGACGAAGCCCTCCGCGCCGCATTCGCGGAGGCGGTCGCGCATCTCCGCCGCGTCCTCGACGCTCAGGTCGGTGGCTCCGAACCGCAGCTCGATGCTGGGCCAGTGGCTGGTCATCCGCGCGTAGGCGATGATCGCGGTCTCCTTGCCCTCGCGGAGGTCGGAATAGGGGTCCTTGCCATGCGTCTCCGGATCCCCGAACACGCACAGCAGGTCGTCCTGCAGCTGGTAGGCGAGGCCGAGGTGGCCGCCGATCTCGGTCAGCTGTTCCTCGGCTGCCGTCGACGCCCCCGACAGGATGGCCGCCGCGCGGAGGGGGAGGACGAACGAATAGGCGGCCGTCTTCGACGCGCTCGTGGCGAGGATGGTGCGGAGGTCGGCCGCGATGATGCCGTCGCTGAGGGCGACGTCCGAGTGCTCGCCGGCGACGGTCTCGAACACCGTCGTCTCGAGGAGGGCGAGGAGCCGCTCCCGTCGCGTGGCGGGGATGTCGGCGCGGGCGAACCCGAGCACGGCACTGGACAGGAGGAGGTCTCCGAGGAGGATGGCGCTCGACCGGCCCCAATGCAGCGCCGCCTCGCCACCGGCATCGGGGCGACGGGAGACGAGGGAGCCGATGAGGTTGGGGCGGCGGCGGCGCGTGAGGTCGCCGTCGATCACGTCGTCGTGCAGGAGGAACGCGAAGTGCAGGAGCTCGACATGAGCGGCCACGTCGATCGCCCGGGCGGTGTCCTCCGCCGTGAGGGGAGCCGTGGTGAGCGCGGACAGGAGGTCCATGAGCATCCGCGGACGCAGGAGCTTCCCGCCGAGAGCGTGCTCGGCCGCGGTGTGCCACAGCGCGGCGAACTCCGCCCCGTAGTGCTCGGCGGCGACCGCGCGCTCGGCGAAGCGTCGTCGCAGCACCGCCTCGATGCGGGTGCCGAGGTCTTCCTCTGTCACTGTGACGGCCATGGCTCAGACCTCTCCGTGTCGTCGGAGGAGCGGGAGCTGCTCCGCGAGCCAGGGGCTGAAGGCGAAGGGGGTGCGGATGACCGCGGCGAGCAGGTCGTCCACGTCGACCCATTCCCACTCCGCCACCTCGTCGGGATTCGCGGCGGGCTGCCCGTCGATCACGGCGACGTGCACCGGGCAGATCTCGTTCTCCACGATGCCGCTCGCGTCCACGGCGCGGTAGCGGTAGTCGGGGAGGGCGAGGCGGATCTCGGTCACCTGGATGCCCAGTTCGTCGGAGCCGCGCCGGCGCACCGCGTCGGTCATGTCCTCGCCGGGCTGCGGGTGCCCGCAGAAGCTGTTGGTCCAGACGCCGGGCCACGTGCGCTTGCCGAGGGCGCGACGGGTGACGAGCAGGCGTCCCTCCCGATCCTGCACGTAGCAGGAGAAGGCGAGGTGGAGGGGCGTGTCGGTCGTGTGGACTTCGCTCTTGGGCAGGATGCCGACGGCAGTCCCGTCTTCGGCGAGGAGTGTGACGTTGTCCATGGCGCCCTCTCGTCGTTTAGCTAACCTGGCGAAATATCAACTTAGCATGAAGCTGTTGGTGTGTAACATGATCGCATGCACTCCGAGCCCCGCACCACCCCGGTCGCCGAGGCGCCGGCGACCGCGGGGCCGGACGACCTGACCCATGGCGCGATCTACGACGTCGAGGCCAGCGATCCGCGCAGCACGCTCATCGACCGCTCCGGCGTCGCGCCGGAGGATCTGCGGCAGATCGCTCGCGTCATGGAGGCGCTCGGCGGATTGCGCGACGCCGAGCAGCGGCTGTCGCAGGCGTCGCGCCGGTACATGCAGCTGAACGAGACCGACATGCGGGCGCTGCACTATCTGATCGTGTGCGCGAATCGGTCGCTGGTGGCGACCCCCAGCGGGATCGCCCATCACCTCGGGGTCTCGACCGCAGCGACGACGAAGCTGCTCGACCGGCTCGAGAAGGGCGGGCACATCCGGCGCTCGCCGCATCCCACAGACCGACGGGCCCTCGCGATCACGATCACTCCGGAGACCAGGCACGCCGCGATGGAGACGGTCGGGCGGCAGCAGGCCAAGCGCTTCTACGCGGCCGCGCGGTTGTCGGCGGCGGAGCGCGATGTGGTGATCCGGTTCCTCCAGGACATGACGGAGGAGATCACCCTGCGTGACGAGCCGTGGGCCGCGCAGGGCGCACACGAAGATCCCGCCCGACCGTGAGGTGGGGCGGGACCGGATCAATGAGCGGCGCGGTACGCGTCCAGGATGGGGGCCGGAACTCGTCCCCGCTCCGAGAGCGTGTACCCGTTCTCCTTCGCCCATGCGCGGATCGCCGCGACCTCGGGGTTGCGTGAGGGCCGCTTCCGCGACGAGGAGGAGGACGAGGAGCGCCCTCCGCCGGTGGACGCACCGGATCCCGCCCGACGCCCTGCCGTGATGTACGGCTCGAGGGCCTGGCGCAATTCCTCGGCGTGCGCGGAATTCAGATCGATCTCGTAGGAGGTGCCGTTCAGCGAGAAATGCACGGTCTCGCCCTCTCCGACCTCCAGGACGGTGCCGTCGATATCGTCGACCAGCTGGTGCACAATTCGTCTCGCCATGACGGCGACTTTATCGCGGCGGCGGGAATGCGCACAACAAAAGCCGCTCCTTCATGGCGCCGTATGACGCGGTCGCGGAGAATGCCCGATTCAGGGAAGCAGACCCGCGCGACGTGCTTTGGTCACGGCGGCATGCCGCGTCGACGCGTCCAATTTCGACATCGCGGTGCCGAGATAGGCCTTGACGGTGCCTTCCCGCAGACCGAGATGCGCGGCGATCTCCGCATTCGTCGATCCGAGGGCGGCGCACGCGAGCACGTCGGTCTCGCGCGGGGAGAGGTGGATGACGGGAACGGGGCCGGTCGTCGTCGGGAGGTCGTCGCCGGCGAGGGTCAGCAGTCGGCGCTCGACCTGCGCCAGCCGCGCGCGGATGCCGGCGTCGTCGACGGTGGCGGCGATGCTGCGCAGCTCCGCGAAGCTCTCCCGCAACTCCTCGCGCTGGGCCGGCGCGACGGCGGCGGGCGACGGGGACGCGGCCCGCAGACGGCGCTGCACCTCGTCACGGATGCGCAGCTCATCGGCGACGGATTGGGCGACCTGCATCGCCGGTGCCGTCGTCACGCCGCCGATCCTCTCCTCGGCCCAGGCGCCGGCATAGAGCACGCCGCGGGGGCGGCCCTGGACGACGATCGGCAGGGCGAGCAGTGTCCGCAGGCCTTCGCCGAGCACGAAGACGTCGTAGTCGTGGGTGATCTGGCGGGAGGAGCCGTAGTCGCTCGTCATCCGCGGGCGCAGCTCCATCATGGCGCGGCCGCCGAGACCGCGCTCGGGGCGCACGCGGAGCCCGTCGAGAGCGCGGGTGCGGGCCCCGACGATGCTCGTGACACTCACGACGCCCTCTTCGATCAGCCCGCCGAACGCGACGGGGAAGCGCGTGCGCCGCGCGAGCTCGCGCACCGCGTTGGCGACGAGCTCGGCCTCGGATTCGACGGTGATCGGAGAGCTCACGAATACCTACTTTCGGGGGTGACGGCACCGTTCCCCGTTTCGTAGCGTCGACCCTACCACTCGGGCGGCGACAGCCGCGCGTGCAGCGGACATGTGGCAAGGAGGCCCCATGAGCGAACAGGTTCCGACCCCTCAGAACGGTGCGATCGATTATGTCGCCGTCGAGCAATCCCCTCGATTCCTGCGATTGAAACGGACGCAGCGGTCCTTCATCTTCCCCCTCGCCGCGTTCTTCCTCGTGTGGTATTTCGTCTACGTGCTGCTGGCGGCATTCGCCCGCGATTTCATGGCGCAGCGCGTCTGGGGGGATATCACCGTCGGGCTGCTCTTCGGGCTCGGTCAGTTCGTGACGACATTCGCCATCACGATGGCGTATGTCGCATTCGCTAATAGGAAGCTCGACCCCCTGGCGTCCGAGATCCGTGAAGAACTCGAGAAGGCGCAGGCGGACGCATGACCATCATCCGCACGGCCACCGAGGATGTCGCCCTCGACATCAACCCGGTGTTCAACATCTCGATCTTCCTCGCCTTCGTCGCGGTGACGTTGTTCATCGTGATCCGCGCCAGTCGGAACAACAAGACGGCCGCCGACTACTACGCGGCCGGTCGTTCCTTCACCGGGCCCCAGAACGGATTCGCGATCGCCGGCGACTACCTCTCCGCCGCGTCGTTCCTCGGCATCTGCGGCGCCATCGCGATCAACGGGTACGACGGATTCCTCTACTCCATCGGATTCCTCGTCGCCTGGCTGGTCGCGCTGCTGCTCGTGGCGGAGCTCATGCGCAACACCGGCAAATTCACGATGGCGGACGTGCTCTCGTTCCGCTTGAAGCAGCGTCCGGTGCGGATGGCGGCGGCGATCACCACGCTCGCGGTCTGCTTCTTCTACCTCCTCGCGCAGATGGCGGGGGCGGGCGGTCTCGTGTCCCTGCTGCTGGGGATCGACGGGCGCATCGGGCAGTCGGTCGTCATCGCCGTCGTCGGCATCCTCATGATCGTCTACGTGCTCATCGGCGGCATGAAGGGCACCACCTGGGTGCAGATCGTCAAGGCGGTGCTCCTCATCGGCGGTGCCCTGGCGATGACGATCTGGGTCCTCGCGATCAACGGCTTCAGCCTGAACACCCTCCTGGAGGCGGCGGTGGCCAACTCCGACAAGGGCGAGGCGGTGCTGGCGCCCGGTCTGCAGTACGGCGCCAACCCGTGGGACTTCCTGTCGCTGGGCATGGCCCTCGTGCTCGGCACCGCGGGACTGCCGCACGTGCTCATGCGCTTCTACACCGTGCCGACGGCCAAGGAGGCACGGCGGTCGGTGGTCTGGGCGATCTGGCTGATCGGCGGGTTCTACCTGCTGACCCTCGTGCTCGGGTACGGCGCGGGCGCCCTCGTCGGCGCCGACGTGATCGCCGCGGCACCCGGCGGGGTGAACTCGGCCGCCCCGCTGCTGGCGTTGAAGCTCGGCGGTCCGGTGCTCCTCGGGTTCATCTCCGCGGTGGCGTTCGCCACGATCCTCGCGGTCGTCGCCGGACTCACCATCACGGCGGCGGCGTCGTTCGCCCACGACATCTACGCGAACGTCATCCAGAAGGGGCGCAAGGACGCCTCGGGGAAGCCGGTCGAGCCCGATCCCAACGGCGAAGTCCGCGTGGCGCGTCGTACCGTGATCGTCATCGGCATCCTCGCGATCGTCGGCGGCATCGGGGCGCAGGGGCAGAACATCGCCTTCCTCGTGGCGCTCGCCTTCGCGGTGGCGGCGTCGGCCAACCTGCCGACGATCCTCTACTCGCTGTTCTGGCGCCGGTTCACGACGCGGGGCGCGGTGTGGAGCATGTACGGCGGGCTCGGTTCGGCGATCATCCTCATCATCCTGTCGCCCGTGTTCTCCGGCACGCCGACGTCGATGATCCCCGGGATCGACATCGCCGTCTGGCCGTTGAACAACCCGGGCATCGTGTCCATACCGCTCGGGTTCGCGCTCGGCTGGCTCGGGACCGTCACCAGCACGCGGCGCGAGTCTCCCGAGCTGGCGGCCGAGATGGAGGTGCGCTCGCTCACCGGCTTCGGCGCGGAGAAGGCCGTCGACCACTGACGCGACCTCCTCGGGTGCGGGCCCGGCGGCCTACTCGCCGGGCCCGCACCCCAGGAGCGGGGTTCATCGCGACTCGAGGTCCAGCAGGAAGCGCTTCCGCTCCGGATGGCCGCCGTAGTGCCCCGCGGAGCCGTCGGATCGCACGACCCGGTGCACGGGCACGATGATCGAGAACGGCGTGAGGCGGCACGCCGTCCCGACGGCGCGCGCCGCCCCCGGGTGGCCGGCCAGCACCGCGACCTCCCCGTAGCTCAGGGTCTGGCCCCAGGGGATGTCGCACACGGTGTGCAGCGCCGCCCGGTGGAAACCCTCCACGAGACGCCAGTCGAGACGCAGATGCTCGTCGAAGCGCACGGGGTCGCCGTCGAAGTACGCGTCCAGGAGCGGGACGAGCTCGTCGGCCGCGCCCGGGTCGGGCTCCGGGACGGCACCGAGCTGCCGCGAGACGCTTTCGAGCAGCCACGGCACCTGCGGGTCTGCGGACTCGGAGAGGTCGAAGCGCACGATGCCCTCGTCGGAGAAGACCGCGAGGGCGTCGCCGAAGGGCGTCGGAGCGAAGTCATAGCGGAAAGTCATGTCCCCATCCTGGCCGCCGAATCCGGGCGCAGAACGGCGCGAGACGGAGCGGTTCCGCGTTCGGTGGAGAACGGCAGCGCGCGGACACGAGGGGAGGAGTAGTCGGCGGAGCGCGGTGCCGGGCTGTTTTTCACCGGAAACCCGCCGTGGATACCGATCTCCGACGGTGTCGCGCCTAGGGTGTGAGTGTGTGGCGACGGGAAAGCAGGTCTGCGAACAGCACAGCGGTGGACAACGCTGTGTCCCTCGGTGACCTGCACGACTCGTCCACCGGAGTCGGGATCGCGCACGCCGCCGAGGCCGAGCGCACGCGCCTGCGGGCCGAAGCCGCCGATCTGGGCGGTCCTTCGCCGCTGAGCAGCTTCCGCGACGGGCCGGAATCCGGCATCGACATCTCCAAGGCGCACCCGGGCAGTCTCCCGCAGTTCATCACCGGCAAGTCGACGCTCCTCTCCAACCTCTTCCGCGACGAGGTGGGCCTGCGTACCGCGCGGCTGGCCGCCGAGCGCATCACGGCCAAGAACACCGAGCTGCGCACGGTCCGCGGCATCGAAGCCGTGCACCTCGCCGTCGGCGTCGCGCGGTGGCGCATCGGCGGGGCGACCTTCGCTGCCCCTGTCCTGCTGCGACCCCTCGCGATCCGCCGCCATCACACCGACTTCGAGCTCAAGCTGCAGGGGGCGTTCGAGGTGAATCCGGAGCTCGTCCGGGTCGCCCGCGAGCACTTCGGGCTGTCGCTCGACGCCTCAGCCCTCGCGGCGCTCGCCTACGACGGCGGCATCTTCAAGCCGCAGCCGGTGATCGACAGCCTGCGCGGTCTGACCCGATCGATCGAGACGTTCTCCGTCGAGCCTCGACTCGTCGTCTCCACCTTCGCCGATGTCGCTGGCGCCATGGCCCAGGACGGCGGCAGCCGCGACCACCCGGTCCTCAACGCCCTCGGCGGCCACGTCGGCGATCGCGAGCAGGTCACGGCACCGCGCGCCGTCCCGCACCACGTCGGTCCGGACGACCGCGCGCCCGCCTCGGACACGCTCCTCCTCGACGCGGATGCCGAGCAGGAGGCGGTGCTGGCCCGCATCACCGCCGGTCACTCCCTCACGGTGGCGACGCTGCCGGGCACCGGCGGTACGCAGACCGTCATCAACGCGCTGGGCGAGCTCGTCCGCGCCGGCAAGAAGGTGCTCGTCGTCTCGGCCCGCCGGTCGACGCTCGACGGCGTGCGCCACCGCCTCGCCGGCATCGGCCTCGACAGCCTCGCGGTGTCCCCGGCGAGCCTGCGCCGAGACCTCGTCCGTGCGATCGGCAGGAACGAGAAGGCGACCGCGCCCAAGGTGAGCGAGGTCGACGACGCGCTCGTGCGGCTGCGCACGGTGCTCCGCGACTATCGCGACGCTCTGACCGTTCCGATCCCCGGCCTCGACGCCTCCGTCCTGGACGCGACCAGGCACCTCACCCGTCTCGCGTCCCTGCCGGTCCCGCCGTCGACCACGGCCCGACTGAGCGTGGACGCCCTGCGCCGGCTCGCGCAGGATCGCACCGAGGCGGCCGCCGCACTGGCTCAGGCCGCACGACTCGGCGAGTTCCGCGTCGGACCGAACGATTCGCCCTGGTACGGCGTCACCTTCGGCAGCACCGAGGCCGCCCGCGCCGCCCACGAGCTCGCCGGGCGCCTCCATGCCGTCAGCGTGCCCGCCCTGCTGGAGCGCGGCTACGAGCTCATCGCGCAGACGCACATGCGACCGTTCTCGACGATCGACGAGCTCGGCGACTACCTCGAGCTGCTGCAGGGCATCCGCGACACCCTGGACCGGTTCAGCCCGACGGTGTTCGAGCGTCCGCTCGGGGAGCTCATCCAGGCGCACGGCTCCCGCCGGGACGCACCCGGGATGTCCGGAGCGAACCGTCGCCGCCTCCGCCGCCTCGCGAAGGAGTACGTCCGCCCCGGCGTGCACGTGACGGAGATGCACGAGGCGCTGCTGCGCATTCAGACCCAGCGCACCCAGTGGCAGCGCTACGTCGACGCGGGCGTCGCGCCGGAGATCCCGCTCGGCCTCGCCGACGTGTTCGCCTCCTGGCAGCGGGTGGAGGCTGAGCTGGCAGAGCTGGACGCGGCACTCGGCCGCCACGAACCGCTGTCCTCGCTGCCGGTCGCGCGACTCGTGCGCATGCTCGCGGGTCTCGCCGCGAAGTCCGACGTCTTCGAGAACCTCGTCGAGCGCGCGCAGCTGCGTGACAAGCTCGCCCTCCTCGGCCTGGAGCCGTTGCTGACCGAGCTCTCGGTTCGCCATGTCTCCGAAGCGCGGGTGGGGGACGAGCTCGAGTTCGCCTGGTGGCAGTCCCTCCTCGAGCGCGCGCTGCAGGACAACCGCGCGCTGCTCGGAGCGAACACCGCCGTGGTCGACCGCCTCGAGCGCGACTTCCGGCTGGTCGACGAGGCCCACGCGGCGATGGCGGGACCGCTGCTCGCCTGGCAGCTCGCGAACCAGTGGCGCATCGCCATCGTCGACGAGCCTGAGCAGTCGCAGAACCTGCGCCGCGCCCTGACGCAGTCCGCGACGACGGCCGCCGAGGTCGTCAGCGCCGCGCCGACCCTCGTCGACGTCCTGGCTCCGGTCTGGATCTCGTCGCCCTACCTCGTCCCGGAGATCCCGGACGCGGTGGAGTTCGACACCGTGCTCCTCGTCGACGCCGCGGCCATCAACCTCGCCGAGGCGGCCCCGGCGATCCGCCGTGCCCGGCAGGTCGTCGCCTTCGGAGACCCGGTCACGCAGCGGCCCTCTCCCTTCCGCATCGCGGTCGACCCCGCGGAGGACTGGGAGGAGGAGGTCCCGTTCGACGAGGTCTCCGTCTTCGAGCGGCTGTCCGAGCTGTTCCCCGTGATGACGCTGACCCGGAGCTACCGTGCCGGCGGCGAGGACATCGCGGAGCTCATCAACGACGCGTTCTACGGCGGCGAGATCGTCTCCCTTCCGTGGGCGGGGTCGTACCTGGGCCGGGGCAGCCTCACCGTCGACTACGTCGAAGGGGGCACCGGGACGCCCGATCCCGTGTCCGGCGCCGTCGAGAGCCCGGACGCCGAGGTCGCCCGCGTCGTCACGCTCGTCGTCGAGCACGCCGTGCACCGCCCGACGGAGTCGCTCATGGTGGTCACCGCCAGCACCCGTCACGCGGAGCGCGTGCGGGCCGCCGTGACCGCCGCCTTCGCCGGCCGCTCCGACGTCGCCGACTTCGTCGCCCGCGACACCGCGGAGCCGTTCGCCGTGCTCACGCTCGAGGAGTCCGTCGCCGAGAGCCGCGACCGCGTCATCTTCTCGCTCGGCTTCGGACTCACCAAGCACGGCCGCGTCCTCAGCGACTTCGGCGACCTGTCGACGCCGGACGGGGAGCGGCTGCTGACCGTCGGGATGACCCGGGCGCGGCGTTCCATGGTGATCGTCTCGTCCATCCGCCCCTCGGCCTTCGACGACGGGCGTCTCGAGCACGGCGCGGCCACGCTCATGTCGATCCTCGGCGGTCTCGCGGCGCGCGCCCGCGACGCGCGCCTGGAGGATCTGGCCGACCCGCTCACGCTCGCACTGGCCAGGGAGCTCCGGCGTCTCGGGGCCTCCGTCGACGTCGACTACCGAGGGCTCCTGCCGCTCGTGGCGCAGCACAACGGCAAGGCCGTCGTGATCGAGTCCGATCCCGAGTCCCGGGGGGAGTCGCTGCGCGAGACGCTCCGGCTGCGCCCGCATGTGCTCCGCCGCCTCGGCTGGCACTACGTCCGCGTGCACGCGTTCGACCTCTACAGTGACCCGCGCACCGTGGCGTCCCGGATCGCGACGGTGCTCGGCATCTCGGAGTCGGCCCTGCGCGCGGAGAACGACACGCAGCCCCTCGACCTCGGCGACCACCGGAATGACTGACGGCCGTGACGAGCCGCGTCAGCGGGTCGTCCGGGTGTCGGGCTCCCGGCGGGCGCGGCTGACGCCCGTCGAGGGCAGCGACCCGGCGCCGGAGGTCCCGGAGGGCCAGGCGCCGCGCCGGTCCGCCCCCGGCGATCGGAAGGGTCCCAACGACGACCAGCTCCTCCGCGACGTGCCTCCGCACTACTGAGGCGGCCGCACCCGGAACGAGAAAGACCCACGGCCCTCCGAGGAGAGCCGTGGGTCGTGAGCGCGGTGCGGTCAGACGCCGCGCGGACCCTGCTGGGTCTTGAGCAGATCGCGGATCTCGACGAGCAGCTCCGCCTCGGTCGCGGCGGCCGGCTCCTCCTCCGGCTCCTCGGCGGGCGTGCCCTTGCGTGCCTCGACGTGCGCCTTGAACGTGTTCATCGGCAGGACGAAGACGAAGTAGACCACGACCGCGACGGCGAAGAAGCTGATGATCGCCGAGATGAGGTCGCCGATCGGGAAGGTGACGGTCTCGCCGTAGATGTTGGTCACCGGGATGCCGAACTTCCCCGCCGCGTCCGCCTTGAGGAAGAGGGCGATGAGCGGCTCGATGACGCTCTTCACGACCGCGTTCACGACGGCCGTGAAGGCGGTGCCGATGACGACCGCGACGGCGAGATCGATGACGTTCCCGCGGAGCAGGAAGTCCTTGAAACCTTTGAGCATGGAAACCCCCAAGTCGACTGGGCCTCAGTTCGAGGCGGGAGTCGACGCAGCAGCCGGTTTGGCGCTCGTCGTCGAATCCGACTTCGATGATGCCGAAGCATCCTTCGAACCCCCGGATTTGGCGCGCGAGTCCGTGCGATAGAAGCCGGAGCCGTTGAAGGTCACGCCGATCGAGCCGTACTGCTTGCGCAGCGCGCCGCCGCACTCGGGGCAGACCGTGAGCGCGTCGTCGGAGAAGCTCTGGACGGCGTCGAACTGGTGCCCGCACGCGGTGCAGGCATAGGCGTAGGTGGGCATGGCGGTCCTTGCGGGTCAGCGTCGCCGAGGCGACAGATGCAGCGTCTGCGACGGGGTCACGATGCCGTCGACCGGCTGATCGTGCACCTCGCGCGGCAGTTCGTCGAGTACCTCGGAATCATAGATCACCGCGTACACCGGAGGGCACTTCTCCATGGAGCCTATGGTCTTGTCGAAGTAGCCGCGGCCCCAGCCCATGCGCATCCCCGAGCGGTCGACGGCGGCGGCGGGGACGATCATCAGATCGACGTCGTTCACCGCGATCGGCCCGAGCACCTCGCCGGTGGGCTCGGGCAGCCCGTACAGGCCTTCCGCGATCTCGTCGGTGTCGTCGGCGACCGCCCAGTCCAGCAGTCCGTCGGAGCGGGTGACCGGGAGGAGCACCCGGATCCCGCGGCGGACCGCGCGGGTGACGAACTCCCTGGTGCCCGGCTCCGTGGTGGTGGAGAGGAAGCAGGAGACGGAGCGGGCGCCGAGCTCGTCGACGAGGGCGTCCAGCCGTTCGCCGATCGCCGTGGCAGCGGCTTCGCGCTGGGGATCGGACAGCAGCTGACGCCGCTCGCGCAGCTCCGCGCGGAGGGCTCGCTTGGCGTGCTCGACGTCGTTAGCCATGGTCCGAGTCTAGGGCGGCCCCCACCGGTAGGCTGTGGGAATGGCTCACGAGAAGATCAAGGCTGTCATTCCCGCTGCCGGGCTGGGGACACGATTCCTGCCCGCGACGAAGGCGATGCCGAAGGAGATGCTCCCCGTCGTCGACAAGCCGGCGATCCAGTACGTCGTCGAGGAGGCGGCGAACGCCGGGATCGAGGACATCCTCGTGATCATCGGACGCAACAAGAACGCGATCTCCAACCACTTCGACTCCGTGCCGGAGCTCGAGGTGAAGCTCATGGAGAAGGGCGACACCGGTCGCCTGGAGCGCGTGATGAAGTCGAGCGACCTCGCCGACATCCACTTCGTCCGTCAGGGCGAGCCCAAGGGTCTCGGCCACGCCGTGCTCCGCGCTCGGACGCACGTCGGCGACAGCTCGTTCGCGGTGCTGCTCGGCGACGACCTCATCGATGAGCGCGACCCGCTGCTCACGGAGATGATCGCGGAGCACGAGCGCACCGGCGCCGCCGTCATCGCCCTCATGGAGGTCGACCCGGACAGCATCCACATGTACGGGGCCGCCGCCGTCGAGCCGATCGAGGGGTCGGACGCCGTTCGTGTCACGGGCCTCGTCGAGAAGCCCGCGAAGGAGGACGCCCCGTCCAACCTCGCGATCATCGGTCGCTACGTGCTCCCCGCGTCGGTCTTCGAGATCCTCGAGCGGACCGAGCCCGGCAAGGGCGGGGAGATCCAGCTCACCGATGCCCTGCAGGAGCTCGCGACGGCGGACGGCGGACCGGGCGTGGTCGGCGTGGTCTTCGGAGGCCGCCGCTACGACACCGGCGACCGCGTGGACTACATCAAGGCGATCGTGCAGCTCGCGGCCGACCGCGACGACCTGGGCTCGGAGCTGCGCCCCTGGCTCAAGGACTTCGCGGAGCGCCTCTAGGCGCCTCGCGGTCGTCGGAGGTGCGGCGTGGAGCTGTCGACGGGGATGCGGCACGGACCGGTCGAGCTGCGTCTGATCCGGACGAAGGACGCGCGGCCTCTGCAGCAGGAGCTGCTCGCGAACCGCGCGTGGCTGCAGCCGTGGGAGGCGACGATCCCGCACGGGGCGGTGTCCTTCGACATGCGGGTCAGCATCCGCCGGCTGCTCCAGCAGTACCGGGATGGCGGCGGCTACCCGTTCGTCATGGAGTACGACGGTGAGGTCGCCGGGCAGCTGAACGTCTGGGGCGTCGCTCGGGGCTCGCTGTGCTCGGCGACGATCGGCTACTGGGTGAGCGAGCGCTTCGCGGGGCGGGGGATCACCCCGACCGCGGTCGCGCTCGCGACCGACGCTTGCTTCACGGAGTACGGGCTGCATCGGATGGAGATCTGCATCCGGCCCGAGAACGCCGCGAGCCTTCGCGTGGTCCAGAAGCTCGGCTTCCGGTACGAGGGGCTGCGCCGGCGGTACATCCACATCGACGGGGACTGGCGCGACCACTACGCCTTCGCCCTCACGCAGGAGGAGGTTCCGCAGGGCGTGCTCGCCCGGTGGATCCACGGACAGGTGCCGCCGCACGCGGCGACGATCCCGCCGGCGGACCGCATCAGCCTCTGACATCGCCCGTTGCGGAAGGACACGCCGCGACACGCGCCCCGACTGCACGGCGCGGCCGGTCCGCCGCCGTTACCGTTGTCCTATGGACGGGCCGGTGCTGAGCGGGGGAGTGATCGTGCTCGTCGCCGTGCTCCTGTGGATGCTGTACCTGCTGCCCTCCTGGCGCGGGCGCTTCCAGTACAACGCGGCCGAGCGGAACGCCGTGCGGCTCAATCAGGCGCTGCGGATCCTCGCCGAGACGAGCGAGACGCCCAGCGAGGTGCACATGGAGCTCAACGCCCGCACCGTCGTCGCGCAGCAGAAGCTCGCGAAGCGGCTGCAGGCCCAGCGGGAAGCCGCGGAGCTCGAGGCCCTCCGCCAGGAACTCGCCGCCACGCGGGCCGACCCCGTGATCCGTCGCGCCCGTGCACGCCGACGCGTGCGCCTGACGGCGACCGGCGCGCTCGTCCTCGGCCTCGTCGCTGTCGGGTTCGGCATCTGGCAGCTCCTGGCCACCGGGGGAGCGGTGCTCCTCTGGAGCGGTGGGGTGGCAGCCCTCATCGCCACCATCGTCCTGCAGCGGATGGCCGCGGTCGCTGTGCGCGCTGCCCGTCGTCCGCAGCCCGCGGCCGTCGAGACCGTCGCGGAGAGGGTCGCTCCGGCCCTGCATGACCAGGGCCCCGCCACCTGGACCCCGCGCCCGCTCCCGGAGCCGATGGTGTCGGTCACGGGATCGCGCGCCCAGGCGGCTCGCGCCGAGATCGATGCGCAGGAGGAGCGCCGCAAGGCTGCTCGGGTCGCCGCGCTCCGCGCCCGCGCCGAGGAGATGGCGCCGGCAGCGCCCGTCAGCCTCCCGGCAGCGCCGGCGGCAGCGGCGGAATCCCCGTACGCCCGCATGGGCTTCGTCGACGACGCGGAGATCGAGGCGCACGTGCGCCAGCTCCTCCAGCGTCGGGCCGCCGGATGACCGTCGCGGTGAGCGCGGGTCTCCTTCGCTGACGCCTTCGTGCCGCTCCCGGCGAGCGGTTCCGGCCGTCTCGGCCGCACGGGCACACCGGAGACGCGCGCGAGTGTCGCTCCTCGCGTCCCGCCCGCTCGGGGCCGTAGAGTCGTGGGATGGGAACCATGCAGTACGGCTCCGGCAGCGAGATCCAGATCGAGGACCGCGCCCTGGCCCATCTGAAGGTCGCGATCGCGACCAAGCTTCGCCGGAACGAGAGCTTCACGCTCTCCTGGAAGCACCCCGACGGCGACGTGCCGGGACGTTCGACGATCTGGCTGCATCCGTCGATCCCGCTGCGCTTCACCTTCTCGGAGCCGGAGACGCCGGAGTTGAACGTCAAGTGGATCCAGGCTCTCATGGTCGAGGCGAGCTCGTCGGGAGGCATCAGCCTCGTGGACGAGGTCGTCGACGGTCCCGCCGACTGAGCGCCTCCGCTACTCGGCGGGGTACGCCTGCGCGGTGAGCTGCCGCGCGAGGTGCGCCGCGTTGCGGGTCGCGGTCGCGATCGCGGAGCTCACGGCCTCCGGAGTCTCATCGAGGTCCTTGTAGTCCACGGTCTGCATGGCCTCGCCGTTCCAGTACACCGACGTCTGGGCCGGGATCGTGTAGCCGATGTCGTTCAGCGCCTGGAAGAGGATCGCGGAGATGTGGTGCGCGCCGTCCTCGTTCCCGAGGACGCCGGCGATCGCGACCTTGTCGAAGAGGATCGGGCGGCCCTGCTCGTCCGTCTCGCTGAGCTCGGCGTCGAGGCGCTCCAGCACGCGCTGGGCGACGCTCGAGTGCTGTCCCATCCACGTCGGCGTGACGAACACGAGGATGTCGGCATCGAGGACGCGCTGACGCAGGGCCGGCCACTGGTCGCCGTCGCCCATGTCCTTCTTGACGCCGGGGCGGATGTCGAGGTCGACGGCACGGACGAGGTCACCCGTGACCCCGTGCTCGGCGAGGGCATCGAGCAGCTGACGCGCGAGCAGATCGGAGCTCGACGACGCGGGGGAGGGCTTGAGGGTGCAGGAGATCGCGAGGGCGGTGAGGGAGGTGTCCATGCTCCGACTCCATCAGAGATGCGGGCGGCGGCACAGGGCCTTTCCGGGTCCGGGCTATCCTGGTAGAGCACCGACGACAGGAGATCCCGTGATCCTCAGCTTCCTCTTCTTCATGATCATGTTCCTCGGAGGCTTCTGGCTGCTGGGGATCGCCCACGAGATGCCGGACACGCTCGCCGCGCTCACCTTCGTCGGCGGCATCCTGCTCGTCTCGCTGGCTCTCGGGTTCGCGATGCGCCAGCGCGGTTCGGCCACGCGTCGCTCCAAGAACTGGACCGGCAGCCCGACCGAGTGACCGCCGCGGGGCGGTGCCCCGCGCTCACCGTCGCCGGGCGAGCCTCGCTTCGAGGTTCGCCCGCACAGCAGGCCACTCCGGCTCGATGATGGAGTACTCCACGCTGTCGCGGAGTGCGCCGTTGCGGTAGCGGCTCATGGCCCGCATCACACCGTCCTGCTTCGCGCCCAGTCGTTCGATCGCGGCGCGGGACTGGAAGTTCACCCACTGGGTCGTCAGCCCGACCCGGAAGACCCCCAGCGTCTCGAAGGCGTGGCGGAGGAGCAGCAGCTTCGACTCCGCGTTGGTGCCCGTGCCATGAGCGGACGGCCGGTTCCAGGTGTATCCGATGTGCAGTCGGGGGACGTCGGCGACGATGTCGTAGAACGACGTCAGTCCCAGCACGCGTCCGGCGGCGTCGAAGGCCGTGAAGGGCACCATCTCGCCGGTAGCGACGAGGTTCAGGCGCCGGTCGACCTCGGCCGCGACGCCGTCGGGCGCCGGAACCGAGGTGTACCAGGCGGTCTTCCACAGGTCGCCTTCGGAGACCGCTTCGACGAGGCCGTCGACGTGCGACCGGTCGAGAGGGCGGAGCTCGACGAGCTCGCCGGTGAGAGTGACGGGGGCGGGGGTGACGTGGAAGGCCATGGTGTCATTCAACCAGCGTCGGCCGCTGTGCCCGGCCCTCAGGCGGGGATGGCCAGGTGCTCGCGGCGCAGCACCCGCTGGAACGCGAGGACGATCTCGATCGTGACGTCGAGCTCGAAGGCCAGGCTGGCCAGATGTGTGCCGCGGAGCTGCTCCGCCGCTGCGTACGCCGCCGGCGTGATCAGGCGTCGCGCGGCCCACTCATCGGCCTGCCGCTCCTGTCGAGCCCGAAGGGCTGCCTGCCACGTGGGCTGATGACCGAGGTGAGCGTGACCGAGCTCATGGGCGAGCACGCTGCGGGCGGTGCGCCTGCTCATCCCCGGGGCGAGCCGGATCGTGCGTGTGACGGGCTGGAAGCCCCCGGGGGTGAGACCTGCGCGTTCGATCACGCGGAGACCGAATTCGTCGGCCAGACGGAGAAGCTGCTGCATGGGCCTCCGTCCGGTCGGTGTCGTCTACTCGTAGAGGTCGTCGGTGTCCGTCTCGCGGGTGGATCCGGATTCGAAGGCGACCTCGCGGGCATTATCGCGTGGGGTGGCGACATCGGTGCGGCGCCGGAGGGGAGTGACGATCGCCGACATGCCGTCGGCGGCCAGACGCTCCTCGGCGCGGGCCACGAGGACGTGCGGCTCGACGCCGAGCGTGGCGCACACCGCGTAGACCACCGGCACGGGAATGGCGCGCTTGCCCGTGACGTAGTTGTCGAGGGCGCTCCGGGCGATGCCCACATCGCGTGCCATGGCGGCGATGCTGCTGCGTGCCGCCGCGATCTCCGCCCGCATCTGACGGCCGACCGCCTCGTTGAACTGCTCGGCTGGTGTCTTCATCCGGCTCACCTTAGCAGCGCACCGAGAGCAGGATGCCGTCATATTGGTAGCTGAGGGCCCTCTCGGTGTCCGTGCGTGGCGGTACCGTAGGCGCATGGGGACAGAATTGCGTCATCTGATGGCATCGGCCGTGGAGGCCGCTCGCTTGCACGCCGGAGTGTCGTTCATCGAGCTCTCGGAGCAGACAGGGATCGCGCCGGCCGCGCTGGCCGACCTCCTCGAGGAGCGCGCGGACTTCACGATGGAGGATGTGGCGGGGATCGCGGCGGTGCTCGAGGTCCCCGTCACGCGGCTGCTGCCCTGCGCGCCCTGAGACGATGCCCGCCCGCGCCTCGGATGGGGCGAGGCGATGAAGTAGCGTGGGCGCATGAAGACCGTACCCTTCGGATCGACGACCGCTCCGGCCCTGATCGCCGGGATGATGCGCATCGACAGCCTCGACGACGAGCAGATCCGCGGCCTGTATGCGACCGCACGGGATGCCGGGATCGACTTCTTCGACCACGCGGACATCTACGGCGGGGAGATGCACCACTGCGAAGCGCGATTCGCGGACGCTCTCCGGCTCAGCACCACGGAGCGGGACGAGATCGTGCTGCAGACCAAGTGCGGCATCGTGCCGGCGCAGGGCATGTTCGACTTCTCCTACGACCACATCGTCGGGCAGGTCGAGGGCTCGCTCGCGGCCCTCCGCACCGACCGCATCGACGTCCTCCTGCTGCACCGGCCGGACGCCCTCGTCGAGCCGGACGAGGTGGCTCGCGCCTTCGATCACCTCGAGTCCTCGGGCAAGGTGCGCGCGTTCGGGGTGTCGAATCACACCCCGTCGCAGATCGAGCTGCTGAAGACCGCGGTGCGGCAGCCCCTGGTCGCGAACCAGCTCCAGCTGTCCCTCACGCATGCGCCGATCATCGCGCAGCCGGTGGCGGCGAACATGGCGGGCCATGACCAGAGCATCGGGCGCGACGGCGGCGGCATCGTGGACTACTGCCGGATCCACGGCATCACCGTGCAGGCCTGGTCTCCGTACCAGAGCGGCTTCGGCGGCGGCGTCTTCCTCGGGCACCCGGACTACCCCGAGCTCAACGCCGTGATCGAGCGCCTGGCGGGAGTCCATGGAGTGACACCGACCGCGATCGCCACCGCCTGGATCACCCGGCACCCCGCCGGGATGCAGGTCGTGCTCGGCACTACGACACCGCACCGCGTGCAGGAGGCAGCGGCCGGAGTGGACGTCGTGCTCACCCGCCCGGAGTGGTACGAGCTCTTCCGTGCCGCCGGACACCTGCTGCCGTGAACCCTCGGCTCCCGTCCGTGCGTCGTCTACCCTGAACCCATGCCGTTCCTGTTCTCGCTCCTGGTCATCGCGCTGATGATCGGTGCGCTGATCGACATCATCACGCGCGACGACTCGCAGGTGAAGCACCTGCCCAAGATGGTCTGGATCATCATCGTGATCCTGCTGCCGTTGATCGGCAGCGCGCTGTGGTTCGCGCTCGGCCGGGAGTACGGGGAGGGTGGCGTTCCGCTCCCGCGGATGCGGCGTGCCGAGCGCCCCGCGGCCCCGACGACGACGGTCGCACGCCCCGCGCCGCCGGTCGACGTCCGGTCCACCGAGCAGCAGATCGCGGACCTCGACCGGGAGATCGAGGAGTGGCGGCTGCGCGAGGAGATCGAGAAGCGGCGTCGGGAACGGGGAGACGACGCTCTTCCGTCGTCCTAGCCGCCGAGCGGTGCGGCCTGCCAGGATGCCGTCATGAGCATCCTCGTGAACGTCGACAACTTCGCCCTCGCCGAGACCCACCGCATGATGCGCGACCTCCAGAAGGAGGCCGGGGGTGTGGACCGGTTCCTGCACAACCGGGCTCCGGCCGCGATCGACCGGCAGACCGTGATCCGGCTGAACCGCGACACGCTGTACAGCTTCGCGGTCCTCGACATCAGCGAGGGCGCGACGTTCAGCATCCCGGAGCACGGCGACCGTTACCTCTCGGCGATGGTCGTCAACGAGCACCACTATGTGGATGCGATCTTCCACGAGGCGGGCGAGCACACGCTGACGGAGGCGCAGTTCGGGACGCCGTACGTCGTGCTGGCCGTGCGCATCCTCGTGGACCCCGCGGACCCGGCGGATGTGGCGGAGGTGGGGGCGCTGCAGGACCGCATCGCGCTGCACAGCGGGTCGGCCACGCCCTTCGCGATGCCGGACTACGACACCGTCAGCCTCGATGAGACCCGCCAGGCGCTGCTCGCGTTGGCCCGGAACCTGCGGGGTTTCGACCGCATGTTCGGCAGCGAGGACGAGGTCGACCCGGTGCGGCACCTCATCGGCACGGCGGCGGGCTGGGGAGGGCTTCCCTCATCCGAGGCGAGCTACATCGGCGTCGATCCGCGTCTGCCGGTGGGCCGCTACGAGCTCACGGTCGACGAGGTCCCCGTCGACGGCTTCTGGTCGATCTCGGTGTACAACGCCGACGGCTTCTTCGAGCCGAACGATCGCGAGGCCTACACGATCAACGACATCACCGGCGTCCGCAACGACGACGGCACGATCACCGTCCGCTTCGGCGACCATCCGGAGGGCGTGCCGAACGTGCTCCCGATCACGGAGGGCTGGAACTACCTCGTCCGCCTCTACCGCCCCCGCCCCGAGGTGCTCGACGGCAGCTGGACGTTCCCGACGCTCCGGGAATCGGCTTGACCCTGACGCCGCGTGAGGCCCGATCGTGGAGTCATGACTGATCACTACAACGCTTTCGAGATGAGCCCGGTGCCGGCGCCGGGCCCCGACGCGGTCGCACCGGAGCTGTTCCGGGGCATCTACGGGATGCCCGCCTTCGTCACCATCCCTACGACGGACCTCGCCGCCTCGGTCGAGTTCTGGACGCGGGGCCTGGGCTTCTTCGAGCTCTTCGGGGTGCCGGGGCGGATCGTCCACCTCCGGCGGTGGGTCTTCCAGGATGTGCTGCTCGTGCCGGGCGAGACCGCACAGGAGACAGCACCCGGCCTGCGGGTCAGCTTCGCGTGCGTGCTCGGCCAGATCGAGCCGCTCGTGGCGGCCTGCCGGGCGTGGGGTCCCGGCACGGTCGGGGATCCGATCGACACGCCCTGGAACACCCGGGATGTGGAGATCGTGACCCCCGAGAACGTGCGCGTCGTCTTCACGGCGGCGAAGCCCTACGAGCCGGGGAGCGTCGAGGCGGCCACCCTCGCGGAGATGGGCATCCGTCCGCCCGCGGAAACGGCGGAGATCGGAGGAGGAGTGGATGCCGGATGACAGCGGCGCCGCGGACCTGACCGTCGGTCGGGCCGCGGCGCTCGCCGGGGTGACGGTGCGGACGCTGCATCACTGGGACGACATCGGTCTAGCCCGTCCGTCCGCGCGTTCGGCGGCCGGATACCGGGTGTACACGGACGTCGATCAGGAGCGCCTGCGGCGCATCGTCGTCTATCGCGAACTCGGTCTCGGCCTCGAGGCGATCCGCCGGCTGCTGGACGATCCGGCCACGGACATCCTCACCGCGCTGCGCGCGCAGCAGGAGCAGCTCGCGACCCGGATCGCACGCCTGACCGATCTGCAGGCTGAACTGGAGCGGATGGTGACCTCCCACGAGCGCGGCCTGATGCTGAGCGCGGGCGAGCAGCGCGCGGTGTTCGGGCCCGATTGGGACCCGTCCTGGCCTCTCGACGCGCGCCGCCGCTGGGGCGACACGGTGCAGTGGCAGCAGTACGCGGAGCGATCCGCCGCGCGCGATGCGGGGGAATGGCAGGCGGTCGCGGACGCGATGCGGGAGTTCGAGTCCGCCCTCGCGACGGCCATGGATGCCGGTGTGGCTCCCGGGACGGCGGACGCCGATGCGCTCGTCGAGCGACACCGTGCGGTGTTCTCGGCATACTTCCCGTTGAGCAGGGAGATGCAGGTCGTGCTCGGTCGGCTGTTCGTCTCCGACCCCGGCTACGCGGCGCACTACGACGGCATCCGCGCGGGGCTGGCGGAGTGGTTCCGCCGCAGCATCGAGGCCGAGGCCCGGCGTCATGGCATCGATCCGGAGTCAGCGGTCTGGCGGTGACCCCTCTGCGCCCGCCGGGTCAGGCCGCGTGCGTCCGGGGATTCGCGTCCGTGACGGCGAACGAGGCATGGACGGCCTCCTCGAGCTCCGGGTAGCGGAAGGTGAAGCCGGCGGCGGTGAGCTTCTCGGGGAGGACCCAGCGGCTCTTGAGCACGAGCTCGGTCTCGGTGCGGATGCCGATGGCGCCGAGCTCGAGCATCCAGCGCGGCATCGGCGGGCCGACCTTCGCCCCCAGCACGCGGCGCACGGTGGCCATGAAGGCGGCGTTGTCGACGGGGTGCGGCGAGGCGGCGTTGACCGGCCCGTCCAGAGCGGGGGTCTCTTCGAGGAACTCGATGATGCGCGCCACATCCTCGATGTGGATCCAGCTGAAGCGCTGCCGTCCGCGACGGGCGCCGGGGAGGTGTGCGGTGCCGGCGGCGCGGCGCGCGGGACCGACCGGCCAGAACCCGTCGTACTGGGGACCGCCGAGGCCCAGCCGTGCGAGCGTGCGGAGCGGTTCCAGCACACCGCCGTCGCCGAGGACGATGGCGGTGCGGAGGGCCACACGGCGGGTGCCGGGGAGCGCGTCGGCGAAGAGGGCGCGCTCCCACGCCTTGGCGACCTCGACCGAGAAGCCGGTGCCGATCTCGCCGGAGGACTCCGTCATCGGCCGGTCCTCGGCGTGCCGGTAGATCGTCGCCGTCGAGGAGTTGATCCACAGCGGGGGCGGGGTGGCCGCGCGGGAGATGGCGCGGCTCAGGGCCGCGGTCGTGTCCAGGCGGGAGCGGAAGATCTCGGCACGGTTGCGCGGCGTGTAGCGGCAGTTCACGCTCGTGCCCGCGAGGCCGATCACGAGCGAGGCCCCGTTGACAGCGGCGTCGATGCCGTCCTGATCCCTCCAGGTCAGGTCGCTCCCGGAGCGGGAGATCGTGACGACCTCGCGCCCGGCATCCCGCAGCCGCGCCGTGAGGAATCGCCCCATGAACCCTGTGGCCCCGCCGATGACCGCCCGGTCCGTGCTCATGCGCTGTCGTCCTTCCGATCGGGTTCGAGGGCGTAGTCGAAGTCGCCCCGGTACTCGTAGAGGCGGCCGAGGAGCGGGGCGTCGACCGTCAGGCGCACCCGCTGGCGACCGGTCTCGTCGTCCCAGCGCTCGACGAGCCGGACCACGGGAGCCACGATCCGCGGGATGCGGAGCCGGAAGCGCCCGAGGCGGATGCCCACCGCGCGACTGGTCAGGTGCAGGGCACCCGCGCGGGGTTCCGCATCGAAGCAGGCCATGATGAGGCCGGGCTCGCCGATCTCGTCGACGATGCGGCCGTGCCGCGTCGGGGCGACGGCGTCGCGCATGACCCACGGCCCGCTCGTGAACCGGAAGGTGCGCTCGGCGATCGCGCGGGAGGCGATGGTCCGGTTCTCGATGCGGAAGGGCACGTCGCGCTCCCAGCGGGCGGCGATCACCCCGCGCCGCTCGAGGCGGCGGAGGAGCGGCCAGAGCGCGCGGCGCGGCGTGCCGACGCGCTGGAACGTGCCGTCGCCGACGCCGACCATCCCGTCCGGGACCGCCTGGAAGTAAGTCCGGAGTCGGGGGTGAAGCTCGGCGAGGCGCTCGCCGAGGGCCCTCGCGTACGGGGACTGCGGCACGGGCGTCACGGTTCGAGCCTAGCCCTCGGGGACCCCGCCCCGGCCCGCGCCGTCCGCCGGGCGGAGCAGACGGTCGAGGAGGGCGAGGGCCTCGTGCTGCGGAGCCGTGTCGTCCAGCAGCCACTGCGTCTGCAGGCCGTCCGAGGCCGCGACGACGAGGGCGGCGACCGCGAGAGGATCGACGTCGGCCCGGATGCGCCCGTCCGTCTGCTGCTCGCGGACCGTCTCGGCGATGTCGGCCCGCAGGCGGGCGAAGCGCTCGGTCGCGAAGGCGCGGGCGGCGGGATGGCCCTCCTCCAGCGCGCTGGCGACGAGCGTGGAGTACAGCTGCACCAGACCGGGGACCTCGCGGTTGGCCCTGGCTGACCGGATCATCCCCTCGACGGGGTTCGCGGGTTCCGGCTCGGTCTTGCGTCCCGGGGCGTTGCTCTCGACGTAGACCGCGACGAGCAGCTCCTCCAGCGACCCGAAGTAGTGGGTGAGGGCGGCATGCGTCACCCCCACCTCCTTCGCGATCGCCCGCAGACTCGTGCGGTCGGCGCCGCGGGCCGCGAACACCTCGATCGCGCGGTCCAGGATCTCCTGGCGGCGGGTGATGCCCTTGGCGTACGTCCCACGGGGACGCGGGCGTCCGGAGTCGTCGGAGGGGGCGGCGGGCATGTCCCGAGTCTATCGACAAGAAACTTCCACCTGGAGGTATTCGGTGCTAGCGTGCGTGCAGGGCGCCCAACGCCCGCCTGTCACCGACGACCGAGGAGCACGACCGATGACGATCCAGACCTCTCTGCAGCTGTTCACGATCCGCGAGCAGCTGGAGGCCGACCTCGAGGGCACGCTCGCCGCGGTGGCGGCGCGCGGGTTCACCGCGGTCGAGCCCTACGACTTCGTGCGCCGGGCGGACGACATGGCCGCCGCCGTGTCGGCCGCGGGACTGACCGCCCCGTCCGGGCATGCGTTCCTCGCGACCCCGACCTTCGTGCGCCCGGACGGCTCCGGCACCACGGCTCCCGTCCCTCCGCCCGCGGAGGTCTTCGCGGCCGCGAAGACGCTCGGCATGGACACGGTGATCGATCCCTACACCGAGCCGGCGCGCTGGGAATCGGTCGACCAGATCGTCGAGACCGCCCGGCTGCTCAACGAGGCGGCGGAGATCGGCGCGGAGGCCGGTGTCCGAGTCGGCTACCACAACCACGCGCATGAGCTGGAGGCGGTGTTCGACGGGGTGACCGGGCTGGAGATCCTCGCGGGGCACCTCGACGAGCGCGTCGTGCTGGAGGTCGACCTGTACTGGGTCGCCCGGGGCGGCGTCGACCCGGTGGCCCTCGTGGAGCGTCTCGGCGAGCGCGTGATCGCGGTGCACGCGAAGGACGGCACCCTCGACCCCGCGCTGCTGGACGCGTACCCGCCGGCCGATCAGGTGCCCGCGGGCGACGGGGCCGTGCCGCTCCGGGAGGCCATCGCCGCCGCGCCCGCGCTCGAACTCGCCATCGTGGAGTTCGACCACTACGACGGTGACCTGTTCGACGCCATCGAGCGCAGCCGGGTCTTCCTCGACGCCGAGGCCGCGCGCTGATGGTGCGCGGGGGTGGCGTCGTCGGCGTCGGCCTCATCGGCGCCGGAAACATCAGCGATCAATACCTGCAGAACCTCACGCGCTTCCCGGACGTGGTGGTGCGGGCGATCGGCGACCTCGTCGAGGAGCGGGCGCGCGCGCAGGCCGCGGCGTACGGGGTGCCGCGGGCCGGGGGTGTGGAGGTCGTGCTCGACGATCCCGACATCGACATCGTCGTGAACCTCACGATCCCGGCCGCGCACGTCGCCGTCTCGGAGGCGATCGTCGCCGCCGGGAAGCACGTGTGGACCGAGAAGCCGCTCGGCGTGGACCGCGAGGAGGCGCGACGCCTGCTGGAGACGGCCGCAGCGGCCGGACTCCGTGTCGGCGTCGCGCCCGACACCGTCCTCGGCCCCGGCGTGCAGACCGCGAAGCGCGCGATCGCCCGCGGCGACATCGGGCGTCCGCTGTTCGGTCAGACGACCTTCCAGTGGCAGGGACCGGAGATCTTCCACCCGAACCCCGCGTTCCTCTACGCGAAGGGGGCGGGGCCGCTCCTCGACATGGGGCCGTACTACGTCTCGACCCTGGTCCACGTCTTCGGGCCGGTGGCCGCCGTGGCCGCCCTCGGGCTGCAGGGGTCGCCGACCCGCCGCGTGCAGGTCGGCGACCGCGCCGGGGAGGAGTTCCCGGTCGAGATCCCGTCCACGCTCAGCGTCCTGATGGACTTCGAAGGCGGCGGTCAGGCGCAGAGCCTCTACAGCACGGACTCGCCGCTGGTGCGGCAGGGCATCGTGGAGATCACGGGAACCGAGGGCACCCTCGTCATCCCCGACCCGAACACGTTCGGCGGGCCGATCACGATCACCCGGCCGCTGTCCCGGCACTTCGTGCCACCGGAGCCGGTGGTGCAGGAGGTCGTCGATGTCGCGCCGGAGGGGGTGCTCGCGGGGCGCGGGCTCGGGCTGCTCGACATGGTGCGCGCGATCGCGGAGGACCGACCGCACGTCGCCACCGGCGACTTCGGGTACCACGTGCTCGACACGCTCCTCTCGATCGAGGAGGCCGCAGCGCGGCGCACGTTCGTGGAGGTCGCGAGCACGCTGGATCAGGTGGGCGCGCTGCCCGCCGACTTCGATCCCTTCGCGGCGACGTAGCGGTCCACGTTCGCGGGGGAGAGCACCTCGCGGGCGACCATGATCGCCGCCCCCAGCACCGCGGCGCGGTCGCCCGCCTGCGACTGCACGATCGCGAGGTGCTGGGTGGCGAGCGGGATCGAGCGGCGGTAGACGACCTCGCGGACGCCGGCGAGCAGGTGCTCTCCCGCGCGGGCGATGCTGCCCCCGAGCACGATGATCGACGGGTTGAGCAGGTTCACGACCGTCGCGAGCACTTCGCCGACATCGCGACCCGCCTGGCGGGTGGCCTCGATGGCCGCCGCATTGCCGGCGCGGACGAGGTCGACGACGTCGGAGGCGTTGTGCACGTCGTGGCCTTCGGCGCGCAGCGCGACGGCGAGGGCCGAACCGCTCGCGAGGGCCTCGAGATCCCGTTCGTCGCCCGGCTCCCGCCCCGAGCCGGCGCTCATCGGCACCTGGACGTGACCCATGTCGCCCGCCGACCCCTGGGCGCCGCGCTGCAGCTGACCACCGGCGATGATGCCGGCGCCGATGCCGGTCGAGACCTTCACGAACACGAGGTCGTCCACCCGTGGCCAGCTCGTGGCCTGCTCGCCGAGCGCGAGGATGTTCACGTCGTTGTCGACGAGGACCGGGACGTCGAACGTGCGCTGCACGTAGCCGGGGACGTCGAAGCGGTCCCAGCCCGGCATGATCGGCGGGTTGGTCGGGCGCCCCGTGGAGTGCTCGACGGGGCCGGGGACGCCGATGCCGACGCCCACGAGGGGCAGGCCGTCGGCGGTCGCGGCGAGCAGGGCCGTCCCCTCCGCGAGGATCGCGTCGAGGAGGGCCTCCGGTCCGTCGCCGATGTCGATCGCGCGGGTGCGCGCGTCGAGGATCACGCCGGCGAGGTCGGCCACGGCGACGGTCGCGTGCGTGGCTCCGAGGTCGACGGCGAGGACGAGTCCGGCGCGCGGGTTGAACGCCACGCGGGCGGGAGGGCGGCCGCCGGTCGACACCGCTTCACCGGCGGGGCGGAGCAGGTCGGCGGCCAGCAGCGCGTCGACCCGGGAGGCGACGGTGGAGCGGGCGAGGCCGGTGAGGGCGGCGAGCTCCGCCTTGGTGCGCGCGTGTCCGTCGCGGAGGATCTGGAAGATCTCGCCGGTCCCGGGGGAGGGCGTCGCGAGCGGCCTCAGCACGTCAACCATGGCGTCAGTAAAGCACAGCACTTCTCGCAGTCGGCTGTGCGACTTCAGATTTGTTACAAACAACTTTTGACGAAGGACTAGCAAAAGTCCTCACCGCTGTGTCAGACTCGCCGCCATGACAACGGATGTCACTGACACCGGCCTCGGGACGATCCGAACCGGGATCCTCGGCGGGGGCTTCATGGCCCGTGTGCACCGCACGGCCGCCCGAGACGCGGGCGGCGCGCTGCGCGCCGTCGCCACCCGGTCCGCCCAAGGCGCGAGGGATGCCGCGCAGCTGCTCGGCGCCGCGCGCGCCGAGCACGACGCGGAGGCGCTGCTCGACGCCGACGACATCGACGTCGTCCACATCTGCACCCCGAACGCCACGCATGCCGACCTCGCCCTGCGCGCGCTGCGGGCGGGCAAGCATGTCGTGTGCGAGAAGCCCCTCGCCACGACCGCCGCCGACGCCGCCGCGCTCGCCGCGGAAGCCGCCGAGAGCGGGCTCGTCGCGGCCGTCCCCTTCGTGTACCGCTACCACCCCATGGTGCGGGAGGCCAGGGCGCGCATCGCCCGCGGCGAGGCCGGGGAGCTGCTCACGCTGGACTGCTCGTACCTGCAGGACTGGATGCTGCGGCCCACCGACGACGACTGGCGGGTGCGCTCCTCGTCCGGCGGCGCCTCCCGCGCCTTCGCCGACATCGGCTCGCATCTGTGCGACCTCCTCGAGTTCGTCACGGGCGACCGGATCCGCGCCCTGAGCGCCCGGACCCGCCGGGTCTTCGCCGAGCGGGCCGGACAGGCCGTCGACACGGAGGACATCGTCGCCGTGCTCGTCGAGACCTCGGCGGGGGCGCTCGGCACGCTGCTCATCTCGCAGATGGCGGCGGGCCGCAAGAACGCCCTCACCCTGGAGCTGCACGGGACGCGGCAGAGTCTGCGGTTCGAGCAGGAACGGCCGGAGGAGCTCTGGGTCGGCATGCGCGAGGAGTCGCGGCTGCTGCTGCGCGATCCCGCCACGGCCGACCCGGAGTCCGCCCGTCTGCAGCGTGTCCCGGCCGGGCATGCCATGGGGTATCAGGACGCCTTCAACGGCTTCGTCGCCGACGTCTACGCCGCGATCGCGGGCGACGTCCCCGATGGACTGCCGACGTTCGCCGACGGCCACCGCGCGGCCGTGCTGACCGAGGCCGTGCTCGATTCCGCTGCCCACGAGGGCCGCTGGACGGAGGTGCCGGCATGACCGCGACGACGACGCAGCCGGTGCTGCGGGTGGCCGGGATCCGCAAGGCGTTCTTCGGCGTGGAGGTGCTGAAGGGCATCGACTTCGACGTGCGGCCCGGGGAGGTGCACGGCCTCGTCGGCGAGAACGGCGCGGGCAAGTCCACCCTCATGAAGATCATCGCGGGCGTGCAGCCGGCCGACGAGGGGACGGTCACGTACCGCGGCGCGGAAGTGCGCCACGCGCACCCGCGGCAGGCGATGGACGCCGGCATCGTCACGGTGTTCCAGGAGTTCACCCTGCTCCCGGAGCGCACGGTCGCGCAGAACGTCTACCTCGGCCGGGAGCCGCGGCGCGCGGGGCTCATCGACGTCCGGGCCATGAACGTGCGTACCGGGGAGCTGCTGAGCGACCTCGGCGTCTCCTTCATCGATCCGCAGTCCCGGGTGGGCTCGCTGACGGTGGCCGAGCAGCAGATCGTCGAGATCGTGAAGGCGCTGTCGTTCGACGCGCAGGTGATCTCGATGGACGAGCCGACCGCCGCCCTCAGCGACCGCGAGGTGGAGCTGCTGTACGCGATCATCCGCCGGCTCACGTCCCGAGGGGTCGCCGTCATCTACGTCTCGCACCGGCTGAAGGAGATCTTCGACCTCTGCGACCGGATCACGATCCTCAAGGACGGCGCCCTGGTCTCCACGGACGAGACCGCGGCGCTGACCACCGACGAGCTCGTGCGCCGGATGGTGGGGCGGTCGATCCAGTCGTACTTCCCTGACCCGGTGGCCGGCACCGCGGTCGGCGCGCCCCGACTCGAGCTCGACGGCTGCGGGAACGCCTACGTGGACGGGGTGTCGCTGACGCTCCGTGCGGGGGAGATCGTCGGGGTGGCCGGGCTCCAGGGGTCGGGGCGCACCGAGCTGGTGGAGGGCGTGTTCGGCATCCAGGCCTTCACCCGCGGCGCCGTGCGGATCGACGGGAAGCCGGTGCGGATCGGCGGACCACGCGCGGCCGTGCGCGCCGGGCTCGCCCTCGTCTCCGAGGACCGCAAGGCGCAGGGGCTCGCGCTCGGGCAGTCGATCCTCGACAACGCCCTGCTCGTGGTGCGGAACGTGTTCGCGGGACGCACCGCGGCGTCGCGCCGGGAGGTGCCGGGGGTGCTCCGCACGCTGGAGGTGTCGTCGCGCGGCCTCGACCAGGAGGTGCGCTTCCTGTCCGGCGGCAACCAGCAGAAGGTGGTGCTGGCGAAGTGGCTGCTCACCCAGCCGCAGATCGTGCTCTTCGACGAGCCGACGCGGGGGATCGACGTGGGCGCCAAGTACGCCGTCTACCAGCTCATGCGCGAGCTGGCGGCACAGGGGAAGGCCGTGCTCATGGTCTCGAGCGAGCTGCCGGAGGTCATCGGCATGAGCGACCGCATCCTCGTCATGCATGACGGCGAACTCGTCGCCGAGCTGCCGGCCGGTGCGGCCGAGCACGAGATCCTCGCGGCGGCCACCGGCGCCGACCGCGGTCCTTCGACGAACGGGGGTGCGCGATGAGCCGCCGCACCGGAGCCCGTCTCCGCATCGACTCGACCGTCATCGTGCTCGGCATCCTGCTGCTCGCGCTCGTGGTCGGCGCAATCCTCGTCGCCACGGTCGGTCGCAACTTCCTCAGCCCGGGGAACATCCGCGACATCCTGACCGGGATGAGCGTGCTCGGCCTCGTGGCCATCGGGCAGACGCTCGTGGTGCTCGGGGCCTCGCTCGACCTGTCGGTCACCTATGTCATCAGCCTGTCGAGCCTGCTCGCGGCGACGATGATGGCCGGGAACGCGGGGAACATCCCGCTCGCCGTGATCGTGACGCTCCTCGTGTGCGCGGGGATCGGGCTCGTGAACGGGCTCATCGTGACCGTGCTCAAGGTCAACGGCTTCATCGCGACGCTCGGCGTCGGGCTGATCCTCCAGGGCATCCTCAACACGAACTTCGAAGGCTCGGCGGGCGAGGTCCCGTGGGCGTTCCAGCTCATCGGCGCGACCGGCGTCGGACCGATCCCGGTGTCCACGCTCATCATGATCGCGCTCGCCGTGCTGGTCTGGGTGCTGCTGAACCGCACCCGTACGGGCGCCCATCTCTACGCCGTCGGCGGCGACCCCGAGATCGCGCGGCTCAGCGGCGTGCGCACCCGCCTCCCGCTGATCTGGGCGCACGTGCTGTGCTCCGTGTTCGCGGGCCTCGCTGGACTCCTGCTCGCCAGCCGTCTCGGCGTCGGCAGCCCGACGGTCGGTCAGCAGGGTGGCTACGCGCTGCTCTCCATCGCCGCGGTCGTGCTCGGCGGCACCCTGCTCCTCGGCGGACGCGGCTCGATCTGGGGCACCATCGGCGGCGTCGCCATCCTCGCCGTCGTCGACAACGTCATGAGCGTGCTGCAGGTGAATCCCTTCCTCAAGGACGTGGTGCGCGGCATCGTCATCGTCGCCGCGGTCGCCGTCTACAGCCGGCGGGCCATCGTGCGGCGTCGTCCCCGCTTCGGCGCCGGCGGCACGCGCACCGGGGGAGACGACGCCGCGAAGGCGGCCGAAGCCGACATGGCGGTCGCGGCCGCCGAGCTCGCGGATCCGACCACCGAGGTCGCCGCCGTCGACAGCGCCGGGGATACCGCCTCCGTGCGGGAAGGAGGACGCTCATGAACGCGCTGCGCACGCTCGTCAGCCCCCGCGGGGCGGTCTTCCTGCTGCTCGTGATCCTGCTCGTCGCGGTCGCCGTGCTCAACCCGAGCTTCGCCGAGCCCGGGCAGTTCATGCGGTACCTGCAGCGCGTCGCCCCCATCGCGATCGTCGCGATCGGGCAGTACTTCGTGATCATCGCGGGGGAGTTCGACCTCTCCCAGGGATCGCTCATCACGGCCCAGGTCATCATCGCCGGCAACCTCGTCGGCCAGGACGACGCCCGCACCCTCCCTGTCCTGCTGCTCATGATCGTGTTCGGCGTGGTCGTCGGGCTCGTGAACGGCGTCCTCACGACGCTGCTCAAGGTGCCGTCGTTCATCGTGACGCTGGGCATGATGCTCGCCCTGCTCGGCGGCGTGATGTGGTGGACGGGCGGCGCGGCCACGGGGAACCCGGCCGACAGCTTCCGGGAGATCGGCCGCGGCGGGATCCGCGACCTCCCCGTGCTGGAGTTCCTGCCCTGGGCCGTCCTCCTGCTCGCCGCCTGGCTCGCCCTCGGCATCGTCATCACCAAGCGCCCGCTGGGCAAGACCCTCATCGCGATCGGCGACAACGCCCGCGCCGTGGACTACGCCGGTGCCCGCCGGGCCTGGGTCACGACCCGCGCGTTCGTGCTGTCCTCCCTCTCGGCCACCCTCTCCGCCGTCCTGCTCGTCGGGTACGCGGGGGTGCACCCGTCCGTCGGCCGCGGCTACGAGTTCACCGCGATCACCGCGGTGGTGCTCGGCGGCGTCGTGCTCGGCGGAGGACGAGGGTGGATCGTCGGCGCCGTGGCCGGAGCCTTCGCGCTGGAGGCGCTGTTCCTGCTCCTGAACATCGCGGGCGTGCCCTCCACGCTCCGCGACGCCGTGCAGGGCGTCATCATCATCGCGGCCGTCGCCTATGCGGGGGTCGCCTTCCGAGCCCGCCGCCGGCGCGGTCCGCAGCCGACGGACGTCCCGACCGCGGGGACCGAGAACGCCGAGAACCGCACCACCGCATCAAGCCCTACAACCAGAGGAGATTAGCAATGCGACGATCGATGAAGATCGCCACCGCAGGGGTGGCCCTCTTCGGCCTCATCGCGCTCGCCGGGTGCACGACCGACCCGTCCGTGGCGCCGGCGGAGTCGGAGAACCCCGAGGAGTCGGCCGAGACCACCGAGTGGTTCGACCAGGAGCTCTTCGACAAGCAGGACGAGGAGCGCGGCGTCGACCCCCAGGGTCCCGCCGACCAGCCCTACCTGCAGCACATCAACGCCGAGATGGTCGACACGTCGGAGTTCGCCAGCACCGGCGCCAAGAAGGCCTGCTTCGCGAACGCCTCGATCTCGAACCCGTGGCGGCAGACGGGCTGGATCACGATGAACGAGCAGCTGAAGGTGCTGCAGGAGTCGGGCGCGATCAGCGAGATGGAGACCCGCGACGCGCAGGACTCCGACGACACCCAGATCGCCGACATCGACTACTTCATCTCCGAGGGGAACTGCGACGTCTTCCTCATCTCGCCGAACAGCACGGCGGCGATGACCCCCGCGGTCGAGCGGGCGTGCGAGACGGGCAAGCCGGTGGTCGTGTTCGACCGCGGCGTGAACACCGACTGCCCCGTCACGTTCATCCACCCGATCGGCGGCTTCGCCTGGGGCATCGACACCGCGGAGTTCCTCATCGACAACCTGGAAGAGGGCGACAAGGTCGTGGCTCTCCGGATCCTCCCCGGCGTCGACGTGCTGGAGCACCGCTGGGCCGGAGCCGAGAAGCTGTTCGAGGAGGCCGGGATCGAGGCCGTCGACCACTTCACCGGTGCCGACCCCGCCGAGATCAAGAGCATCATCAGCGACGAGCTCGCCAAGGGTGACGTGCAGGGCATCTGGATGGACGCGGGTGACGGTGCCGTCGCCGCCATCGAGGCCTTCGAGGACGCCGGAGCCGACTACCCGGTGATGACCGGCGAGGACGAGATGAGCTTCCTGCGCAAGTGGAAGGACACGGGTCTCACCGGCCTCGCTCCGGTGTACTCGAACTTCCAGTGGCGCACCCCGCTGCTCGCGGCGCAGATGATCTTCGCGGGTGAAGAGGTGCCGAAGGAGTGGGTGCTCCCGCAGAAGCCGATCACCGAGGCCGAGCTGGACGACTACCTCGCGGCGAACGAGGGGATGCCCGACGGCCACTACGCCAAGTTCGGCGGCGAGGACCTCCCCGGCTACCCGACGGTCTGGCAGGAGCGTCAGATCCCGTAACCCCGTGTGCTCCCGCCCTTCCGCTCGGCCCGCGCCGAGTGGGAGGGTGGGAGCACCCGTACGATCACAAGGACAACGATGCCCCGCACGATCGCCGTCAACACCTGGGTCTGGACGTCTCCGCTGACGGACGACACCCTGGAGCCGCTCGCCCGCACGGCGGCGCGGATGGGCTACGACGCCCTGGAGCTGCCGCTGGAGAGCGTCGGCGACTGGGATCCGCTCCGGGCCCGCACCGTGCTGGACGGCCTCGGCATGGGCGCGGTCGTGGTCGGCGCGATGGGTCCTGGTCGCTCGCTGCTCGCGCGCGCCGGAGACGTCGCCGCGACGCAGGACTACCTCCGTGCGTGCCTGGACGCCGCGGCCGTGCTCGGGGCCTCGATCGTAGCCGGACCCTTCTACGCGCCGACCGGCGTCACCTGGCGCATGGACGAGGCGGAACGGGCGGAGGTCGTCGGCGAGCTCCGGGAGAACCTCGCTCCGCTCGCCAGGGAGGCCGCGGCGATCGGCGTGACGCTGGCCGTCGAGCCGCTCAACCGCTACGAGACCAGCGTGCTGAACACCGTGGCGCAGAGTCTCGACGCGCTGGCGCCGCTGCTCGGTGCCGGGGTGGGGCTGGCCCTCGACACCTACCACCTCAACATCGAGGAGAAGCGGCCGGCCGACGCGGTCCGCGCGGCCGGCGCCGCCATCGCGCACGTGCAGGTGTGCGGCAGCGACCGCGGTGCCGTGGGCGACGACCACACCGACTGGCCGGAGATGCTCCGCGCGCTCGACGACGCCGGCTACCGCGGCGCCCTGGGACTGGAGAGCTTCACGGGGGAGAACGCGACGATCGCCGTCGCCGCCTCCGTGTGGAGACCGCTCGCCGCCAGTCAGGACGACCTCGCCGCCCGCAGCATCGCCCACCTGCGCGCCCTCGGTGCCTGAACCCCGCCCGCCGCACGAAGCCCCGCGATACGAAGGAGTATCCATGAGCAGTCACCCGGTCACCCTGTTCACCGGCCAGTGGGCCGACCTCCCGTTCGAGGAGGTGGCCCGCCTCGCCGCGGAGTGGGGCTACGACGGGCTGGAGATCGCTGCGTCCGGCGACCACCTCGACCTTCGTCGGGCGGCGGAGGACGACGCCTACGTCGCCTCCCGGCGCGAGATCCTCGACCGGCACGGCCTGCAGGTGTTCGCGATCTCCAACCACTTGGCCGGGCAGGCGGTGTGCGACGACCCCATCGACTTCCGCCACGAGGGCATCCTGCGCCCGTACGTCTGGGGCGACGGCGAGGCCGAGGGCGTCCGGCAGCGGGCGGCGGAGGACATGAAGCGGGCGGCCCGGGTGGCCAGGAGGCTCGGCGTCGACACCGTCGTCGGCTTCACGGGGTCGTCGATCTGGCCCTATGTCGCGATGTTCCCGCCGGTGCCGGAGGCGGTGATCGCCCAGGGCTTCCAGGACTTCGCTGACCGGTGGAATCCGATCCTCGACGTGTTCGACGGGGAGGGCGTGCGCTTCGCCCACGAGGTCCACCCCGGGGAGATCGCCTATGACTACTGGTCGAGCGACCGTGCCCTCGACGCGATCGACCACCGCGATGCGTTCGGCTTCAACTGGGACCCCTCGCACATGATGTGGCAGAACATCGACCCCGTCGGCTTCATCGTCGACTTCGCCGACCGGATCTACCACGTCGACTGCAAGGACACCCGTCTGCGGCCGCGGAACGGCCGTGCCGGGGTGCTCGGCTCGCACCTGCCGTGGGGCGACCCCCGGCGCGGCTGGGACTTCGTCTCCACCGGCCACGGCGACGTGCCGTGGGAGGACGCCTTCCGTGCGCTCGACGCGATCGGCTATGACGGCCCGATCTCGATCGAGTGGGAGGACGCCGGCATGGACCGCCTGCACGGCGCGCCCGAGGCGCTCGGATTCGTGCGCTCCCTGCTGTGGCCGCCGCCCGCGGCCGCCTTCGACGCCGCGTTCCGCCACCAGTGACGGGCCCGGTGTCCCCGGGCCGTGCTCAGGGCTCCCGCAGGCGGACCAGGCGCTCGTGCCCGGTCTCCTCGAGCTCGGCGATGTCGTCGCGCGACTTGAGGAAGTCGGAGAACGACCGGTAGCCGAGGGCCTTCTCGCTGAAGGACGGGTCCATGCGGCGCATGTGCGTCTTGACCGCGGAGCTGTGCAGCCATTCGTCGGCGTCCGCCTTGTCGTGGCCGAGACGCAGCGCGCGCTCCAGGAGCCGTGTGGCCTCGCCCTGGTCGTCGATCTTCTCCTCGACCTTGGGCTCCTCGGCGGCGGTCTTCGTCTTGGCCTTCGCGCGCGACTTCGACGCCGTCTTGGGCTTCGGGGCGCCCGTGTCCGCGGTGACCGGCGCGGACGGCTCCGCCGGAACCTCGACCGCAGGGGCGACGGCGGGCTGTGCCGCCTTCGTCGGACGCGCCACGCCGGGGAGCGAGTCGTAGGACTCGAACTCGTCGCAGGCCGCAGCGAGGGACTTCGCCGTGGACCCGGCGACGCCCACGCCGATCACGTACCGGCCGAGGCGCTTGCAGCGCTGGGCGAGCGGGACGTAGTCGCTGTCGCCCGCCACGATGACGACGTGGGTCAGGTCCGGCAGGCGGAACATGTCCTCGACCGCGTCGACCGCCAGCCGGATGTCCGCGCCGTTCTTCGCGTACGCCGCGGCCGGGAAGAGCTGCACGAGATCCACCGCGCGCGCCACGAGCTGCGAGCGGTACTCGGCGTTGACCGGCGACGACCAGTCCGCATACGCCCTCGTCAGCACGAGCGTGCCGAAGGACGCCGCGTAGTCGATGATGGCGCCGACCTCGATCATCGCCCGGTTCAGCCGCTCGGCGACCTCGGGGTCGTTCGGGTGCTCCGTGATGCGCTGGCGATCCTTGCCGTAGGAGTTGCGGCCGTGGACGCGGTCGTACCAGGAGATGACGATGTTGTCGAAGTCCAGGTACACCGCCACGCGGGCGTCGGTCGTCTCAGCCACGGTCGTCCTCCTCACCGGGGTACCGGACGCCGATCTGCGCGCGGATCTCGTCGAGGGCCCCCATGATGGCGACGCTCTCCGCGATGGGGAGGATGTCGCCCTCGAGGAGACCGTCGCGGACCAGACGCTCGGCCGCGAGCGCCTGGTACTGCATACCGCGGCCCTCGACCTCCGAGACGTACTCCTCCTGCACGGTGCCGTCCGGCCGCACGACGCGGAAGGAGGTGGGGGTGTACCAGACCCGATCGATGTCGATGCGGGCCTCGGTGCCGACGATGCTCGCGGCGTTGGGGCCGGCACCGCGCGAGGAGGAGAGGCTCGTGGAGACCGCCCCGCTCTCGTGGATCATGACGGTGGCGACCTCGGAATCGGCCCCGGTCTCGACCAGACGCCCCACGGCGCGGATGGTGGTCGGTGCCCCGAGGATGTCCCAGATGAAGGAGATCGGGTAGATGCCGAGGTCGAGCAGTGCGCCGCCGCCGAGCTCGAGCGCATTCAGACGGTGGGCGGGGTCGGTGGGCAGCTGCTGCGTGTGGTCGGCGCTCACGGCGCGGATCTCACCCAGGGCGCCGTCGGCGAGGAGCTCGCGGATGCGGACCATGTGCGGTAGGTAGCGCGTCCACATCGCCTCCATCACGAGCAGCCCGCGCTCGGCGGCGAGCCGCTGGAGGTCTTCGGCCTGGGCACGGTTGAGGGTGAACGCCTTCTCCACGAGCACGTGCTTGCCGTGTTCCAGGGCGAGCCGGGCGTTCTCGTGGTGCATCGGATGCGGCGTGGAGACGTAGATGATGTCGACGTCGGGATCGGAGACCAGCGCCTCGTACGACGGATGCGCGTGCGCGATGTCGAAGCGTGCGGCGAAGGCGTCGGCCGACTCCTGCGAGCGCGAGCCCACCGCGACGAGGTCGAGGCCGGCCGTGCGCAGATCGGATGCGAAGGCGCCGGCGATGCCGCCGGTCGCGAGGATTCCCCAACGAAGTCCAGTCATCCTCTCAGCGTAGAGGGTGGCGCATGTGACCGTCTGTGACATCCGGTGACCTCCGGCTTCCTCCCCGTGGCCCGGGTGGCGGACGCGCTCCTACCGTGTCGGCATGACGGAACCCCTCGTGATCGGCGCCATGGTGCGCACCCTCGGCGCCTACCCCTCCGGGTGGCGGTACCCCGGAGCCCACCGCGACCCCGCGGGCGACGCTGACATCCTCCGCCGCATCGCGCGGGAGGGGGAGGACGCGGGCCTGGACTACCTCTTCTTCGGCGACTGGCTCGCGACCGGACCCGACCTGGAGTTCCGCGATCCCTACCTGCTGGCCCGCATCGATCCGCTGAGCGCGGTGCTGTTCCTCGCCGGGGTGACCTCCCGGATCGGACTCATCGCGACGGTCAACACCACCTATGCCGACCCGTACGCCACGGCGCGGGCCCTGGCCTCCCTCGACGTCCTCACCGACGGCCGGGCGGGGATCAACCTCGTCACCGGCGCCGAGCCGCGCGCCGCAGGGAACCACGGTCGCGAGGCCCACGCCGACACCGAGACGCGCTACGACCGGGCGGAGGAGTTCGTCGTCGCCCTGCGCCGGCTCTGGGACTCCTGGGACGAGGACGCCTGGATCGCGGATGCCGAGCGCGGCGTGCTCATCGACCCCCGGGGGCTGCGCGCCGCCGACGTCCAGGGCGCACACGTGCGGGTCGCCGGCCCGCTCAACGTCGCCCGCCCGCCGCAGGGGCGCATCCCGATCGTGCACGCCGGGACCTCGCCGCGGTCGCGGGCGCTCGCGGCGACCGCCGCCGACCTCGCCCTCATCGCCGCCCCCACCCTCGCCGACGCCGTGGCCACGCGGCGGCTGCTGCGGGAGATCGCGGCGGAGGCGGGCCGTCCCGCGGAGGAGCTGAAGGTCATCGCCCCGGTGCTCCCCGTCGTCGCGGAGTCCGACGCCGCCGCCCACCGGATCGTCCGGCGGCTGCTGGAGCTCGTCCCGCTCGCGGAGGGCGGGCAGCGGGAACGCGTCGGGTTCCCGGCGAACCGCACTGTGGAGGCTCTGGCCGACGCGCTGGAGGTGGCCGCCGACGACCCGCTGCGGGCCGCAGCCTTCGACACTCCGGTGACGGTCGCCGAGGCCGCACGCCTGGGGGAGCGGGGCGCCGCGCTCGTCGAACGGCTCGCGGGGATCGCCGGACTCCGGGTCGGGACGCCGGACGCCCCGACCTGGCGGCATCTCGTCGCCGCACACGCCGTCCCTGCGGCCTTCGTCGTCGGCGACGCCGGCACGATCGCCGACCACTTCGCGCACTGGCGCGACGAGGGCGCCGCCGACGGCTTCAACGTCCTCTCGGCGTTCCAGCCCGGGCAGTTCGAGGCCTTCACCCGCCTCGCAGCCCCCGAGCTCCGTCGTCGCGGTCTTCTCCGGACCCCGGAGGAGACCGGCCAGGGGGTCCGCGCGGAGACGCTGCGCGACCGCCTCCGTGTGACGTCGCGTGTCGGCGCGTGACCACGCGTGTCGTCTCGCGACACCCGGAGTCCGCGGCCTCGCCGCTGCACCCCGCCGCTTCCTACCGTGAACACCACCCGCACTGCACCCGCACCCGACATCCTGCCTTCCGAACCCGAGGAGTCCTCCGCATGAACCGCCGCCTCATCCGCACCGCCGCCGTCGCGGTCCCGCTCGTCCTGGCCGGCAGCCTCGCCGCCTGCGCCAGCTCGCCCGCCCCGGGGAACACCCCGGCCGCGGCGGGGGACCCCGTCTCCGGCGGCACGCTCACCTACCTCGAGCACCAGGCCTACACGAACCTGTATCCGCCGCAGGCCGGCTTCTACCCGAACGGCGGCATCGTCAACAACATCGCCGCCCGGCTCACCTGGCAGAACCCGGAGACGCTCGAGATCGAGCCCTGGATCGCCGCGGAGTGGACCGTGAACGACGACGCCACGGAGTACACCTTCGACCTCAACCCGGACGTGACGTTCTCGGACGGCACGCCCGTGGACGCCGCCGCCGTGGCGAAGAACTTCGACACCTACGGGCTGGGCGACGCCGAGCGCGGGCTCACCGTCTCCGAGGCCATCAACAACTACGCCGGCAGCGAGGTGGTCGACGAGGACACCGTGACGTTCCGCTTCAGCGCGCCGTCGCCCGGATTCCTGCAGGCGACGTCGACAATCAACTCGGGACTGCTGTCCCCGGAGACCCTGGACGGCACGATCGAGGACTTCGGCGCGGGCAACGCGGAGAACATCATCGGCTCCGGCCCCTTCACCGTCACGGACGAGAAGCTCGGTACCGAGTACACCCTCACCGCCCGCGATGACTACGCCTGGGGCCCGGACAGCGCCGAGAACGACGGCCGTCCGTACCTCGACGCCGTGCACGTGCTGGTCACCCCCGAGGACTCCGTCCGCATCGGGTCGCTGCTCGCGGGCCAGGCCGACTACGTCCGCTACGTCCAGGCGTTCGACGAGGACCGCGTGGAGGGCGCCGGATTCACGCTGTACGCCCCGCAGACCCGCGGCGTGAACAACTCGATCGCCCTCCGCCCGGAGAACCCGCTGCTGTCCGACATCCGCGTGCGTCAGGCGATCATCGCCGCGGTCGACGCGCAGGAGGTCGTCGACACCCTGTTCACCGAGAACTACCCGGTGGCCACGTCGGTGCTGTCCTCGCAGGCCGCGGGATACAAGGACGAATCCGCGCACTACGCCCACGATCCGGAGAAGGCGGAGGCGCTGCTCGACGAGGCGGGCTGGGAGCCCGGCGCCGACGGCATCAGGGAGAAGGACGGCGAGCGGCTGTCGATCACGGTCTACGAGGCCAAGCCGCAGCCCCTGTCGAAGCAGACCCTGGAGCTCGTGGCGCAGCAGCTCGCGGCGGTCGGCGTGGAGCTCACCGTCAAGCCCGGCGATGCGGGCAGCTACGCGGAGGACACCCGTGATCCGCTGAAGACGGGGTTCTACCACTCGATGGTCGGCCGTGCGGACCTCGACGTGATCAAGAGCCAGTACTTCACGAAGAACCGCGACGTGCTCATCTCTCAGGACGCGACGCTCGACGAGCTGCTGCTGGCCGTCGCCTCCGAGCCGGATGCCGAGAAGCGGGTGGCCGCCTCGCAGGCCGTGCAGGACTACATCGCGGAGCAGGCGTACGTGATCCCGCTCTTCGAGGAGCCGCAGGTCTACGGTGCGGCCACGTACGTGCACGGCGTCGCGTTCGAGTCGGTCGGCCGCCCCACGTTCTCCGGCGTGTGGCTCGCGGAGCACTGAGGACCACGGTGACCCCATGACCTTCGTCCTCCGACGGGCCGGGCAGGCCGCGATCGTGCTGATCGCGGCCTTCACGGCCACGTTCTTCCTGCTGCAGCTGCTGCCGGGAGACGCGATCCTCATCAAGTTCTCCGACCCGAGCCTGGGGCTCTCGCCGGAGCAGCTCGACGACATCCGCGCGACCTACGGCGCCGACGTGCCGTGGGGGGAGCAGTACCTGCACGCGGGTCTCGGCTTCCTGGCGGGTGACTTCGGGTACTCGACCCAGTACGGCACCCCGGTGCGGACGATGCTGGCCGAGGCGCTGCCCGCCACGCTGCTGCTCGCGGCGCTCGGACTCCTGGTCGCTGTCGTGCTCGCGGTGCTGATCGCGGCGCTCTCCGCGCTCGCCCCCTTCGCGTGGCTGCGGGACGGCCTGCGGCAGGTGCCGGGACTGTTCGTCGCGGTGCCGGTGTTCTGGCTCGGCATCCTCCTCATCCAGGTGTTCTCGTTCGGGCTCGGCTGGGTGCCGATCGTGGGAGCCGACCCCGTCAGCGGCCTGATCCTCCCCGTCCTCACGCTCGCCGTGCCGATCTCGGCGCCCCTCGCCCAGGTGCTGGTCCGCTCCATCGACCGGGTGCAGGCGCAGCCGTTCGTGACGGTGGTGCGGGCGAAGGGCGCGCCGCCGGCGTGGGTGCTTACGCGCTCGGTCGCGCGCAACGCCGCCGTCCCGACGCTCACCATCGCGGGGGTGCTGTTCGGAGAGCTCGTCGGAGGAGCGGTGGTGACCGAGACGGTCTTCGGCCGCACCGGCATCGGACGCCTCACGGAGCAGGCGGTCGCGAACCAGGACATCCCGGTGCTGCAGGGGGTGGTGCTGCTGTCGGCCCTGGGGTTCGTGGTGATCAGCTTCGCCGTCGACCTCGCCACGCCCCTGATCGATCCGCGGCAGCGGCGATCGGCGCGCGCCGCCCGGTCCCGCCCCGTCCGTCCCGCCCAGGAGGTGCCCGCATGACCGCTCCCGTGATCGCGGAGACCACCGTCGAGACGCCCGGTGCCCCGCCCGCGCCGTCCGCCCCGGCTCCCGTCTCGGCCTCCCGTCCGCGACGACGCTTCCGCGCCTGGGGGCTGTATCTGGCGTTCGCGGTCGTCGCCGTGGCGGTGCTGTGGGCGGTGATCCCCGGAGTCTTCGCGCCGGGCGACCCGCTGACCGGCGTACCCGCCGACAAGCTCCTGCCCCCGAGCGCCGCGCACTGGTTCGGGACCGACGCGCTCGGCCGCGATCTGTTCGGCCGGGTCGTCCACGGCGCGGTGCACTCGCTGTCGGGTGCGCTGATCGCGGTGACGGTCGGCCTCGCGCTCGGCACGCTCCTCGGAGCCGTCGCCGGCGCGACCGGCGGCGTCGTGGACGACGTGCTGATGCGGATCGTCGACGTGCTGCTGGCCATCCCGGGGCTGCTGCTGTCGCTCTCCGTCATCATCCTGCTCGGCTTCGGCACCGTCAACGCGGCGATCGCCGTGGGACTCGGCAGCGTCGCAGCCTTCGCCCGGCTCATGCGCGCCGAGGTGGCGCGGGTGCGGCGCACCGAGTACGTCGAGGCGGCCTTCGGCAGCGGCGGCACCTTCGTCGCCGTGCTGCGCCGGCATGTGCTCCCGAACGCCCTCACCCCGATCGTCGCGCTCGCCGCCTTGCAGTTCGGCACGGCCATCCTCGCCATCTCCACCCTCGGCTTCCTCGGCTACGGGGCCCCGCCGCCCACCCCCGAGTGGGGGCTGCTGATCGCCGAGGGACGCAACTACATCGCGACCGCCTGGTGGCTCACGGCGCTGCCCGGCCTCGTGGTGGTCGCCGTCGTGCTCAGCGCCAACCGCGTCAGCCACCGGCTCGGAAGGAGCACCCGATGACCGCGCCAACACCCGTCCTCACCGCGACGGACCTGCGGGTCTCGTACGCCGCCCGCGAGGTCGTGCGCGGCCTCTCGTTCGCCATCGCCGAGGGGGAGACGCTCGCCTTGGTCGGCGAGTCGGGTTCCGGCAAGTCCACCACGGCGCACGCCCTCCTCGGCCTGCTGCCGGAGGGCGGACGGGTCGAGGGCGGTCGCGTCCGGCTCGGCGACCTCGACATCTCCGGATGGTCGGATCGGGCGTTCCGCGGCATCCGCGGGTCGGAGATCGGGCTGGTGCCGCAGGATCCGACGACGTCGCTCGACCCGGTGCGCCCCGTCGGCGTGCAGGTCGCCGAGGTGCTGCGCCTGCACGGTCATCGCGACCGTCGTTCCCGCAACGCCCGCGTGCTCGAGCTGCTCGACCGCGTCGGGCTGGACGACCCCGATCTGCGCGCCCGACAGTATCCGCACGAGCTCTCCGGCGGCATGCGGCAGCGCGTCCTCATCGCGGCCGCGATCGCCCTCCGCCCTCGGCTGCTCATCGCGGACGAGCCCACCAGTGCCCTCGACGCCACGGTGCAGCGCCGCGTGCTGGACCTGCTGGACGAGCTGCAGCGCGAGGACGGCACGAGCATCCTGCTCGTGACGCACGACCTCGGCGTCGCCGCGGACCGGGCGGCGCGGATCGCGGTGCTGAAGGACGGCCGGATCGTGGAGCAGGGGCCGAGTGCGCAGGTGCTCGCCGATCCGGAAGACCCGTACACGCGGCAGCTGCTCGCCGACGCGCCGGCCTTCACGACCGGCTTCCGACGCCCGGACGCGCCGCCGTTCCTCCGGGATGCCGCGGCGGTTGCCGCCGAGAAGCCGTGGGAGATCGTGGCCGCGGGCCTCGTGAAGGAGTTCCGGGTCTCGGGACGCGAACGCTTCCGGGCGGTCGACGACGTCTCCTTCCGGGTGCGGCGCGGGACGACCCATGCGCTGGTCGGCGAGTCCGGATCGGGCAAGTCCACGACCGCGCGCCTGGTCACGCGCTTCCTCCGTCCGGACGCCGGGACCGTGGAGCTCGCAGGGGAGGACGCGACGGCCGTCGAGGGGGCGCGACTGCGTGCGCTGCGCCGGCGGATCCAGCTCGTGTACCAGAACCCCTTCGCCTCCCTCGACCCACGGCAGCAGATCGCCGACATCGTGGCCGAGCCGCTGCACAACTTCCGCATCGGGACCCGCTCCGAGCGTCGGGATCGGGCGGTCGCGCTGCTCGAACGCGTGGCGCTGCCGGCGGATGCGGCACGCCGCACCCCGAGCGAGCTGTCCGGCGGGCAGCGCCAGCGGGTCGCGATCGCGCGGGCGCTCGCCGTCGACCCGGAGATCCTCGTGCTCGACGAGGCGGTGTCGGCGCTCGACGTGACGGTGCAGGCGCGCATCCTCGAACTGCTCTCCGCACTCCAGGCCGAGCTCGGACTCACCTACCTCTTCATCTCGCACGACCTCGCCGTGGTGCGCCGCATCAGCCACACCGTCTCCGTCATGCACCGCGGTCGCGTGGTGGAGGACGGGCCGACCGAAGAGCTGTTCCACGACCCGCAGCACGAGAACACCCGGGAGCTGCTGGCCGCGGTCCCCGGACGAACGGAGATCCTCGCATGAGCACCACCCCTCGTCCCACCGTCGCGTTCTTCACGCGGCTCCTCGACGACGCGTCCCCGGCCGACCGCTACCGCCTCGCCCTGGCGCAGATCCGGCACGCCGAGGAGCACGGCGTGGGGAGGGCGTGGGTGGCGCAGCACCACTTCCGGGCGGCGGAAGGCGGGCTGCCCTCGCCGCTCGTCTTCCTCGCGCACGCGGCGGCACGCACCTCGCGGATCCGCCTCGGCACCGGGATCATCACCCTGCCCCTCGAAGACCCGGTCCGCGTGGCCGAGGACGCCGTGGTGGCCAACCTGCTCGCCGACGGGCGGATCGACCTCGGGCTCGGCAGCGGCGGTACCCCGTCATCCTTCGCGCCCTTCGGGGAGGACGTGCGCGACAAGGTGCCCACCTACGACCGCAAGCTCAGTCTCCTGCTCGACGCTCTCGCCGGCCGGGACATCGGTGCGGGGAACACGCTGTATCCGGACGCGGGGTCGCTGGCCGCGCGCATCTGGCAGGCGACGTTCTCGGCCCCCGGCGGTCATCGGGCGGGCGTCCACGGTCACGGACTGCTGCTGTCCCGCACGCAGCCCCGCCCCCACGACCGGCTGCACGCGCCGCTGTCCGCGCTGCAGGACCCCATCATCGACGCGTACCTCGACGCGCTGCCCGCCGAGGCGACCCCGCGCATCACCGCTTCCCGCACCGTGTTCGTGGCGGACGACCGCGCCGAGGCGCTCCGGTTCGCCGAGGTCGGGTTGCGGCGGGCGGCCGAGGGCTTCCGTCGGCAGGGCCAGACCATCCCCGGAAACGACCTCGACGACCTCATCGCCGCTCTCGACACGCATCTCGGCACGCCCGAGGAGGTCGCCGCCTCGCTCGCCGCCGACACCACGCTGCACCGCGCGACCGAGGTGGCATTCCAGGTGCACTCGGTCGACGCGCCGCACGCCCACGTCCTGCGCTCGATCGAGCTGTTCGCGACCGAGGTCGCACCGGCCCTCGGCTACGCGTTGACCCCGCCGGATCCCGAGAGCACCCGCACTGCCGAGAACACCCCCACCGTGAAGGAGAACGCATGACCGCCGACATCGTCGACCAGCTGACGGGGGTGACGCCGGAGCTGGAGGCGCTGCGTCGTCGCCGCCCCGTGACCAGGGAGCAGCTCCAGGCGAGCTTCGACGCGCTGTTCCACCCGGTCTCCGCGGAGCACGTCTCGCTCGCCGAGCGCGCGCTCATCGCGGCGTTCGCGACCGCTCTCGCCGGTGCCGACGACCCCACGGCGGAGTTCTACGCCGGAAAGGCCCGCGAGATCGACCCGGAGCGCGCCGCGATCGTCGCCCGAGAGGCCGAGGCCGCCGCGACCACCGGACCGTTCGGCGCCTACACCGAACGCGGGCTGGAGGCCGAGAGCACCGACGGCGCGCGGTACGTGCCGGACGAGGCGGCGTCGGCTGCCCTGGGGGAGCGCCTCGCGGCGGCTCTCGCGCACACGCACCTGCTGGTGTTCCGCCCGCGCGAGGCATCCGGCGCCGACCTCGGCCGCCTGCACGACGCCGGCTGGTCGACGGACGGCATCGTCACGCTGTCGCAGCTCGTGTCGTTCCTCGCCTTCCAGCAGCGGGTCGTCACCGGCCTGCGGGTGCTCCAGGACGCCGGGCTCACCGCCACCGCCACAGCCACCGACACCGCCGCCGACACCGACACCGACGAGGAGGCCGCATGACCGCCGCCGACACCGTGCTCCGGCACGACGACGCCCCCTACCCCGACGCCTTCACCCGCGCCGAGGTCGGCTGGACGCCGCACCTCGCGCCGCTGGCGGAGGAGGATCTCACCCCGCGACACCTCGATGGCCTCGTTGACGCCGCCCGCGCGAAGAACGAGTACTTCCGGCTGCTCGCGCGCGACCCCGAGGTGCTCCGCGCACGCACCCTCGTCGACAAGGACATCTTCTACAACACCGCGGAGGGGCTCCCGCGCGCGGAGCGGGAGCTCGCGGCCACCGCCGCCTCCCGCCGCAACGGCTGCGTCTTCTGCGCGTCGGTGCACTCCCGGTTCGCGGCGCATCACGGCAAGCGGCCGGACGACGTCGACGCGCTCCTCGCCGAGGGCGTGGACGCGGACCTCGGGGAGCGCTGGAACGCGATCGTCGCCGCCGCGGTCGCGCTGACCGACACGCCCCGCGCGTTCGGAGCCGCGCACATCGCGCGCCTCCGTGCGGCCGGACTGGACGACCTCGAGATCGCGGACGTCGTGCACGGCGCGGCCTTCTTCAACTGGGCGAACCGGCTGATGCTCTCGCTCGGCCGCCCTGTCGCTCCCGCCTGATCTCTCAGGGGACGAGGATGATCTTCCCCGTGGCGGCGCCGGTCTCCATGAGCTCATGGGCCCGCGCCGCCTCGGCGAGGGGCAGCTCCGGGCCGAGCTCGATGGTGAAGTCGCCCGCGGCCAGGAGGTCCACGGTCTTCTGCAGCGCTTCTGCGCGCCACTCCAGCTCCTGCGGCGTGAGCGGCTCGGGGGAGCCGCCGGAGAACGCCCGGATGCCGAAGTCGGCGGCGTCGGGGCCACGGACGATGGTCGCGATGCGGTCGCGGTCGGCGACCAGGGCGAGGGAGGTCTCGATCGCCTCGTCGGTGCCTGCGCAGTCCAGGACGACGGTCACGGGGGAGGGGGCTGCGGCGCGGACGCGGTCGAGCAGGCCGTCGCCGTAGGCCACGGGGATCGCGCCGAGCTCGCGGAGTTGGTCGTGCCGGGTGGGGCTCGCGGTGGCGATCACGGTCGCGCCCCAGGCGACCGCGAACTGCACGGCGGCCTGGCCGACCGCACCCGAGCCCGCGTGCACGAGGAGCACGTCGTCGGCCGTCACGGCGAGCGAGCGGAGGGACTGATAGGCGGTGCCGGCCGGGATGCCGATCGCCGCCCCCTCGGCCGCGGTGACGGCGTCCGGGAGCTTCACGAGCTTGTCGGCCTCGACCGCGAGGGCGGAGGCGTAGGTCCCGAGCGTGTCGCGGATCGCGACGCGGTCGCCGACCTCGAACCCGTCGACGCCCTCGCCCAGCACCTCGATCACTCCCGCGCCGTCGAACCCGACCGGACGCGGCTCGGTGATCGGCGCGGAGGGGCGCTTGCCGCCGCGGAGCTTGGCGTCGATGGGGTTGGCACCGGCCGCCTCGATGCGCACCAGCGCCTCGCCGCGGACGGGCACGGGGTCAGGTACCTCCATCAGGTGGAGGACAGCGGGGGATCCGAACTCGGTGTAGACGATCGCGCGGGCCATGCCCTCAGGCTACCCGGCGGGGGTCACTTCCCCGCGAGCGCCTTGGTGATCCGCTGCGGCGACACCGGCTGCGCGGTGCCGAGACGCTGGGCGAAGACGCTGACCCGATACTCCTCCAGCAGCCAGCGCACCTCGACGATCGCGGGCGGAGCGTCGGGCGCGAGGGGGATCGTGCCGCCGGCGTCCGCGAACAGCACCGCCATCCGCTCGAACTCCGTCATCCGCCCGCGGTCCTTACCCGGCTCGTTCGCGAGGGTCTTCAGCCGGTCGATCATGCCGTCGAGGTACCGGGGGAAGTGGGCGAGCCGGTCGACCCCCGCCGCCGCGACGAAGCCGGGATGCAGCAGTCCGGAGAGCTGGGTGCGGATGTCGTTCAGCGGGCCGAGCAGCGCCAGCGCGTTCTGCGCCTTGATGCCGCGCTCCACCTCCCGCGCCTTCGTGAGGATGCGGGCGACGAGGGAGACGCAGGCGAAGAGCTCGTCGACGAGCACGGCCGAGACGGCGTCGCGCACGCGGGCGAACTCGGCCTCGGTGCGCACGACGCCGCGGTCGCGGCCGTCGGCGCCTCCGGTCGACGCGTCGATCACTCGACGGGCGACGGCGGCCCGGCAGTCCTCGATGAGCGCGGCCGCCGACGGGTACGGCGAGGCGGCGAGTGCGAGCTTCTCCTGGCTGGTGAGGTGCTGCTGCACGTACGACGACGGCGACGGCACCGCGAGCAGGACGAGACGGAGCACGCCGTCGCGCGTGGCGGCGGCCGCGGCGTCGGGAGTCGCCTCGACCCGCACCGACACGCTCGTGCCGGCATCGACGATCGCCGGATACCCCCGGACGACTCCGCCCGCGACCTTGGTGTCGATGACCGCCGGGAGGTCGCCGAACGTCCACGCCGTCAGCCCGGTCTGCTCGACCGAAGCGGCGGCCACGCGCTCCGCCCCGCGCGGTCCCGGTGCCTCCGCACGCCCGGGGCGCGCGATGGAGCGAGCGACGCTGCTGCGCGCGCGGTCGGCGAGCTGAGCCTGCAGCGCCCGGAGATCGCGCCCCGAACCGACCACGCGTCCCCGCTCGTCCACGGCGCGGAAGTTCATGCGCAGATGGGCCGGCACCCGTTCGTCGTCGAAGTCGGCGGCCGTGACCACCTGGTTCGCGAGCGGCTGCACGAGCCGCGCGAGCGCCTCCTTGAGGGTGCGCGGGGGGAGACCGCCGTGCACCTCCGGACCCTCGTCGGCCAGCGCCGCCCCGAACTTCTCCGCCCAGTCGGCGGCGGGGACGACGTGGCGCCGGATGGCCTTGGGCAGCGCACGCAGCAGTCCGGTGACGAGCTCGGCGCGCAGCCCGGGCACCTGCCAGTCGAAGCCGCGGTCCTCGATCTGGGCGAGCAGCGGCAGAGGCAGCACGACGCTCACGCCGTCGTCCGGTGCGCCCGGCTCGAACCGGTACGCGAGGCCGAGCACCTGGTCGCCCTGCGTCCACCGGATCGGGAACTCGCGCTGGTCGGCGCGGTCCTCGTCGTCGATGAGGTCGCTCTCGCGCATCACGAGCAGCTTCGGCGTCGCGGTCAGCGCCTCGCGCCACCACTTCTCGAACGAGCGCACGTCGAACACGTCAGCGGGGATGCGCTCGTCGTAGAAGCGGAAGACGGCCTCGTCGCCGGCCAGGATGTCGCGACGCCGCTCGCGCTCCTCGAGCTTCTCCAGACGACGGCGGAGCTCGGCGTTGCTGCGCCAGAACGCACTGACCCGCTTGTCGATGCGGGACGGGTCCCATTCGCCCTCGACGAGCGCATGGCGGACGAAGAGCTCGCGCGAGGCGGCCCGGTCGATGCGGGCGAACTGCACGCGCCGGCGCGGGATGATCTCGACCCCGAACAGCGTGACCTTCTCGAACGCCACGGCGGCTCCGGCGTCCTTGGACCAGTGCGGCTCGGTGACCTGGCGCTTCGCGAGGTCGCCGGCGAGGGGCTCGGCCCAGGCGGGGTCGATCGCGGCGACGGTGCGGGCGAAGGTGCGGGAGGTCTCCACGATCTCGGCGGCCATGACCGCCCTGGGGCTCTTCTTGCGCAGCCCCGACCCCGGGAAGATCGAGAACCGGATGCCCCGCGCGCCCCGGTACTCCGTGATCCGGCGGCGGGCGTCCTTGGCGGGAGAGTGGGCTTTCCCCGCGGGGGCGGTGCGCTCGTCGAGGACGCCGATCTGCGACAGCAGGCCGGAGAGCAGCGCGCGGTGGATGGCATCCGGATCGGCCGCGCCGCTCGGCTCCGTCCCGCGGTCGGGGCTCTTGACGAGCGTCCGGAGCTGGCGGTGCACGTCGAACCACTCGCGGACCCGCACGTAGTTGAGATGCTCGCTGCGGCACAGCCGGCGGAACGCGCTGGAGCCGAGCTCGCGCTGCTGTTCGCGCAGGTGGTTCCAGAGGTTCAGGAGGGTGAGGAAGTCGCTCGTCGGATCCACGAAGCGCGCGTGCAGCCGGTCCGCCTCCTCGCGGCGGTCCTCCGGTCGCTCGCGCACGTCCTGGATGGACAGCCCCGCCACGATCGCGAGCACGTCCCGCAGCACCGACGGGGTCCCTGAGCCTGTCGAAGGGCCCGAGCCTGTCGAAGGGCCTGAGCCCCGCTGGGTCCCTGAGCCTGTCGAAGGGCCTGACCCCCGCTGGGTCCCTGAGCCTGTCGAAGGGCCCGCCTCGATGAGCATGCGCGCGAACCGCGGGTCCATCGGCATCCGGGCGATGTCGCGCCCGATGCGGGTGAGTCGGGGACCGTCGTCCGGCCCCTGCGCCGGCCGGAGGGCGCCGAGCTCGGTGAGCAGGTCGAACGCCGCCTTCACGCCCCGGGAGTCGGGCGGGGTGAGGAAGGGGAACGCGGTGATGTCGCCGAAGCCCAGCGCGAGCATCTGCAGGATGACGGAGGCGAGGGAGGTGCGCAGGATCTCGGGTTCGGTGAACTCGGGACGCCGCGCGTAGTCCTCCTCGGAGTACAGGCGGATGGCGATGCCGTCACTCGTACGGCCGGCGCGCCCGGAGCGCTGATTCGCCGAGGCCTGAGAGATGGCCTCGATGGGCAGCCGCTGCACCTTCGAGCGGTTGCTGTACCGGGAGATGCGCGCGGTGCCGGTGTCGATGACGTACTTGATGCCGGGCACCGTGAGGCTCGTCTCGGCCACGTTCGTCGCGAGCACGACCCGGCGACGGACGCCGGCCACGGTGCTGCGCTCGAACACCCGGTGCTGCTCCGCGGCGGAGAGCCGGCCGAACAGGGGGAGGACCTCGGTGGGCGAACGGTCCTTGGCGTAGGCCGCGCGCACGGCGTCGGCCGCGTCCCGGATCTCCGCCTCGCCCGGCAGGAACACGAGCACATCGCCGGGCGCCTCCCGGTCGAGCTCGCGGAGCGCCGCGACGATCGCGCTCACCTCGTCCTCCGGCTCGCCGGCGGCGTCCTGCTCCGCGTCCTCGTCGACGAGCGGGCGATAGCGGATCTCGACGGGATACGTGCGCCCCGACACCTCGATGACCGGCGCGGGGGTGCCGTCGGCGGCGGCGAAGTGCCGCGCGAAGCTCTCCGGGTCGATGGTGGCGGAGGTGATGATCACCTTCAGGTCCGGGCGCTCCGGGAGGATGCGGGCGAGGTAGCCCAGCAGGAAGTCGACGTTGAGGGAGCGCTCGTGCGCCTCGTCGATGATGATCGTGTCGTAGCGCGTCAACAGCCGGTCGCGGTGGATCTCGTTGAGGAGGATCCCGTCGGTCATCAGCGCGATCCGGGTCTCGTCGGAGACCTTGTCGGTGAAGCGCACCTTGTAGCCGACGAGCGTGCCGAGCTCGACCCGCAGCTCCTCGGCCACGCGCTCCGCGATCGTGCGGGCGGCCAGCCGTCGGGGCTGGGTGTGGGCGATGCGCTCGCGGCCCAGCTCCAGCGCGATCTTGGGGAGCTGCGTGGTCTTCCCCGATCCGGTCGCGCCGGCGACGATGACGACCTGGTGGTCGCGGACGGCGTCGGCGATCTCGTCCCTGGCCGCGCTGACGGGCAGCTCCGGAGGGTAGGAGATCACGGGGGAGGACATAGCCCTCCATCGTATGCCGGGATGCACACCGGGGTCGCCGCGATCGCCGCATACGATCATCGGGTGATGACTGCTCTTCGCCCCGTGCGCTGGTTCCGTGATTTCGGGCGGCCGCCGCGCATCCTCGGTCTCGACGTCGCGCGGGGTCTGGCGATCCTCGGCATGGCCGGTGCCCACGTCGGCGTGACGGAGGCGTTCGAGTGGGGCGACCCGACCACGTGGACCGACCTCGTGCACGGCCGCTCGTCGATCCTCTTCGCGCTGCTCGCCGGCGTCTCCATCGCCCTCATGACCGGGCGCGACGTGCTGCCGGAGCGGGAGCGCCTCCCGGGCATCCGCCTCAACCTCGTGGGCCGCGGCGCGGTGATCTTCGTGATCGGCCTCGCCCTGGAGCTCCTCAACACGCCGATCGCCGTGATCCTCACCCTCTACGGCCTGCTCTACGTCGCGGTCATCCCCGTGCTGCGGTGGCGGCCCCGGCAGCTGCTCCTCGGCGCCGCCGTCCTCGCCCTCGCCGGTCCGGCGCTGCTCGCTCTGCTCAGCGCGGTGGCGCTGCAGCCGTTCGGTGCGGGCATCGGGTTCGTGCTCTACGGCACCTATCCGATCACCGTGTGGCTGGCTCTCGTGCTGGGCGGCATGGCTCTGGGCCGGCTCCGGGTGCAGGAGCTGCGCACGGCCGTCGTCGCCCTCGTCGTCGGCGTGGTCCTCGCCGCGATCGGCTACGGTCTGGGTGCCCTCGGAGCGGGCGCGGGGCTGGGCGGGACGGAATCGATCGTCTCCTCGACGAGCGCGTCCTCCGGGAGCGAGAGCATCGAGATCCTTCCCGGCGAGAGCCTGTCGTCGTCTTTCATCCCCGACGATGTGATGCCGCCGTCCGGCTGGGAGAGCTACCCCGAGGCGCTCGCCGCGACGGATCCGCTCGGCTCCATGGTCCGCGCGGTCTTCGCCGTCGACCCGCACAGCGGCGGCACCGCCGAGATCCTGGGCTCCGGTGGGTTCGCCCTCGCGGTGATCGCCCTGTGCCTGCTCCTGAGCCGTCCGCTGCGCTGGCCGCTGCTGCCCCTCGGCGCGCTGGGGTCCATGCCGCTCACGGCATACAGCGTGCACGTCGTCTCCGTCGTCCTCGTCGCCGGCCCCGGAGGCTTCATCGCGGACAACGCCTTCTGGGCGCTCACCGCCGTAGGGCTCCTGCTGGTCACGACGCTGTGGGCGATGTTCGTCGGACGTGGTCCCCTGGAACGCCTCGTCGGAAAGGGCGCCGCCGCGATGGCCGCCGTCCCTCGCCGCTGACGCTTTTCGTCATCCGCACGGGCGCACCTGTCATCACAGGTCTTAGGCTGGGGGGATGACCATTCCTGCACTCGAACTGAACGACGGCAACTCCATCCCCCAGCTGGGCTACGGCGTCTTCAAGGTGCCGCCGGCAGAGACCGAGAAGGCGGTGAGCGAGGCTCTCGAGATCGGGTACCGCCACATCGACACCGCCGCGATCTACGGCAACGAGGAGGGCGTCGGCGCGGCCATCGCGTCCTCCGGCATCCCCCGTGAGGAGCTCTTCGTCACCACGAAGCTGTGGAACGACCGCCACCACGACGACGAGCCCCGCGCCGCCATCGGCGAGAGCCTCGAGAAGCTCGGCCTGGAGCAGGTCGACCTCTACCTCGTGCACTGGCCCACCCCGGCGAAGGACGACTACGTCCACGCGTTCGCGAAGCTCATCGAGCTGCGCAACGCGGGCCTGACCCGCAGCATCGGCGTCTCGAACTTCCTCGTGCCGCACCTGGAGCGCACGGTGAAGGAGACCGGCGTCGTCCCGGCGGTGAACCAGATCGAGCTGCACCCGGCGTACCAGCGCCGCGAGGAGGTCGCCTGGGCCGAGGCCAACGGCGTCCGCATCGAGGCCTGGGGTCCGCTCGGCCAGGGCAAGTACGACCTCTTCGGCACCCCGGCGATCGCGGAGGCGGCCGCCGCCCACGGCGTGACCCCCGCACAGGCCGTCCTGCGCTGGCACCTGCAGAAGGGCATCATCGTCTTCCCGAAGTCGGTGCGTCCGGAGCGCCTGCGCGAGAACCTCGACGTGTTCGGCTTCGAGCTGACCGACGCCGAGATCGCCGCGATCGACGCGCTCGACCCGCTCGACGGCTCCGGCCGCGTGGGCTCGCACCCGGACGAGGTCAACTGATCCCGCCCTCATACCGGCCGCGGGCTCGGCACTGACGCCGTCACCGGGCCAGCACTGACCGGAGCCTTGCTCCCGAGCCCGCGGCCCGCGGCTCGTCTCCGTTCCATGACGCCCCGTGTCGCTTCGCGCGACACGGGGCGTCCGCGTGGGTACCGTCGAGCCCATGACAGCTCCGCTCCGCGTCGTCGCCGTCTCGGGCTCCCTCCACGAGCCGAGCAAGACCACCGCCCTCCTCCGTGCGATCACCGCCGCGGTCGCCGAGCGCGCCCCGGTCGAGGCGCAGCTGATCGAGCTCACGCAGGTCGGGCCCTCGCTCGCGGGTGCTCTCACCCGTGACCAGCTCCCGCCGGAGGTGGAGGCACAGCTGCAGGCGATCGAGACCGCCGACCTGCTCATCGTGGGCAGCCCGGTGTACCGCGCCTCGTTCACGGGGCTGTTCAAGCACCTGTTCGACTTCGTGGACCAGTACGCCCTCGTCGGCACGCCGGTGCTCCTCGCGGCGACCGGTGGCGGCGAGCGACACGCGCTCATGATCGAGCACCAGCTGCGCCCGCTGTTCGCGTTCTTCCAGGCGCTCACCCTCCCGCTTGGCGTGTACGCGAGCACGACCGACTTCGACGGCTACGAGGTGGCGACGGACGTGCTGCGTGCGCGGATCGCGCTCGCGGCCGAGCGGGCCCTCCCGCTCGTCGGCTACACCCTGTCCCGTCCCGTGGAGCTGCTCGTCGGCTGATCCTGGTCCGGAGCCGGTGAGCCCGGCGTAGCGTGGGAGCATGACGAACCGTCTCGCCGACACCCTCAGCCCCTATCTGCGGGCCCACGCCGACAACCCCGTCGACTGGTACCCCTGGGGAGAGGAGGCCTTCGCCGAGGCGCGCCGCCGGGACGTGCCGATGCTGATCTCGATCGGCTACTCCACCTGCCACTGGTGCCATGTGATGGCGCGCGAGTCGTTCGCCGACCCGGAGACCGCCGCCCGCATCAACGAGGGGTTCGTCGCGGTGAAGGTCGACCGCGAGGAGCATCCGCACGTCGACGGGGCGTACATGGCCGCCGCGTCGGCGTTCACGCAGAACCTCGGCTGGCCGCTCACGGTGTTCACCACGCCTGCCGGACGCGCCTTCTACGCGGGGACGTACTGGCCGCCGGAGGCGCGACCGCCGATGCCCGCGTTCCGCGATGTGCTGGCCGCGGTGCGCGAGGCGTGGACGACGCGACGGGCGCAGGCCGAGGAGTCCGCCGACGCGGTGACCGCGGCGCTCGCCGAGGCGGCGGAGACCACGGCATCGAGCCTCCCGGACGCCACGGCCCTCGCGGAGGCCGCCCGCGGTCTCGTCGCCAGGGAGGACGCGGAGTTCGGCGGCTTCGGCGGAGCTCCGAAGTTCCCGGTGGCCACGACTCTGCGGTTCCTCCAGGAGCCCCTCATCCGCGCGGCCGCACCGGAGGCGGCGGCTGCGGCCGAGCGCGCCCTCGCGGCGATGGCGGCCTCAGATCTGCGTGACGCCGACGGCGGGTTCTTCCGCTACGCGACCCGGCGTGACTGGACGGTGCCGCACTACGAGCGCATGCTGACCGACAACGCCCAGCTGCTCGAGGTCGCGCTCGACGCCGGCGACGAGGAGACCGCCCGCGGGATCGCCCGCTTCCTGCTCGGCACGCTGCGGCAGGAGGGCGGCGGCTTCGGCGCTGCGCAGGATTCCGAATCGTGGATCGACGGGGCCCGCAGCGAGGGGGGCTACTACCTCCGTCCCGTCGCGGAGCGCGCGGCGCTGGAGCCGCCCGCCGTGGACGGCAAGGTCATCACGGGATGGAACGGGCTCGCGATCGCGGCACTCGCCCGGGCGGGGGCGGCGCTCGGCGACGACGCGTGGATCGCCGCCGCTGCGGAGGCCGCCGCTGCCGTGCTCGACACCAACAGCGGGGCCGACGGCGCGCTCGTGCGGGCATCGCTGGACGGCCGCGCTTCCGCCGCGGTCGCCACGGCCGCCGACCTCGCGCTGCTCGCCGAGGGCCTGTTCGCCCTCGCGGCGGCCACGGGCGACGTCGCTCCGGCCGCCACGGCCCTGAGCCTCCTCGACGGAGCGCTGGACGGCGCCGCGGGGGACGACCCGATGCTCCGCGCGCAGGGCATCGCCGCCTCGCCCGACCACACCGACGGCGACCTCCCCTCCGACACGGCGGCGGTCGCGCAGGCCGCGCTCACCGCCTGGCGGCTGGGAGCGGGGGACCGTTATCGCGCGGCAGCGGCGGAGCGGGTGGAGGCCCTCGCCTCCCGGGCGCTCGCCCAGCCCTTCGCCCACGGCAGTCTGCTCCGGGTCGCCGCCGGACTCGCCACCGCGCCGCGGCAGCTCGTCGTGGTGACGGAGGATCCGGGTGGGGCGCTCGCCGCCGCGGCCCGCGGAGCCGATGCCGATGTCGTCGCCGTCGTCACGCCGGCGCAGGCCGCGGCGTTCGGCGCCGCGGGGTTCGAGCTGTTCGAGGGCAAGGAGGCGACCGCCGAGCGCGCCTACGACTGCCGCGCCTTCGTGTGCCGCCTGCCGGTGAGCGATCCGGCCGCGGTCTCGCGCGCACGGTGAGCGCCCCTCCCCGGCGCAGCGCTGTGCATTCTGCCTACCGCGCGGCGTCCGTCTGCCCGTCGAGTGCGCGCGATGCGCAGCTTCGAGTGCACGGTTTGCCCAGCGCCCGCGATCCGTTCTAGGGTGACGCGACCCCTCTCGGATCACAGCAAGGATGCTCTGACGATGACTCTCTCCGCCCGCGCCGGTCTCGACGCCGTGCCCGCCTACCGACAGGGGCGCTCCGCCCCGGCCGGTGCCTCCAAGCTCTCCTCGAACGAGTCCCCGCATCCGCCGCTGCCCTCCGTCGTGCGCGCCGTGCAGGACCGGGTGGCCGGCATCCACCGCTACCCGGACATGAGCGCCTCCGCGGTCCGGGAGGCGCTCGCCGCCCGGTACGCCGTTGACCCGGCGCAGGTGACCGTCGGCGCGGGCTCGGTGGAGATCGCCGCCCAGCTCATCCACGCGGTCGCCGGCGAGGGGGACGAGGTCGTCTTCGCATGGCGGTCCTTCGAGGCCTACCCCTCGCTCGTCCGGATCGCGGGCGCGACGCCCGTCGCCGTGCCGCTGGATGCCGATCACGGACACGATCTCGACGCGATGCGCGCCGCGATCACCCCGCGCACACGTCTCGTGTTCGTGTGCAACCCCAACAACCCGACCGGCACGGTCGTCGACGCCGAGGCTCTGGAGCGCTTCGTCGCCGCGGTGCCGCACGACGTCCTCGTCGTCATCGACGAGGCTTACGTGCACTTCGACCGCACGGACAGCCGCGGCGCCGGGATCGAGCTGTTCCGCCGTCACCCGCACGTCGCGGTGTTGCACACGTTCTCCAAGGCGTACGGCCTGGCCGGGCTCCGCATCGGCTACGCGATCGCCCCCACCGCGATCGCCGAGGCGCAGCGCAAGGTGGCCGTGCCGTTCGGGGTCACCGACCTCGCCCAGGCCGCGGCCCTCGCCTCGCTCGCCGCGGAGGACGAGCTCGCCGTCCGCATCGACGAGGTCGTGGCGCAGCGCGATCGGCTGTACACCGTGCTCACCGCCGCCGGCTGGCCCGCCGTCCGCTCGCAGGCCAACTTCGTCTGGGTCCCCGCGGGGGAGCGCACCGCCGAACTCGACGCCCTCCTGCATGCCGGCGGCGTGGTCGCCCGCGCCTTCCCCGGCGAGGGCATCCGCATCTCGTCCGGCTCCGCCGCCGACATCGCCAGGGTGGAAGCCGCCCTCGCGGTCTCCGGCGACGCCGCGCACGAGTCCGACCACGATTCCGACCTGATGGAGGTGGGCGCGTGACCACCGAGGTCCCCGTCACCACGACGACCACGAAGGGCCTGCACCCGGGCCTCACCCGCCGCCAGATCTCCATGATGGGGCTCGGCGGCGCGATCGGCGCGGGGCTGTTCGTCGGCTCCGGGCAGGCGATCAGCATCGCCGGACCCGCCGTGCTCATCTCCTACCTCGTCGCGGGCGGCATCGTCGTGCTCGTGATGGCGATGCTCGCCGAGATGGTGGCGGCCCGCCCCAGCTCCGGCGCCTTCAGCTCCTACGCCCAGAAGGCCATGGGGCGCAGCGCCGGCAGCGCGGTGGGCTGGCTGTACTGGATCCAGCTCGTCGTCGTGATCGCCGCCGAGGCGACCGGCGCGGCCGGGATCGTGGCGAACTGGGTACCCGGGATCCCCGCGTGGGTGTGGGTGCTCGTGTTCGTCGTGGCGCTCACCGCGGTGAACCTCTTCGGCGTGCGCAACTACGGCCGTTTCGAGTTCTGGTTCGCGGCGATCAAGGTCGCCGCGATCATCGCCTTCCTCGTCGTCGGCGTGTGCGCCATCGTCGGACTCATCCCCGGTGTGCCGGCGACCGGCATCTCGAACCTGGTGGATGAGGGCGGCTTCGCCCCGCACGGCATCACGGGCATCGCCGCGGCGCTCCTCATCGTCGTCTTCGCGTTCGGCGGCACCGAGGTCGTCGCGATCGCGGCCGCCGAGTCGGACGACCCCTCCCGCAACATCCGCCGGATCGTGCGCGAGGTGCTGGTGCGCATCCTGGTCTTCTACGTCGGCTCGATCTTCGTCATCGTCGCGGTGCTCCCGTGGGACGACCCCGCCGTGCAGGCCGGTCCGTTCTCGGCGGTCCTGGACACCCTGAACGTGCCGGGCGTCGGCCTCGTGATGGACCTCATCGTGGTGATCGCGCTGCTCTCGGCCATGAACGCCAACATCTACGGCGCCTCCCGGATGGCGTACTCGCTGGGGGAACGCGGGCTGGCGCCGCTGTCCGTCACCCGGACGAGCCTCAAGGGCGTGCCGTTCGTCGCCGTCCTCGCCTCGGTGGCCTTCGGCTTCGTGACCGTGGGACTCAACTGGGCCTTCCCGGACGTGGTGCTCCCGGCGCTGCTGAACGTCGTGGGGTCGACCCTGCTGGTGATCTGGACGGCGACGGCGATCTCCCAGATCGTGCTGCGCCGGCGGGCCGACCGTGCCGGCGAGGCGATGCCCATGCGGCTCTGGGGCTTCCCCTGGGTGTCGTGGCTGTGCCTCGTGCTGCTCGCCGCCGTGATCGCGCTCGCGATGATCGACCCGGCTGCGCGCATCCAGCTGCTGCTCACGCTCGGGCTCACCGCGGTGCTGCTCGTCGTCGCCCGCCTGACGCGGGGTGTCTCCCGCCCCGGCATCGTCAAGGAGTGACGTGCGGATCGATCGCCTGGACGCCGCGCTGATCCGGCTGCTGACGGAGTCGCCGCAGCTGCCCCTCCTGGAGTGCGCGCGCCGGCTGGGCATCGCGCGGGGGACGGCCACGAGCCGCCTCGCGCGCCTGCACGAGGGTGGCGTGATCGAGGCGATCGTGCCGCGCATCGACCCCGCCGGCTTCGGGTACGGCGTCGTGGCGTTCTGTCTCGTCGAGATCGATCAGAAGGTGGGGCATGATGACGTCGCGACCGCCCTCGCGGACGCGGTGCCGGAGATCGTCGACATGCACACGGTGACCGGCGCGAGCGACATGCAGCTTCGGCTCGTCGCCCGCGATGCGACCCGCCTCCAGGAGGTGCTGGACCGGGTCGCCCTCGTGCCGGGGGTCGCGCGGACCGCGTCCTCCATCGCCATGCGCACGCATCTCTCGGGTCGCGTGCTCCCGCTCGTGGAGCACGTGGCCGACGAGGTCTCCTGACCCGGGCTCCGCTGTGGCCGGCCAGCCCGGCGGTCAGACCCAGCCGGGCAGCCAGTTGTGCAGGCGCCAGAAGTCGTACGGCACGCTCATCCCCGTCCACAGCGGCAGGAAGAACGCCGAGACGAGGACGACGACGCCGAGGAAGATCAGGACGGTCCGCTGTCCCGACTGGCGGCGCGGGAGCGGGTCCTCCCGGCGCCCGGCGATGATCCGCAGTGTGGCGGTGAGTGCGAGCACGAGGAACGGCATCATCACGACCGTGTAGAACTGGAAGATCGTCCGGTCGGGGAACATCAGCCAGGGCAGATAGGTCACCGCGAGCCCCACGAGCGGGAGGCTGAGCGCCGGGCCGACCGGCTGCCGCGTGATCCACCCGCGGATGAGGCGGTAGAGCAGGTACACGCTGGCCGCGACGCCGCCGTACCAGATGAGCGGGTTGGGGATCGCCGAGATCACGCCGATGCAGTGGTCGACGCCGCAGCCGGTGGGGTCGCTGTCGACCCACACCGCGGTGGGGCGGAGCAGGAAGGGCCACTCCCACGCCGGGCTCGCGTACGGGTGCCCGCGGGTGAGGCCCACGTGGAACCCGAGCATGGCCTCGTGGTAGTTCCATAGGGCGATGAGCGGGTTCGGGTCGCTGCCGCGGTCGTAGCCGTTCGCCGTCACCAGCCATCCGGTCCAGCTCGCGAGGTAGACCGCGAGGGCGGGCACGACGAGGAGGACGAACGACACCGGCCCCTGCCGGAAGACCGCGGACGCCGGCCACACGACGACCCCGCCGCGGCGCCGGGCGAGGGCGTCGGTGATGACGACGAAGAGTCCGAAGCCCGCGAGCACGTACAGCCCCGACCACTTCACCGCCGAGGCGGCGCCGAGTGCGAGCCCCGCGGCGACGAGCCAGGGACGGCGCCAGAGGATCGGTCCCCACAGCGGGTGCTCGTCGTCGGGGTCCCGGCGTTCGAGCAGGGGGATCGTGCGCTGGCGGTCGATGAGCACGAACAGCACGCCCAGCAGCACGAAGAAGGTGAGGATGCCGTCGAGGAGCGCGATGCGGCTCATCACGATGCTGAGGCCGTCGATCGCGAGGAGCGTCCCCGCCACCGTCGCCGCCACGACGGAGCCGGTCAGGCGTCGCGCGATGAGGAAGACCAGCAGCACCGATCCCGCACCGAGGACGGCGGTCGCCAGACGCCAGCCGGCGCTGTTGTCCGGGCCGCCGATGGCCATGCCCAGCGCGATGAGCCACTTCCCGAGCGGGGGGTGCACGATGAAGGCGCCCTTGTTCGTCAGCGGGAGCTCCTGCAGGGTGATGAAGGCGTCGTTCGCGTTCTCGCCCCACACCCCCTCGTACCCGAGGCTCCACAGCGACCAGGCGTCCTTGACGTAGTAGGTCTCGTCGAAGGCGAGCTGGTGCGGATGGCCGACGTTCGCCAGGCGCAGCACCGCCGCGAGGGCCGTGACCAGCAGCGGGGCCAGCCAGCCGATCGCCCGGCCCCAGTCCGGAGCCTGCAGCACGCGGTCGCGGAGTCGCTCGTAGCGCGTGAGCCGTTCCTCGGGGAGGGGCAGGAGGGGCTCGGGCGCGGTCACCGGTCCAGCCTAGACACACTCCACCCTGTGCTCCCGGTATGCCGGCTCCGGTCCCGCTGCGGGTCCACGCCTAAGCTGGGCGGGTGATCATCCTCGCCGCGACCCCGATCGGAAACCTGGGCGATGCGTCGCGGCGACTCGTGGAGGTGCTGGAGAACGCGGAGATCGTCGTGGCGGAGGACACCCGCACGACGCAGCGCCTCCTGCAGGCCCTCGCGATCGACAACCGGCCCCGCTTGATCGCGCTGCACGACCACAACGAGAAGCAGAAGGCCGCGGAATTGGCCGCGCTCGCCGCGGAGACCGACCTCGTGGTGCTGAGCGATGCGGGCATGCCGACCGTGAGTGACCCGGGATACGGCCTCGTCGCCGAGGCGGTGGCGCAGGGGGTCACGGTGACCGCGATCCCGGGGCCCAGCGCGGTGCTCATGGCCCTGGCGATCTCGGGGCTGCCGACGGACCGCTTCACCTTCGAGGGGTTCCTGCCGCGGAAGCCGGGGGAGCGCCGGGCGACCCTTTCCGCCCTCGCCGCCGAGCCGCGCACGATGGTGTTCTTCGAGTCGCCCTCGCGCCTGGCGACGACCCTGACCGACATGGGGGCCGCTTTCGGCGCGGACCGCCGGATCGCCGTGTGCCGGGAGCTGACCAAGCTGTACGAGGAGGTCCGTCGTGGCACCGCGTCCGAGCTCGCCGCCTGGGCCGCCGACGGGGTGAAGGGAGAGATCGTGGTGGTCGTCGAGGGGGCGCCGCGGCGGGAGGCCTCCCCGGAGGACGCCCTCGCCCAGGTGCAGGCCCTGGTCGCGGACGGCACCCGCCTGAAGGATGCGGCCTCCGAGGTCGCGGCCCTGACGGGCTTGTCCTCCCGGGATCTGTATCAGGCGGCCCTGGCGGCGCGGTCGCGGTGACCCCCGTCGCAGATTCGCACCCCGGTTGCGGGGATGCGGGGGGCGGCTGCGGCATGAGCCCGGATCTGCGGCCTCCCGCGGGACAGGACCCGGTCGCGCGCGCCTACGACGCGAGGGCCGCGGAGTACCGGGAGGTCGCGGGAGACCTGGGACTGATGGATCCGCGCGACCGCGAGCTCATCCGGCGGTGGCGTGACGAGACCCCGGGGCGGCTGCTCGACGCGGGCTGCGGCCCCGGGCACTGGACGGCCTTCCTGCACGGGGGCGAGGGGCAGGACGTCGAGGGGATCGACCTCTCCTCGGCTTTCATCCACGGGGCGCGGGCGCAGTATCCGCACCTCTCGTTCCATCACGGGTCGTTCCGGACGCTGCCGCAGGCATCGGGCACCGTCGGCGGCGTCCTCGCGTGGTACTCCGTGATCCACACGCCTCCGGCCGAGCTCCCGGACGTGTTCGCGGAGTTCGCCCGGGTGCTCGCCCCTGGCGGGAGCCTGCTCCTCGGGTACTTCGTCGGCGAACCCCGGGTGATCTTCCCTCATGCCGTCGCCCCCGCCTTCTTCTGGACCGCGGAGGTCCTGTCCCCGCTGCTCGCCGCGGCCGGTCTCGAGGTGCAGTGGTCCGAGACCCGCGAGCGCGAACCCGGCGAGATCAGCTCCCGCCCGCACGGAGCCCTCCGCGCCCTCCGCTCCTGACCCGCCCGTCCAGGCACGCCCTCGCAGGTCTGCACCGTGTCGGACATATGCACCGTGTCGCAGAGCCTGACTCCATCCCTGCGACACCGACGCGAATCTGCGCCCGCGCGCGGGAGCGGGAGGGGGGCACCGGGGGAGACTGTCCTACGCTGACAGGACCAGGACCAGGACCAGAAACCAGAACCAGAACCCGCGAGCGAGAGGAGTCCGCGTGAGCAAGGCCGCGACGGTGTACGACGTCGCCGACCGCGCCGGAGTGTCGATCGCGACCGTGTCGCGGGTGCTGCGCTCCCCGGAGGCCGTCCGTCCGGCGACCCGGGAGCGGGTGCTCGACGCGGTCTCCGCGCTGGGGTACGTCCCCAGTGGGAGCGCGCGGGGTCTCGCCGAACGCCGGACCGGGGTGCTGGGGCTGTACTTCCCGGGATTCGACGCCGCCGAGGACGCTCCGCCCCTCGACGTGCTGTCCGCCGCCGCCCGACCGCCGTTCACGGTCGTGTCGGACGAGCAGGACGCGCCGCACTCCTCCATGCTGTTCCTCGACGAAGTCCTCCGCGGCGCCGAGCTGGAGGCGTGGAAGCAGGGGTTCGTGCTCATGGTGGGCGTCGGCCGCGACGATCCCGACCGCTCCACCGTCCGCGACATGGCCGGCCGCGTGGACGGGCTCATGGTGCTCGCCCGCAGCGTGCCGGACGCCGTGCTCGCCCGGCTGGCCCGCCGTATCCCGGTGGTGGTGCTGTCCGGACCGCCACGGGGCGATGCCTACGACCACGTCACGGTGAGCAACGTCGAGGCGATGGGGGAGCTGACCCGTCACGTGCTGTCCCAGGTCGGGGAGGGGGAGATCGCGTTCCTCGCCGGCCCGGCCGACTCGCCCGACGCCGAGCAGCGGTGGGAGGGCGTGTCGACCGCGCTCGCCGCCGCGGGGCGCGACCCGGCAGCGGTACGCTTCCTCCGGGGCGACTTCACCCGCGCCTCCGGACGTCGGGCGGGGGAGCGGCTCGCGCACGAGGGCGTGCCCGCCGCGCTCATCGCCGCCAACGACCAGATGGCCCTCGGGGCGATGGACGTGTTCCGCGGGGCGGGCGTGCGGGTGCCGGACGACGTCCTCGTCACGGGGTTCGACGGCATCGAGGCGGCGACCCTGGTGTCGCCGCCGCTGACCACGATCCGGCAGCCGATGATCGAGCTCGGACGCGCGGCGGTGCAGGTGCTCGCGCGACGGCTGGAGCAGCCGGACGCCCCGCCGCTCACCACGCGTCTGCCCCTCCAGATCCTCCTCCGCGAGAGCTCCACGCGCCCCTCCTGAACCGACGCGACCGCGCCACCCCGGAGGGTCTCCTGGCTCGCCACAGGGTTGCCGATTCAAAATGTATGCGCTTACAATCTCGTGTACGGCTTCGGCCGGCAGGACTCCCCACCCCCCGGGGCGCCCTTCATGACAGAGACGACATGAGGTCATCCAGTGGCAGAGACGCACACCTTCCGACGCTGGCGCCGCGCCGCCGTCGTGGGGCTCGCGGCCGCAGCGGTCGCGCTCAGCGGCTGCAGCATCCAGATCAGCTCGCAGCCCGACCCCTCGATCGGCGACGACACGATGCTCATCAACGCCGACAAGGGCAACCCGTTCTTCACGCAGAACTTCAACCCCTACCTCACGAACACCCGGACGGCCTCGCGGTGGATCTACGAGCCGCTCATCCTGGTGAACCCGCTCGACGGTGAGCTCACCCCGTGGCTCGCGTCCGAGTGGACCCAGCCCGACGCCCGCACGATCGTGATGACGGTCCGCGACGGCGTGGAGTGGAGCGACGGCGAGCCTTTCACCCCGGAGGACGTGGCCTTCACGTTCCAGCTCATCAAGGACGAGCCTTCGCTCGACATCAAGGGCGCGTGGCAGCACATCGACCGCATCGAGGTCGACGGCGACGACGTGGTGTTCCACCTCCAGGGCGAGGACGCGCCGTCGCTCTCGATCCTCGGGCAGACCATGATCGTCCCCGAGCACCTGTGGGCCGACGTGGAGGACCCGGCCACCTGGCGCAACGAGGAGCCGGTCGGCACCGGCCCGTTCGTGCTCGGGAACTACAACGACCAGCAGTACTCGATGGACCGCAACCCCGACTACTGGCAGGCGGACAAGATCGAGATCGAGCACATCATCCTGCCGGCCACGAACACCCAGCTCGACACCGTGACCCGCGGTTACGACTGGGCCTACTCCTTCATCTCCGACGTCGAGGGGACCTGGGGGGCGGCGAGTCCCGACAACACCTGGTGGTTCCCGCCGGGCGGCGTCATCTCGCTCGTGCCCAACCTCGAGGTCGCCCCGTTCGACGACGTGAACGTCCGTCGCGGCATCGCGCTCGCGCTCGACCGGGAGGAGATCGCCGAGACCGCCTCCGAGGGCTACATGCAGCCCGCCGGGCAGACCGGCCTCATCCTGCCCAACCAGGAGAAGTACCTCGACCCGGAGATCCCGGACCAGGGCATGCTCGCGCAGGACCGCGACGCCGCGCTCGCGGCGTTCGCCGAGTCCGGGTACACCCTGCAGGGTGACCAGCTCGTCGGCGAGGACGGCGAGCAGCTCGCGTTCTCGCTGACCACCGCCAACGGATACTCCGACTGGACGCGCGCCGCCCAGACCGTGCAGCGCCAGCTCGCGGACGTCGGCGTCAAGGTGTCGCTCAAGCTCCCGCAGCCCGCCGGCTACCAGAGCGCGATCGGCACCGGCGACTTCGAGATGGCGATCGGCGGCATGGGCAACGGCGACGTGTACCAGGCCTACAACAGCCTGCTCTCCAGCGACTTCTACGTGCCGGCCGGCGAGGTCACGACCAACAACTTCGAGCGCTACCGCTCCCCGGAGGCCGACGCCCTGCTGGAGGAGTACCGCGCCACGATCGACCCCGACCGCCAGACTGAGATCGTGCACGAGCTGCAGAGCATCGTGTACGAGCAGGTCCCCGTGATCGGCCTGTACTACGGCGGGATCTGGGGCCTGTTCAACGACGCGAAGTTCACCGGCTGGCCCTCCGCGGACGATCCGTACATGATCCCGCAGAACTACGATTCGGCGCCGCTGGGCATCTTCACCCACCTGAAGCGCACGGACGGGGGAGACCAGTGAAGTACGTCCTCCAGAAGATCGGCCTGTTCCTGCTCACCCTGTGGGCCGCGATCACCCTGAACTTCTTCCTCCCGCGACTCATGCCCGGCTCTCCCGCCGACGCCGCGATCGCGAAGCTCTCCCAGAACGGTCCGGTCTCGGACGCCACGCGCGCCGCGATCGAGGCGCAGCTCGGAGTGCCGACCGGATCGATGTGGGACCAGTACGTGGCCTACCTCGGCCAGGTCGTCCGGCTCGACTTCGGCGTCTCGTACACGTTCTACCCGCAGACCGTGTCGAGCATGGTCTCCACCGCGCTGCCGTACACACTCGGCCTCGTCGGCATCGTCACGATCCTCGCCTTCGTGATCGGCACCCTCATCGGCGTGATGGCCGCCTGGCGGCGCGGCACGTGGCTGGACTCCCTGCCGACGCTGACCGGGTCGTTCCTCAGCACGTTCCCGTACTTCTGGACGGCGCTGCTGCTGCTGTTCTTCCTCGGCTACGTGCTGCACTGGTTCCCGACGACCGGCGCCTACTCGGCGACGACCACCCCGGGCTTCACCTGGGACTTCATCGTCGACCTCGTCCGGCACGCGTTCCTGCCGGCGCTGACGATCCTGCTCACCTCCCTCGGCGGCTGGATCATCGGCATGCGTAACGCGATGATCAACACGCTCGGCGAGGACTACATCACCTTCGGCGAGGCGAACGGCCTCCGCGGCCGCACGATCGCCCTCCGCTACGCGGCCCGCAACGCGATCCTGCCGAACCTCACCGGCTTCGGGCTCACGCTCGGCGGCGTGGTGGGCGGCTCGATCCTCGTCGAGCAGGTGTTCGGTTATCCGGGCATCGGCTACCTGCTGTTCAACGCCGTGATCGGGCAGGACTACCCGCTCATGCAGGCGCTCTTCCTGATGATCACCGTGAGCGTGCTCATCGCCAACTTCCTCGTGGACATCCTCTACGGGGTTCTCGACCCGAGGACTCGCCGATGACGACCCCGAACCCCACCCCCAGCACCGTGACCGTCAAGGTCCCCACCGCCCGCATCGCGGCGCCCAGCCCGTGGCGCGCCTTCGGCCGCATGGTCGGCACCCTGTGGTCCAACGGCAAGGCCCGCATCGGCCTCTGCCTCCTCGCGTTCTTCGTGCTCGTCGCCGTGTTCGCCCCGCTCCTGGCTCCGTACGGCCCGAAGGAGAACGGGTTCCCGCGCAACGCCGACGCCTCGTGGGAGCACTGGCTCGGCACGACCGCGGCCGGGGAGGACGTGCTCAGCCAGCTCATCTACGGTGCCCAGGTCAGCCTCCTCGTGGGCTTCGCGGCCGGGCTCCTCTCCACGATCGTGGCCGTGCTGATCGGTCTGAGCTGGGGCTACATGCGCGGCTTCGCGGGCGAGGTCGTCGGGTTCATCGTGAACCTCTTCCTCGTGATCCCGGGCCTGCCGCTGATGATCGTGATCGCGGCCTACCTGCAGAACGGCGGCATCCTCATGATCATCGCCGTGATCGTCGTGACCGGCTGGGCCTGGGGCGCCCGCGTGCTGCGCAGCCAGACCCAGTCCCTCCGCGGCAACGACTTCGTCACCTCGGCGCAGTTCTCCGGCGACAGCAGGGCGCGGATCGTCTTCCGCGAGATCCTGCCGAACATGACGTCGATCATCGCCGGCACCCTCTTCGGAGCGGCGACGGCGGCGATCCTCGCCGAGGCGGGGCTGGAGTTCCTCGGCCTCGGCGACTCCAGCATCGTCAGCTGGGGCACGATGCTCTACTGGGCGCAGAACTCGAACTCCCTGCTCACCGGCCAGTGGCTGCTGCTGTTCGCGCCCGGTCTGTGCATCGCGCTGCTCGCCCTCAGCCTCACACTCATCAACTTCGGCGTGGACGGCATCTCCAATCCGCGCCTGCGCGAAGGGAAGGGCCGATGAGCGCCATGGAGCACGACGACATCCTCCTCGACGTCCAGTCGCTGTCCGTGGAGTACGCCTCCCCGGGGCAGGAGCCGGTGCCGGCCGTGCGCGACGTGTCGTTCGCGCTCCGGCGCGGCGAGTTCGTCGGGCTCGTCGGCGAGTCCGGGTCGGGCAAGTCCACGCTCGGCTTCGCGCTCACGCGGCTGCAGAAGCCGCCGGCGCGCATCAGCGGCGGACGCATCCTGTTCGACGGCCGCGACATCCGCGAGCTCGACGCCGAAGAACTGCGGCGTCAGCGGCAGGGCGGCTTCGCGATGGTGCTGCAGTCCGGCATGAACGCGCTGAACCCCGTGCGGACCGTGGGCAACCACTTCCGCGACATCTTCGCCGCGCACGGTCATGTGCCCGCCGAGCAGCGCCAGGCCAGGGCGCGGGAGCTCGTCGGCAAGGTGGGGCTCAAGCCGGAGGTGCTCGACCGATACCCCGGTGAGCTCTCCGGCGGCATGCGGCAGCGCGCCTCGATCGCCCTCGCCCTCTCGCTCGAACCCCAGCTGATGGTGTTCGACGAGCCCACCACCGCGCTCGACGTGCTCGTCCAGCACGCGGTCATGGACACGATCCAGGAGCTGCAGCGGTCCGAGCGCTTCACGGCGATCCTCATCAGCCACGACCTCGGGATCGTCCTCGAGGCGACCGACCGGGTGATGGTCATGCACGAGGGCCGCATCGTGGAGGACGCCCGCAGCCAGGACATCCTGCACCGCCCGCAGGACGAGTACACCCGGATGCTGCTGAGCCACTACGCCGACCCGCGCGCCGAGAAGATCGAGATCCCCGGGTTCGTCGATCTCGGCACCCGCCGCCGGGAGGGACGCAGCCGTACGGACGTCACCGAGACCCTGCCGACCGTGTCGCCGCGGGACGCCCGGCGCGCGGATGCCGCGATCGTCGTGGAGGGCGTGACCAAGCGCTATCCGGCACCGCGCCGCGGCCAGGATCCGGTCGTCGCGGTCGACGACGTGTCCTTCCGCCTGGAGCCGGGGGAGGCGCTGGCGCTGGTCGGTGCCTCCGGCTCGGGCAAGTCGACGATCGCGAAGATGCTCACCGGGGTCGAGAAGCCGACCTCGGGCCGCATCCGCTTCGGCGAAGTCGATGTCGCGGCCCTGAAGCGCCGAGGACTCCGCGACCTCCGCAAGGACGTGCAGATGGTGTTCCAGGATCCGTACGCGGCCCTGAACCCGCTGCACACCGTCGAGTACGCCCTGACCCGTCCCGTCGTGAACTACACGAGGCTGCGCGGGGCGGAGGCCAGGGCCCGTGTGCTCGAACTGCTGGAGACGGTGGGCCTGACGCCCGTCGAGCAGTTCGCCGCCAAGCTGCCGCACCAGCTCTCCGGCGGGCAGCGGCAGCGCGTGGTGATCGCCAGGGCGCTCGCGAGCGACCCGCAGGTGCTCATCGCGGACGAGCCGGTGTCGATGCTCGACGTGTCGCTCCGCGCCGGCGTGCTCGCGCTGCTGGAGGACCTCCGCGAACGGTGGGGCATCAGCATGCTCTACATCACCCACGATCTGCTGAGCGCGCGGCTCGTCACCGAGAACATCCTCGTGCTCAACAGCGGCCGCGTCGTCGAGCGGGGCGAGACCTCGCAGGTGCTGCAGCATCCGGAGGACCCGTACACGGTCGAACTGCTCGACGCCGTGCCGAACCCCGCCCGCGCCCGCTGACGCGCGACGAACGACTGCAAGAAAGAGAGAGGAGCGCATCCGTGCTCGCATTCCCCGACGGCTTCCTCTGGGGCGCCGCGACCGCCGCCCACCAGGTGGAGGGCAACAACACCACGAGCAACTGGTGGGCGATGGAACACGCCCCCGACTCGCCCATGGTCGAGCCCTCCGGTGACGCCGCCGACCACTTCCACCGCTACCCGGAGGACATGCGGCTGCTCGCCGAGGCCGGGCTGAACTCCTACCGGTTCTCAGTCGAGTGGGCGCGGATCGAGCCGGAGCGCGGGTTCGTCTCGCGGGCGATGCTCGACCACTACCGCCGCATGATCGACACCGCCAGGGAGAACGGGCTGGACCCGACGGTCACCCTCATGCACTTCACGGTGCCGCAGTGGTTCCAGAAGGACGGCTTCTGGCGTGCCGACGACGCGGTGGACCTGTTCTCCCGCTATGTGGAGACCGTGCTGCCGATCCTCGACGGCGTGCGCTACGTGTGCACGATCAACGAGCCGAACATCGCCGCGATGCTGGCCGGGGGCGAGGACGCGGCGAACCTCGTCGCCTACGGCCTGCCGAATCCGGACCTCGGCGTCGCGGACACCCTGCTGACGGCCCACCGGCGCGCGTCCGAGATCCTGCACACGGTGCCCGGGGTGCAGGCGGGCTGGACGATCGCCACCCAGGCCTTCCACTCCACCGGCGAGCCCGGCGCCGACGAGATGCTCGCGACGTACGGCGACCCGCGCGACCACTGGTACCTGGAGCAGTCCGCCGGAGACGACTTCGTGGGCGTGCAGGCCTACACCCGCACGTTCATCGGTCCGGAGGGGCCACTGCCGGTGTCGCCGGACGTGGAGACGACGCTCACGGGCTGGGAGTTCTTCCCCGAGGCCCTCGAGCTGGGCGTGCGGAGCGCGTGGGAGCGCAGCGGCCGCGTCCCCGTGCTCGTCACGGAGAACGGCATCGCCACGGCCGACGACACCCGGCGCATCGCCTACACGCAGGGCGCGCTGGAGGGGCTGCACCGCGCCATCAGCGACGGCGTCGAGGTCCGCGCCTACCAGCACTGGAGCGCGCTGGACAACTACGAGTGGGCGAGTGGATTCCGGCCGACGTTCGGTCTCATCGGCTTCGACCACGAGACCTTCGAGCGGTTCCCGAAGCCCTCGCTGGCCTGGCTCGGCGAGGTCGCCCGCCGCAATGGGCTCTGACCAGCCGCACGGCGTAACCACGGGCATGGGGGCACCTAGAATTGTCCCCATGCCCGCTGGCGACTCCTTCTACATCACCACGCCCATCTACTACCCCTCCGATGTGCCGCACATCGGTCACGGGTACACGACGGTGGCCGTCGACACGCTCGCACGGTGGCACCGCCAGGCGGGCGACGACACCTGGATGCTGACGGGCACCGACGAGCACGGTCAGAAGATGCTGCGGGCCGCGGCCGCCAACGGCGTCACCCCGCAGGAGTGGGTCGACAAGCTCGTCAGCGAGAGCTGGTTCCCGCTGCTGAAGACCCTTGACGTCGCGAACGACGACTTCATCCGCACCACGCAGGAGCGGCACGAGACCAACGTGCAGACGTTCTTCCAGCGGCTCTACGACCGCGGGTACATCTACGCGGGCGAGTACGAGGCGCTCTACTGTGTGGGCTGCGAGGAGTTCAAGCCGGAGTCCGAGATCGTCGACGGCACCGGTCCCTTCGAGGGGCTGAAGGTCTGCGCCATCCACTCCAAGCCGCTCGAGCTGCTGCAGGAGAAGAACTACTTCTTCAAGCTCAGCGAGTTCCAGGACCGCCTGCTCGAGCTCTACAAGACCGAGCCCGACTTCGTGCGGCCCGATTCGGCGCGCAACGAGGTCGTCTCCTTCGTGAGCCAGGGCCTCAAGGACCTGTCGATCTCCCGCTCGACCTTCGACTGGGGCATCCCGCTGCCGTGGGACGAGTCGCACGTCATCTACGTGTGGGTCGACGCGCTGCTCAACTACGCCACGGCCGTCGGCTACGGCTCCGACGAGGAGACCTTCGCGCGCCGCTGGCCCGCGTACCACGTGGTCGGCAAGGACATCCTGCGCTTCCACGCCGTGATCTGGCCGGCGCTGCTGATGGCGGCCGGGCTCGATGTGCCGAAGGGCGTCTTCGCGCACGGCTGGCTGCTCGTGGGCGGTGAGAAGATGTCGAAGTCGAAGCTCACCGGCATCGCGCCGACCGAGATCACCGACGTCTTCGGCTCCGACGCGTACCGCTTCTACTTCCTGTCGGCGATCGCGTTCGGCCAGGACGGCTCGTTCTCCTGGGAGGACCTGTCCGCGCGGTACCAGGCCGAGCTCGCGAACGGCTTCGGCAACCTCGCCTCGCGCACGACCGCGATGATCGAGAAGTACTTCGAGGGCATCGTGCCGCCGGCGGCCGAGTACACCGAGGCCGACCTCGCGATCCAGCGGATCGTCGCGGACGCCGCGACGAAGGCGGACGCCGCGATCGGCCAGTTCCGCATCGACGAGGCGATCTCCGCGATCTGGACCATCGTCGACGCGCTCAACGGGTACATCACCGAGAACGAGCCGTGGGCGCTCGCCCGCGACGAGGACCAGCGCGAGCGTCTGGGCACCGTGCTCTACACGTGCGCCGAGGGGCTGCGGGCGCTGGCCGTGCTGCTGTCGCCGGTGATGCCGCAGTCGACCGAAAAGCTGTGGATCGCGCTCGGCGCCGCGGAGACCCTGGGGCGGCTGCAGGACCAGCCGATCCGCGAGGCGGGGGCCTGGGGCGTGCTGAAGCCGGGCACGAGCGTCAACGGCCTCGCGCCGCTGTTCCCGCGCGTGGAGTCCACGGCCTGACATCCGGGCAGGACACCATGGCGGAGACCTACGTGCGCGAGCGCTCGGGCGACGGGCGCAAGGACCGGACCTATCCGGCGGCCCCGGAGCCCCTCGCGGTGCCCGTGTACGACAACCACGCGCACCTCGAGATCGCCGATGGTGACCAGCCCATGTCTCTCAAGACCCAGCTCGACCGGGCGGAGGCCGTCGGTGTCATCGGCGTCGTGCAGGCGTCCGGAGACATCGAGTCGTCCCGCTGGGCGGTCGAGGCCGCCGCGTCCGACCCCCGGGTCCTCGCCGCGGTCGCCATCCACCCGAACGATGCCCCGACGTACGCGGAGGAGGGGCGCCTCGACGAGGCGCTCGCGGTCATCGACGAGCTCGCCGCCCATCCGCGCACGCGCGCGATCGGCGAGACCGGGCTCGACTTCTTCCGCACCGAACCGGAGCGCCGTGCGCCGCAGTTCGCCTCCTTCGAGGCGCACATCGCGCTCGCGAAGAAGCACGGCATCGCGATGCAGATCCACGACCGGGATGCGCACGAGGCCGTGCTGGAGACGCTGACGCGGGTCGGGGCCCCCGAGCGCACCGTGTTCCACTGCTTCTCCGGCGACGAGGCGATGGCTCGGGTGTGCGCCGACGCGGGCTACTACCTGTCGTTCGCCGGGAACGTGACGTTCAAGAACGCGCAGAACCTGCGCGACGCGCTGAAGGTCACCCCGCTCGATCGCCTCCTCGTCGAGACGGACGCTCCGTTCCTCACGCCGGTCCCGCTGCGGGGCCGCCCGAACGCGCCGTACCTCGTGCCTCTCACGGTGCGCTTCCTGGCCGCGGAGCTCGACCTGGACGTGGAAGAGCTCTCCGCGCAGCTCGCCGAGAACACGCTGCGGGTCTACGGCTCGTTCGCCGGCTGACCCTCCCGATCGACGTCCTCGGGCCCGGTCTCGGCGACGGGCTTGGCACTGACGATGTGCGAGATGGGCTTCCACACCAGCACCAGGGTGATCGCCGCCCCGCCGAAGGCGAACCACCACGGTGCCGTCAGGCCCCAGGTCTGCGCGATGACGCCGCCGAGGGCCTGACCGACGATCATGCCGCCGAAGACGCCGACCATGTTGACCGAGGCCACGCGCCCCTGGAGGGAAGCGGGGACGAGGCGCTGCCGGACGGTCGTGGAGATCGTGCCCCACACGAAGGCGTACGCCCCGAAGAAGAACATGATGACGAGGGCCACCGTGCCCGTGGTGGTCAGCGCGAACGCGAGATGCATGAGCACCTCGAGCGAGAGGACGATGCGCATCAGGCTCGCGAACGACACGTGCCGTTCCAGCCAGCCGAAGCTCAGAGTCGCGAGGATGCCGCCCGCCGCGGACGCCGTGGTGAGCGCGCCGTAACCCACGGGCCCCATCTGCAGGTGCTCGGTGGCGTAGAGCACGAGCACGCCCCACGGCGCGGCCCAGGTCACGTTGAAGACGAGGATGATGAGCACGAGCATGCGCACCGGCGGATTGCGCCACAGCCAGCGCAGACCCTCCGCGATGTCGGTGTGCACCGGCGGGTGGCTCTCGGTCTCCCGCGGCGGGACGGGCGTGCGGGCCATGCGGGAGATGAGGACGATCGCGAGCGTCACGCACAGCACCTCGACGAGGAACGGCCATGCGCTCCCGGCGGCGAAGAGGAACGCGCCCAGCGGCGGCCCGGCGAACTGGTTGGCGACGAGATACCCGGCCTGCAGGCGCGCGTTCCCGATACCGAGGTCTGCCGGCTTCACGAGCATCGGCAGCAATGTGCTCCCCGCGGTGTCGACGAAGACCTCGGCGGTGCCGTAGAGGAACGCGACGGCGAGGACGATCCCGATGTTCGCGGTTCCCGTCACGAGGAACACGCAGAGGGCCGCGAGCACGACGGCGCGCACGGCGTTGGCGGTCATCACCAGGCGCCGCCGATCGAAGCGGTCGGCGATGGCCCCTGCGTGCAGTCCGAAGAGCAGCCACGGTAGGAACTGCAGGATGGCGCCGGAGGCCACGAGGATCGGCGACGACGTCATCGACGCGATGAGCAGGGGAGCGGCGGCCAGCGCCACACCGTCTCCGATGTTGCTCGTCCACGACGACGCGAGCAGCCAGCGGAAATCCCTGCCCAGGCGCCGCGGAGCGATCAGTTCACCGAGGGAGGGCACCTCCGAAGGATAGCGATGATCACGGACATCACCCAGGAACCGGGCACGGCCCGTCATCCGGGAGAATGGGACCATGACCGTCACCTTGCTCGGGGCCACCGAGATCCGCCGTCTGGCCGCCGAGCTCGATGTCACCCCCACCAAGAAGCTCGGACAGAACTTCGTCGTCGACGCGAACACCGTCCGCAAGATCGTCCAGGCCGCCCGTGTACAGCCGGGGGAGCGGGTGGTCGAGGTCGGACCGGGACTCGGGTCGCTGACCCTCGCGATCCTCGAGGCGGGGGCCGCCGTCACCGCCGTGGAGATCGACCACCGCCTGGCCGCCCGCCTGCCGCAGACCGCGGCCGAGCACGGCGTCCCGGAGGGGATGCTCACGGTGGTCGACGCGGACGCCCTCCGCGTGACGGAGCTGCCCGGCGAGCCGACCGTCCTCGTCGCGAATCTGCCGTACAACGTGTCGGTGCCGGTCCTGCTGCACTTCCTGGAGACGTTCCCGTACCTGCAGCGGGGCGTCGTGATGGTGCAGGCGGAGGTGGCCGAGCGGCTCGCCGCGAAGCCGGGGTCGAAGATCTACGGCTCGCCGAGCGTCAAGGCCGCCTGGTACGGCGAGTGGAAGCTCACCGGGAACGTCTCCCGCCAGGTGTTCTGGCCGGTGCCGAACGTCGACAGCCTCCTCGTCGGCTTCGACCGCTCCGAGGGCGAGCGCGGCCCGGTGGAGGAGCGCCGGCGCACCTTCGCCATCGTCGACGCGGCCTTCAACCAGCGGCGCAAGATGCTCCGGCAGGCCCTCTCCGGCCTCTTCGGCAGCTCCGCCGCGGCAACCGAGGTGCTCACCGCCGCCGGCGTCGCGCCGACCGCCCGCGGGGAGGACCTCACGGTCGACGACTACCAGCGGATCGCCCAGCACGCAACGGCGATCGAGGGTTCCGGCGTCAGCGGCTAATCTGGCACGGTGACCGACTCCCCCCGCTTCCGCCCCGACGTCCCCGAACTGCACCGTCCGTACGCCGCCGACGAGGGCCGCTACGGACGGTTCGCCTACCGTCAGGTGGGCGCCTCCGGCCTCTACCTGCCCCCGATCTCGCTCGGGCTCTGGTGGAACTTCGGCGACAACATCCCGCTCGACAACCAGCGGGCTCTCCTGCGTCACGCGTTCGACAACGGGATCACGCACTTCGACCTGGCGAACAACTACGGCCCGCCGTACGGCTCGGCCGAGAAGAACTTCGGCCGCATCTTCGCGGAGGACCTGCGTCCGTACCGCGATGAGCTGATCATCTCGTCGAAGGCCGGCTGGGACATGTGGCCCGGACCGTACGGCGACTATGCGAGCCGGAAGTACATCCTCGCGAGCGCCGAGCAGTCGCTCACCCGCATGGGGCTGGACTACGTCGACATCTTCTACTCGCACCGCGTCGACCCGGTCACCCCGATCGCCGAGACGGTCGGCGCGCTCGACACCCTGGTGCGCCAGGGCAAGGCGCTGTACGTCGGCATCTCCTCGTACAGCGCGGAGCGCACGGCCGAGGCCGTCGCCGTGGCGAAGGAGCTGGGGACGCCCCTGGTCATCCACCAGCCCGCGTACTCGATCCTCAACCGCTGGATCGAGGACGGCCTCACGCAGACCCTGGAGGAGTCGGGCCTCGGCGCCATCGCCTTCACCCCGCTCGCCCAGGGGCTGCTCACCGACAAGTACCTCGGCGACGGCACGGCCGAGCGCGCACAGCAGCGCGGTTCGCTGCCGAACGGCAAGCTGTCCGAGGACGCGGTCCAGACCCTCCGGGCGCTGAACGAGGTCGCGCAGGGCCGGGGGCAGTCGCTCGCGCAGCTCGCGCTGCAGTGGACGCTGCGCACCCCGGTCGTCGCCTCGGCGCTCATCGGCGCCTCCCGGACGGAGCAGCTCGACGAGAACCTCGCCGCGCTCGACGGTCCCGCGTTCACCGACGAGGAGCTCCGCCGCATCGACGAGCTCGCGGGCGCCATCGACGTGAACCTGTGGGCGACCTCCTCGGACCTGTGACCCGCTCATGAGCCTCGCCGCATCCTCCGGGTCCGTGCACGTGCGCGCGCCGGGGAAGATCAACGTCTACCTCGGTGTCGGCGGGCGCCATGACGACGGCTATCACGCACTCGCGACGGTCTTCCAGGCGGTGTCGCTGTACGAGGACGTGATCGCCAGGAACGCCGACGACTTCTCGATCACGGTGACCGGGGTGGAGGACGACGGCTCGGTGCCGCTCGACGACCGGAACCTCGCGATGCGGGCCGCCAAGCTGCTGGCGACGGCGACGGATCACCCCGGAGGGGTCGCGCTGCAGATCCGGAAGAGCGTCCCGGTCGCCGGCGGTATGGGCGGGGGCTCCGCGGACGCCGCGGCCGCCCTGATCGCCTGCGACGCGCTGTGGGGCACGGGACTCTCCGCGGCCCGCTTGCACGATCTCGCGGCCCGGCTCGGTGCGGATGTCCCCTTCGCGCTGCACGGCGGCACCGCCGTGGGCACCGGCCGCGGCGATCAGCTGAACCCGGCGCTCGCCCGCGGGCGCTTCGACTGGCTGCTGGTGACCAGCGACGAGGGGCTGTCCACGCCAGCCGTGTACACCCGGCTCGACGAGCTGCGCGAGCAGGAGGGGGCGCTCGCCGACGATCCGCCGCTCTCGCTCGACGTGCCGATCCCGGTGCTGCAGGCGCTGCGGACCGGAGACGCCTGGCAGCTCGCCGACGCGCTCCACAACGACCTCCAGGCGGCCGCGCTCGACCTGCGACCGGATCTGGCGCAGACCATCGAACGCGGGGTCGCGGCCGGTGCGCTGCACGGTCTCGTGTCCGGCTCGGGGCCGACCGTGGCCCTCCTCTGCGCGGATCCCGAGTCCGCGCAGGCGGTGCAGACGGCCCTCCGCGAGGACGGTCTCGATCCGCTGCACGTGCACGGCGCCGTCCCCGGGGCCCGCATCATCGGCTGAGCCTGCCCGATTCCCTCGCGTCCGAGCGGCGAGGAGCGTACGCACGGTCGAGGTGCACCCGGCGGGTCATCGCAGACATAATGAAGTAGTCATGTGACCGTGCACACGCGAGGAGGCTGGATGTCCACCTCCTCCGAGCGTGCCCGTATGCCGAGCATCCGCGACGTCGCCCGTCTCGCCGGCGTCTCGCATCAGACCGTCTCCCGGGTGCTCAACGATCACCCCAGCATCCGCCCGGAGACCAAGGCGAAGGTGCTCGACGCGATCGCCGTGCTCGACTACCGTCCCAATCTGGCGGCGCGCGCGCTCGTGACGAGCAAGTCGAACATGCTCGGCATCCTGTCCGCGACGATCGGCGAGTTCGGACCGACGTCGTCCATCGCCGGCATCGAGGACGCGGCGCGCGAGGAGGGGTACTCCGTCTCCACGCTCAACCTCCCCGCGACCACGCCGGAGGCGATCGGCAACGCCGTGCGCCAGCTCGAGCGCGAGCAGGTGGACGGCATCGTCGTGCTCGCCCCGCAGGTGCGGGTCTTCCATGTCCTGCGCGGCATGAACGTCACCATGCCCTTCGTGACCCTGCAGACCGCCTCGGGATCGGACGGCGTCAGCCTCTCCGCCGACCAGGTGGCGGGGGCGAAGGCGGCGACCGAGCACCTGATCGCGCTGGGGCACAGCGACATCCTCCACCTCGCCGGGCCGCAGGACTGGATCGAGGCGGAGTCCCGGATGCGCGGGTATCTGGATGCGCTCCGCGACGCCGACCTGCCGACGTTCCCGCCGATCCGCGGGGACTGGACGGCCGACTTCGGCTATTTCGCCGGCAAGGAGCTCTCGCTGCGGCGCGACTTCACGGCGGTGTTCGCGGCGAACGACCTCATGGCCATCGGACTGCTGCACGGCTTCCGCGACGCCGGGCTGCGCGTGCCGCATGACGTGAGCGTGATCGGCTTCGACGACATCCCGGTCGCGGCGCACGTGGCGCCGACGCTGAGCACGGTGCACCAGGACTTCCCCGAGCTCGGGCGGCGCGCCGTGCGCATCCTCCTCGCCGAGATCCGGGGCGAGAAGACCCCCGCGTTCGGCCCGCTGCAGACCCTCCTGCGGGCGCGCGAATCCGCTGCATCACGGTAGCGACACGAAAACACGCCGCGGACTTGACACCGCTCCCGCGGAAGACGACGATATACCGATGTGAACGGTCACATCGAAGGTGACCGCACGTCGCGAGGAAGATCCGTGAGCACCACAGCAACGTTGCCGACCGTGTCAGGCCCGATCCTGGAGATGCGCCGCATCACCAAGGAGTTCCCGGGAGTCAAGGCGCTCGCCGACGTCTCGATCACCGTCCGCGCCGGCGAGATCCACGCGATCTGCGGCGAGAACGGCGCCGGGAAGTCGACGCTGATGAAGGTCCTCTCGGGGGTGTACCCGTACGGCACGTACGACGGCGAGATCCTCCTGTACGGCCAGGAGCAGCGCTTCAAGGACATCGCGGCCAGCGAGCAGGCCGGCATCGTCATCATCCACCAGGAGCTCGCGCTCATCCCGGAGCTCTCGGTCACCGAGAACATCTTCCTCGGCAACGAGATCCGTCGCTTCGGCCGCATCGACTGGCAGGCGCAGAAGGAGCGCACCATCGAGCTCCTCGCCCGCGTCGGCCTGGACGAGGACCCGGACGTGCCGATCAAGACCCTCGGCGTCGGCAAGCAGCAGCTCATCGAGATCGCCAAGGCGCTGAACAAGGACGTCAAGCTGCTCATCCTCGACGAGCCCACCGCCGCGCTCAACGAGAACGACTCGCAGCACCTCCTCGACCTGATCCTCGGGCTCAAGGCCAAGGGCATCGCGTCGATCATGATCAGCCACAAGCTCAACGAGATCGAGCAGATCGCCGACGAGATCACGATCATCCGCGACGGCCGCACGGTGGAGACGCTGGACATCTCCCGCGGCGAGATCAACGAGGACCGCATCATCCGCGGCATGGTCGGCCGGTCGCTGGAGAGCCGCTACCCGGACCGCACGCCGGAGATCGGCGAGGTGTTCTTCGAGGTCAAGGACTGGTGGGTGCAGCACCCGACCGTCCCGGAGCGCATGGTCGTGAAGGGCTCGAGCATCAACGTCCGCCGCGGCGAGGTGGTGGGCATCGCCGGCCTCATGGGCGCCGGCCGCACCGAGCTGGCGATGAGCATCTTCGGCCGCTCCTACGGCACGTTCCTCTCCGGCACGCTCGTCAAGGACGGCCAGGAGATCGAGCTCCCCGACGTCGCCGCCGCGATCAAGCACGGCCTCGCGTACGTGAGCGAGGACCGCAAGGTGCTCGGGCTCAACCTGCTCGACACCATAAAGCGGTCCATCGTCGCGGCGAAGCTCTCCAAGATCGCGCACAACGGCGTCGTCGACTCCCGCGAGGAGTTCTCGGTGGCGGAGCGCTACCGCAAGACCCTGCGCATCAAGACCCCGTCGGTGGAGGAGGGCGTCGGCAAGCTCTCCGGAGGCAACCAGCAGAAGGTCGTCCTGGCGAAGTGGATGTTCACCGACCCCGACCTGCTGATCCTCGACGAGCCCACCCGCGGCATCGACGTCGGCGCCAAGTACGAGATCTACGCGATCATCAACGAGCTCGCCGCCCAGGGCAAAGGCGTGATCGTGATCTCCAGCGAGCTGCCCGAGCTGCTCGGCATCTCCGACCGCATCTACACCGTGTTCGAAGGCCGGGTCACCGACTGCATCCCGGCCGACCAGGCGACCCCCGAAGACCTCATGCGCAGCATGACCTCCGCGACCCAGAAAGCATCCGCATGACCACCGACTCGACCACCGCGAAGCGCGGCTTCCACTTCAAGGACATCACGAAGATGTTCGGGGGAGGGCAGTCGACCCTCCGTCAGTTCGGCATCCTCGGCAGCCTCGTCGTCATCCTCGTCGTCTTCCAGGTGCTGACGTGGATCTTCAAGGGCACCGGCCTCACGCTGTCCTCCGGCAACCTCATCAACGTCGTCAACCAGTACTCGTACATCCTGATCCTGGCGATCGGCATGGTGATGGTCATCATCATGGGGCACATCGACCTCTCGGTCGGATCCGTCGCCGCGTTCACGGGCATCGTCGTGGCGAAGGCCATGCAGGACTGGAACCTCCCCTGGCCGCTGGGCATCCTCCTCGGTCTCGGTGTCGGCGTGCTCGTCGGCGCCTGGCAGGGATTCTGGGTCGCCTACGTCGGGGTGCCGGCGTTCATCGTGACGCTGGCCGGCATGCTGTTCTTCCGCGGTGCGAACCAGGCGGTGGGCGACTCGCAGTCGGTGCCCGTGCCGGAGGGCTTCAAGATCATCGGCGCCGGCTACCTGCCGGAGATCGCCCTGCCGCTTCCGTTCAACATCCCGACCATGCTGCTGGCGCTCGCCGGCGTCGCATGGATCGTCTTCTGGGAGATCCGCACCCGCCGCATCCAGCGCAAGATGGGCTCCGACATGGCGCCGCTGTGGGTGAGCGTGACGAAGGTCGTCCTCATCTCGGCCGTCATCCTCGTCGCCGGCTGGCTGTTCGCCACCGGACGGGAGGGCACGAGCTTCCCGATCTCTGGCGTCATCCTCCTCGCTCTCGTCATCCTCTACTCGTTCATCACGAACAACACCGTCTTCGGCCGTCACATCTACGCGGTCGGCGGCAACCGCCAGGCGGCGCGCCTCTCGGGCGTGAAGGACCGCTGGGTCGACTTCTTCGTGATGATGAACATGTCGGTCCTCGCCTCGCTCGCCGGCATGATCTACGTCGCCAGGGCGACCGCGTCCGGCCCGCAGGACGGCAACGGGTGGGAGCTCGACGCGATCGCCTCCGTCTTCATCGGCGGCGCGGCCGTCTCCGGCGGCATCGGCACGGTGATCGGCTCGATCATCGGTGGTCTCGTGATGGCGTTCCTGAACAACGGCCTCGCGCTGCTCGGCGCCGGTGCCGACGTCGTCTCGATGATCAAGGGCCTCGTGCTCCTCTTCGCCGTCGGCGTCGACGTGTGGAACAAGCAGCAGGGCCGTCCGTCGATCATCGGGTTCCTCACGCGCCGTCTCGGCCGCAAGCAGGATCCGGCCACCGACACGTTCGATCCCACGAAGACGAACTACCCCACCAGTCAGAAGTACGAAGCCCCCGCCGTCGAGAAGACGCGCGGAAAGTAAGGGCCGCGTCGCGCAACGCAGGCGCGACGGGACCTGCACACACCAGAGAAAGAGATCACATGAAGAAGATCCTTCTGTCGGCGACAGCGCTTGTCGTCGCGGGCGCGTTCGCCCTCACCGGCTGCTCCTCGGAGCGCGGCGGTGACTCGGGTTCGGGGTCGGGCGATGAGGCCGCCTCGGGCTTCGACGCCGGCTCCACGATCGGTGTCGCTCTGCCCGACAAGACCTCGGAGAACTGGGTCCTGGCCGGTCAGCTGTTCACCGACGGTCTCGAAGAGGCCGGCTTCAAGGCGGACGTGCAGTACGCGCCCGCCAGCAACACGGTCGCCGAGCAGCAGAACCAGATCCAGGCGATGGTCACCGGTGGCGCCAAGGTCATCATCATCGGCGCCAAGGACGGCAAGCAGCTCACCACGCAGGTGGAGGCCGCCCGTGACGCGGGTGTCGCGGTCATCGCCTACGACCGTCTCATCGAGAACACCGACGCCGTGGACTACTACGTCGCCTTCGACAACTTCGAGGTCGGCAAGCTCCAGGGTCAGGCGCTGCTCGACGGTCTCGCCGAGCGCGCGGGCCACGAGGCGCCGTACAACATCGAGCTGTTCTCGGGCTCGCCGGACGACGCCAACTCGGCCGTGTTCTTCAACGGGGCGATGGAGGTGCTGCAGCCGAAGATCGACGACGGCACGCTGAACGTCGTCTCCGGGCAGACCGAGATCTCCCAGACGGCGACCGAGGGCTGGAAGCCGGAGAACGCGCAGCGTCGCATGGACTCGATCCTCACGTCGAGCTACGGCTCGGAGACGCTCGACGGCGTCCTGTCCCCGAACGACACCCTCGCCCGCGCCATCATCACCTCGGCGCAGCAGGCCGGCAAGCCCGTCCCGGTGGTCACCGGTCAGGACTCCGAGGTCGAGTCGGTGAAGTCGATCATGGAGGGCGTGCAGTACTCCACGATCAACAAGGACACCACGCTGCTCGTGGAGCAGGCCATCAAGATGGTCGGTCAGCTCCAGAAGGGTGACGAGGTCGACGTCAACGACACCGACCAGTACGACAACGGCAAGAAGGTCGTCCCGGCCTACCTGCTCCCGCCGGTCATCGTGACCAAGGAGAACGCGGCCGAGGCCTACGCCAACGTCCCGAGCCTCCTCGAGATCGTGAAGTCGTACGAGTAAGCCGTAGCGCGAACATCCGGGTTCCCAGAGAACATCGGACACGACGAGCCGTCCGGACCCTCGGGTCCGGGCGGCTCGTCGCCGTTGCGGCGCGTCACCGTCCTGCCTTCAGCCGACGGGCCGCCATCGCCGCGTCGCCAGGGCGAGGAGGAGCGCCGCCATCGTCAGCGTGGCCGCGAGAGCGACGGGGGAGAGCGGACCCGCCCCGCTCGCGAGGGGCCACGCTCCCGACGCCGGTCCGATCGCAGCGCCGATGTTCAAGGCCGCGGTCGCGTAGGACCCTCCCATGGTCGGGGCGCCGGAGGCGGCATACAGCACCCGGGTGATCAGTGTGCTTCCGACGCCGAACGAGGCCATGCCCTGCGCGAAGACGAGGAACAGCAGGGGTATCGGCTGCGTCGCGACCGCCGCCAGGACGATCCAGCCGCCGAGGAGCACCGGGCCGCCGACCGCGAGGAGGACACCGGCATGCCGATCGGCGAACCGACCCGCGATGGTCACGCCGAGGAACGAGCCGATGCCGAACAGGACCAGCGCGAGCGGGACCGCAGCGTCGGGCATGCCCGCGACCTCGGTGACGATCGGCGCGAGGAACGTGAAGACCGCGAAGGTCCCCGCGTTCACCAGGGCCGCCAGGGTCATCGCGAGGGCCAGGCGCGGTGTCCCCAGGAGCGCGAGCTCCGTGCGGAGGGCCGGTTCCTTCCGGGGGAGTGGTGCCGGGGCGGGGCCGGGCTCCGTGGCCGGGATCGTCGTCGGCACGCCGCGGAGGATTCCGAGCAGCGCAGGGAGGCAGAGGAGCGCGACAGCGGCGAAGGTCGCCCGCCAGCTCAGCGCGGTGCCGAGGATGGCGCCCACAGGGACGCCGACGATGGTGGCGACGGTCGTCCCGGAGAGCAGCACCGCGAGCGCTCGTCCGGTGCGCTCGCGGGGGACGAGGAGGGTCGCCGTGCGCAGGGCGACGGCGAGGAAGCCGGCGTTCGCGAGGGCGCTGAGTACGCGCGTGACGAGCAGAAGCTCGAACAGGGACGTCACCGCGCCGACGGCATGGCACGCGGCGAAGAGCGCGAGGCAGGCGACGAGTGTGCGGCGTGGGGGCCAGCTGCGCGCGAACGCGGCCATGGCGGGTGCGCCGATGACCATGCCGACCGCGAAGGCGGAGGTGAGGAGGCCCGCCGTGCCGACCGGGACGTCGAGCTCGTGCGCGATCGCGGGGAGGAGTCCCGCGAGCATGAATTCGGAGGTGCCCATGACGAAGACCGCCAGGGCAAGGGCATAGAGGGGGAAAGGCATCGAGTGCTCCGAGGTGAGAGGGAAGAGGAATGCTTCTCGTCACCACGGTCAGCGCCCGGGTCACCGGCGCGCGCCCGCCGGCAGGGCGGACGAAGGGATCAGCGGTTCGCGGGGCTGACGGTGTGACCGGCAGCCCCCGACCTGTCTGATTCGGGGCTCGACATGCCCTCCACTCTAGGGCTGACGGCGGGAGACCACGGAGGTTCCTCGGCGAAGGTGACGGTGTGCGGAGGCGGCGGTCGGTCGATGTAGGTCCGGCCGGTGGGGCTCGTCCACTCCAGAACGCCGCCCGGCCCCTGCTCGACGTGCCACGGGGAGTGGTGTTTGAGCATGTGATGTCGTCGGCAGAAGGTCGCCAGGTTGTCGTGCGCGGTCTCTCCGCCGAGCGCCGCATCGTGATTGTGATCGAGGTCACACTTCCGCGGTGCGAGGCCGCAGCCCGGGAAGCGGCAGCGTTGATCGCGGGCCCGCAGGTGTCGGCGGAGGTCTTCGCTCGGGCGATACCGGTCGACGGCCAGCAGCGCCCCGCTGATCGGGTGGGTGAGCACCCGGTCCCAGCCGCTCGCCGCGCCGGCCAGACGGCGGGCCGTGGCCGGATCGATCGGGAAGATCCCGTCCAGCTCGGCGGCGAGGATCCGAGTGCCCTCTGTCGTCCGTTCCTGCTCCCCGTGCATCAGCGTCAGCACCGGCACGGTGACCTCGACGCGCGCCCGAAGCTCCGAGAGCAGCCCCTCTTCCGAGTCATGGCCCGCCGGAGCGCCGGTCAGGACGAGGTCGGCGAGCAGATCCGCGCGCAGCTGATCCACGGTCCTGTCGTCGAGGATGCTCTCCTCCGCCTCCCGACGCCGTGCCTGCGCGTTCTCCTCCCGCACGGCATGCGCCATCTGGGAGAGCCGGTCGTACATCCCGTGCACGAGCGCCGCGGGGCCACGCGCGCCGAGCTCGGCCATGCCGTCCTCGAGATCGGTCACCCAGACGCGGCGCAGCTCCCTGGCGTCACGATGTCGCTCGACGAGGGTCCGCTCCCGGAACCGGTCGGCCAGTCGGCGCACGAGTCGGCGTATCCGGTTCGGAGATTCCGCAGCGGCCACCTCGATCGCCTCCGCCGCGAAACGCGAACGGTCGTCCGGGTCATGGAGGTGAGCCCCCGCCTCCACGATCACGCGTGCATGCGCGGCGCTGATCCGCCCGGCGCCCTGAGCCTCCCAGACGGCGGGGAACCGTTCGACCAACCAGGACGCATCGGACATCCGCCGCTCGATCGTGCGGTCGCTGACGCGCTGTGCGGCCCCGATCTCCGCGGCGACCGTGCGGATCGCCATGTCGCCGCCGTCCGGATGCCGAGCCTGCCGGGCGATGTCGACCGCCAGTCGCCCCGCCATCGCGAGCAGTCCGTCGCGGGCCGCCTGCATGCTGCTCAGCGTCTTCTCCGCCGCTTCCAGCCCCTCCACCAGATCGGCGAGCATCGCCATCTGGGAGTCGGTCGCGTCGAGCAGTGCGGGCATGACGGCAGTCCATCACCGACCACCGACATTCGAACGAAGATTCGAAGGATTCTGGCCGAAAGTCGTATCACGAAAGGATAACGACCGTGGTTGACTGGCTCCGTGCTCCTGAACGTCATCGAAGCCGGGGAGGGCGACCGCGTCGCCGTGCTGCTGCACGGCATGATGGGGTCCGCCGAGAGCTGGCACCGCGTGGTCCCGCTGCTCGTGGAACGCGGCTTCCGCGTGCTCGCGCTCGATCTGCCCGGCCACGGCCTCTCTCCGCGTGACCCGGAGCTCACGATCGAGACGGCGGCCGATGCCGTCGTCGCCACGCTCGCGCAGACGGCGCTCCCTCCGGGGGCAGGTTCCGCAGCGGGGGACGGGGCGGCCTCGCCGCTCGCCGTCGCCGTCGGGCACTCCTTCGGCGCCACCGTGCTCGCCGCCGCCGCGCCCCGCCTCGATCCGAGTCTCGCGGTCTACGTCGACGCGCCGCTCGCCCTCCAGGGCGGCCAGGACCGCGCCTCTCTCATCTCGCAGTACGAGCATGATCGCCGCGCGCGCATGTCGCCCGCAGAACTCCGCAAGCTCCGGCCCTTCTACTCCGTCGACGATGCCACGGTCGAGGCGCGGGCGGCCGAGCGCTTCGATCCGCCGACCGCGGCCTCCGTCTCCTGCGGGGAGGACGGTCATTGGACCGCCGCCCCCGGCTCCATCGTTGTCCGCGCGGAACCCAGTGCCTGGGTCACCGACGAGGACGCGCGGCGGTTCGAGCACGGTGGGGTGACGGTACGCAGCATCCCCGGGGCCGCTCACACCGTCTGGTACAGCCACTTCGAGGTCTTCACCGCCGCGCTGCCGGAGCTCTTCGCCCCGTCGCTGGTCTGACCGGGAGACCGTCCGACGCGGCGCGACTACCCTGGAGAGGACATGGCACATCTTCTCGGGGCCGAAGCCCTGCACCTCGAATACCCGACCCGCGTCGTCTTCGACGCCGTGACCCTCGGCATCGAGGAGGGCGACCGCATCGGCATCGTCGGCCGGAACGGCGACGGCAAGTCGAGCCTCCTCGGCATGCTCGCCGGCACGAAGGAGCCGGACTCCGGCCGGGTGACCGTCCGCGGCGGCACCCGCATCGGCGTGCTGGACCAGGCCGACACCCTCCCCGACGACATCACGATCGGCGCCGCCGTGGTCGGCGACATGGCAGAGCACGAATGGGCCGGAGACGCCCGCGTCCGCGACGTGATCGAGGGGCTGCTGACCGATCTTCCCTGGGACGCGCAGATCGGCTCCCTCTCCGGCGGTCAGCGCCGCCGCGTGTCGCTCGCGAAGCTGCTCACCGGAGACTGGGACGTCATCGCTCTCGACGAGCCGACGAACCACCTCGACGTCGAGGCGATCACCTGGCTCGCCGGGCACCTCAAGAAGCGCTGGCCCGCGAACGCCGGAGCCCTCCTCGTCGTGACCCACGACCGGTGGTTCCTCGACGAGGTCTGCACCGAGACGTGGGAGGTGCACGACCGCATCGTCGAGCCCTTCGAGGGCGGCTATGCGGCCTACATCCTGCAGCGCGTGGAGCGCGACCGCATGGCGGCGGCGACCGAGGCGAAGCGGCAGAACCTCGCCCGCAAGGAGCTCGCCTGGCTGCGCCGCGGTGCCCCGGCCCGCACCAGCAAGCCCAAGTTCCGCATCGATGCGGCCAACGAGCTCATCGCCGACGTGCCCGAGATCCGCGACAAGGTCTCGCTGCAGTCGCTCGCCGTCTCGCGGCTGGGCAAGGACGTCGTCGACCTGCTCGATGTGGGGGTGACGTACCCTTCGACAGGCTCAGGGACCCAGGCGGGATCCGGAACCGGCGGGAAGACCGTGCTGAAGGACGTGGAGTGGCGGATCGCCCCGGGCGAGCGCACGGGCATCCTCGGCGTGAACGGCGCCGGGAAGTCCACACTCCTGGGGCTCATCTCGGGCACGGTCGAGCCCACAGAGGGGCGGATCAAGCGCGGGAAGACCGTGCAGGTGCGCACGCTCACGCAGCGCCTCGACGAACTCCTCCCGCACTGGAACGACCCCGTGCGCGTGGTCATCTCGGGCCTGCGCACCTCGTACACGCTCGGCGCCGGGTCGAAGGCGCAGGACCTCACACCAGGACAGCTCCTGGAGCGGCTCGGGTTCTCCTCGGCTCAGCTCTCGACGCCGGTGAAGGATCTCTCCGGCGGCCAGCAGCGCCGGTTGCAGCTGCTGCTCGTGCTGCTCGACCAGCCGAACGTGCTCATCCTCGACGAGCCCACGAACGACATGGACACCGACATGCTCGCCGCGATCGAGGACCTCCTCGACTCCTGGTCGGGCACCCTCCTCGTCGTGAGCCACGACCGGTACTTCCTGGAGCGGGTGACGGATCAGCAGTACGCGATCCTTCCCGGTCCGGACGGCGCGGGGCGCCTGCGGCATCTCCCGGGCGGCGTCGACGAGTACCTGCGGCTGCGGCAGCGCGTCGAGAGCGCCCCGGCGACCTCGACGGCGGCCTCTGCCCCCGCAGCGAGCGGTCTCGACGGCGCGGCTCTCCGGGCGGCGCAGAAGGAAGCCGCCGCCCTCGAGCGTCGCATCCAGAAGCTCACGCAGCAGGTCGACGCGGCCAAGCACGCCCTCGCCGACCACGACCAGTCCGACTATGCGGGCCTCGGCGAGCGGATGAAGGCGATCACGGCGCAGGAGGCCGAGATCGAGGAGCTGGAGCTGCGCTGGTTCGAACTCACGGAGCAGATCGGCTGACGGAGGAATATCCTTCTCCCACGACTGTTGGGAGTAGCGATGGAAGGCCTCGAAGTAACCGTCCTGCTCGGACTCACGATTCTCGTCGGAACCCTGATCGCCCCGCGCGTGCGTCTCGCGCTGCCCCTCGTCCTCGTCATCCTCGGACTGTTGCTGGGATTCATCCCGCCGCTGCGCGAGGTCCAGCTGCCGCCGGAGACCGTCCTGCTGCTGTTCCTGCCGGTGATGCTGTTCTGGGAGAGCCTCACGACATCGCTGCGGTCTATCCGCCGCGACTTCCGCTACATCGTGCCGATGAGCACGCTCCTCGTCGTCGCCTCCGCGTTCGCGGTGGCCGGCATCGGCGTGCTGTTCGGCATGCCCTGGGAGATCGCCCTCATCCTCGGGGCCGCGGTCGCGCCGCCCGATGCCACGGCCGTCGCCGCCCTCGGCCGGCTGCTGCCTCGTCGGATGTTCATGAAGCTCAAGGCCGAGAGCCTGACCAACGACGGCACCGCGCTCGTGCTCTACGCCATCGCGGTGTCCCTCGCACTGGGCGGCCAGGTCACGCCGCTCTCGGTCACCTGGGACGTGCTGGTGTCGTACGTGGGCGGGATCGCCGCGGGCATCGCGGTCGCGGCCCTGGCCACGCTGCTGCTGCGCCGCATCTCCTCCACCATCGTGATCAACGTCACGCTGCTGCTCGTGCCGTTCTCCGCGTTCCTGCTCGCCGAGCTCGTCCACGCGTCCGGCGTGCTCGCCGTGGTCGTGGCCGGACTCATCGTCGCCTGGGTGTCGCCGCGCGTGACGACGGCGGCCTCGCGCCGACAGGCCGACGCGGCCTGGCCGTTCGGCGTCTTCCTGTTGAACGGGGCGCTGTTCGTGCTCATCGGCCTCGAGGTGCAGTTCGTCGCCCACGAGATCTCCGCCGCCGCCATCGGCCGCCTGGTGCTCGTGACGCTCGCCGTGTGGGCGACGCTCTTCGCCGTGCGGTACGTGTTCCAGCTCCTCAACGTGCTGTTCCAGCGCCGCCCGGCCGAACGCCCGCCGCGCGGCGCCCGCTCCCGCGCCCGACTCGTGTCCACGGTCGCCGGCATGCGCGGCGCGGTGTCGCTGGCGATCGCGCTGTCGGTGCCGACCGGTGTCTCCGCAGGGAGCATGGTGGGCGGGCGTGACGAGATCGTCTTCGTGACCGCCGGGGTGATCCTGCTCAGCCTCCTCGTGCAGGCGCCTCTCCTTCCGGCGCTCGTGCGCTGGGCGCGATTCCCGGTCGACCATGCCGAGGACGAGGAGTACGAGCTCGCCGAGCGGGCGATCTCGGGTGCGGCCCTGGCCGCGCTCGACGACCTCGCCGCGGAGCACGGCATCGGCCAGGAGGTGCGCGATCGGGTGCGCGCCGAGGGGTACCAGGCGCTGGAGTTCGCGAACGCCCGGACGCTCGCGCGGGAGCAGGCGCTCATCGACGCCGAGGCCGACGCCCTGGACGAGATGCTCGGCGCCCCCGATCCCTACGGCACCGGGGGAGAGGCGCGCAGCCGCGAGGACGATGACGAGGACGCGGGTAACGTGGCGGTGTCGGCAGGGACCGCCCCCGACCCCGAGGCGACGGACGGCACGACGCTGCAGATGATCGCGACCTCCGCCGACGTGGACCTCGCCCAGCGCTCGCCGCTCGTGCGGCACGAGGAGCACACCCGGCTCAAGCTCGCGCTGCTCGACCGCAAGCGCGAGGTGCTGCTCGGGCTCCGCGGCGCCGGCACCGTGGACGACATGGTGGTCCGCCGGATCTCCGCCCGTCTCGACCTGGAGCAGGTGCGTCTGCAGGGCATCGAAGAGTTCGACTGATCCGATCCCGCACGGCTGTGACGCCGTGTGACATCCCGATTCCGCGACAGCGCGCCCTCCTGCCTAACGTTGTCGAGTCCCGCCAGGAAGGAACCCTCATCATGTCCCGCCGCACCACCTCCGCCCTCGCCGCGCTCGCCGTGGTCCCGCTGTTCGTCGCCCTCGCCGGGTGCGCCACCTCGTCCTACGCGGGTTCCGGCGACGGCGGCTCCGAGAACGAGACCGTCAAGATCGGTGTCGTCGGGAAGGGCGACGCGCAGTGGGCGCCCTTCGTCGAGGCCGCCGCCGACGAGGGCATCACGGTCGAGCTCGTCGACTTCGGGTCCTACGAGCAGCCGAACCCGGCGCTGACCGAGGGCGAGATCGACCTCAACCAGTTCCAGCACATCGTGTACCTCGCGGAGTACAACAACGCCTCGGGTTCCGACCTCACGCCCATCGGCTCGACCGCCATCTACCCGCTCGGCCTGTACTCGACGAAGTACGACGACGTCGACGACATCAAGAAGGGCGACACGGTCGCGGTTCCCGACGACGCCTCGAACCAGGCACGCGCGCTCAACGTGCTGCAGCAGGCGGGCCTGCTCGAGCTCAAGAGCGGCGGCACGCCGTACTCCGACCTCGCCGACATCGATGCCGACAAGTCGAAGGTGAAGGTGACGGCCCTCGAAGGTGCGCTCATCCCGACCTCGCTCCCGGACGTCGCGGCCGCGATCATCAACAACGACTTCGTCGAGGACGCCGGACTGACGTTCGACGACGCGATCGCGCAGGACGACCCGGAGGACCCGAACGCCCTCCCGTACGTCAACATCTTCGCCGCGCGCGCGGAGGACGCGGACAACGAGACGTACCAGAAGCTCGTCGAGATCTTCCAGACGAACGAGGATGTGCAGGCGGGGCTGCTCGAGTCCTCCGGCGACACCGCGGTGGCGCTGCGCACGCCGGTGGAGGACCTCGTGGCCTCGCTGGAGAAGGTCCAGAAGGACGCCGCAGAGAAGTAGTCGGCCGCGGGGCGTCATCTGCCCCCTGTTCGATGAGGGAGAATCGGGTGGCGCTTCGTGCGCCGCCCGATTCTCCGTTTCCCGAGAACCAGACCGGAGCACCACATGCCGATCGTCACCCTGACGAACGTCTCCAAGACCTACCCCTCCCGCAGCCAGGGCGATCGCGAGATCGTCGCCGTCGACGACGTCACCCTCTCCATCGACAAGGGCGACGTCTTCGGCATCATCGGATACTCCGGTGCGGGGAAGTCGACGCTCGTGCGTCTCATCAACGCGCTCGAGCCGGCCACCCGCGGCACCATCACGGTGGACGGAGTCGACATCACGGCGCTCAAGGAGAGCGAGCTGCGCGCCGTGCGCGGCGGCATCGGGATGATCTTCCAGCAGTTCAACCTGTTCTCCTCGCGCAGCGTCAAGGCCAACATCGCGTACCCGCTCAAGCTCGCCGGCTGGTCGAAGCCGGACATCGAGGCGCGCGTCGCCGAGCTGCTGTCGTTCGTGGGGCTCGCCGACAAGGCGAAGGCATACCCGGAGCAGCTCTCCGGTGGACAGAAGCAGCGCGTCGGGATCGCCCGCGCGCTCGCCACCAAGCCCGCCATCCTCCTCGCGGATGAAGCGACGAGCGCGCTCGATCCGCAGACCACGCACGAGGTCCTCGACCTGCTCAAGCGCGTCAACGAGGAGCAGGGCGTCACGATCGTCGTCATCACCCACGAGATGGATGTGATCCAGACCATCGCCACCCGCGTCGCCGTCATGGAGAACGGGCGGGTCATCGAGCAGGGCGACGTCTTCGATGTCTTCTCCGCCCCGCGGAATCCGGCGTCTCAGCGGTTCGTCGGCACGGTGGTGAAGGGGGTGCCCTCGCCGTCGGAACTCGCGGTGCTGCGGGACCGGCATACCGGACGCCTGGTGACCCTGTCGTTCCGCGACGGCGACTCGTCGCAGGCCCAGGTGTTCCTCGACCTCGCCTCGGCGGGTCTCGACTTCGAGCTCGTCTACGGCGGGATCAACGACATCCGGGGTCGTGCGTTCGGCCACCTCACGCTCGCCATCCGGGGTGACCGCGCGGCGATCGACAGGGCCCTGGCGCGTATCGCGGAGCGTGTCGAAGTCACCGTCATCGCTGGAGAGGAGGGTCGCTGATGGATCGTCTGAACGAACTGTGGCCGGAGTTCTGGCAGGCCGCGCTCGAGACCCTGTACATGACGTCGTTCGCGCTCGTGCTCGGGGGGATCCTCGGGCTGGCGGTGGGCGTCCTGCTGTACGTGACGCGCCCCGGCGGACTGATGCCGAACCGCGTCGTCTCCGGGCTCATCAACTTCGTGGTGAACTTCTTCCGACCGATCCCGTTCGTCATCTTCATGGCGGTGGCGCAGCCGTTCGCGCGCCTGGTCGTCGGCAGCGGCATCGGCACCACCGCCGGAGCCTTCATCATCGGTCTCGCGGCGGCGTTCGCGATCGGCCGCATCGTCGAGCAGCATCTCGTCTCCGTGTCGCCGGGCGTGATCGAGGCGGCGCGGGCGATGGGCGCCGGGCCGTGGCGGATCCTCTTCACCGTCGCGATCCCCGAGTCGCTCGGCCCCCTCATCCTCGGTTACACCTTCATCGTCGTCGCGCTCATCGACATGACCGCGATGGCCGGGCTCATCGGCGGCGGCGGGCTCGGGGCCTTCGCGCAGATCTACGGTTTCCGGCAGTTCGAGCCGCTCGTGATGTGGGCGGCGATCATCCTCATCGTGGTGTTCGTGCACCTCGTGCAGCTCCTCGGCACCCGGCTCGCGCGGAAGGTCATGCGCCGCTGAGGCCGATCAGCGTGCCGGGGCCTCCTGCAGGCTCCGGCGCGTGGTGAACGTGCGCTCCTGCCCGGTCAGCGGATCGGTGAACCGGAGCTCGCGTGCGAGGAGCTGGAGCGGGCGGGTGAAGTCGTCCGGACGCTCCGGCTGCAGCACGGGGTAGAAGCCGTCGTGGAGGATGCCGAGGCCGAGCGCGGCGAGGTGTACGCGGAGCTGGTGCATCTTCCCGCTGTGCGGACGGAGAAGCGTGTGCACGAAGCGATCGTCGGCGGCGATGACCTCGATGAGCGTCTCGGAGTTCGGCTCGCCGTCCTCATCCACCTGCACGCACACCTGACCGCGGAGCTTCTCGATCCGGTTGCGGTAGACGAGGGGGAACCGCGACGGATCCCAGTCCGCCGGGCGCGCGGAGACCGCCTCGTACACCTTCTCCACACGACGGTCCTCGAACAGCAGCTGGTAGGCGCCGCGGGTGGCCGGACGGGCGGAGAACATCAGCAGCCCCGCCGTGGCCCGGTCGAGGCGGTGGATGGGCGTGAGATCCGGGTTGCCGAGGCGGTTGCGCAGCCGGACGAGGGCGGAGTTCTGCAGGTACTTGCCGCCCGGCGTGGTGGGGAGGAAGTGCGGCTTGTCCACCACCACCAGATGCTCGTCCTGGTGCAGGATCTCCTCGGTGAACGGGATCTCCTTCTCGACCGGAGGCTCCCGGTAGTACCAGACGAACTCCTCGGCGCCGAGAGGCGTGTCCCGGGAGAGCGGCCGGCCGTCGCGCGCGACGATCTCCCCGCGGTCGAAGCGCACGAGCAGCCGCTCCGGATCGAGGTGGAAGAACTGCTCGACCATGTAGGCGGCGATGGTCGGCCACGCACCCGTCAGCGGCACGTGCAGCCGGGTCGCGCCGACCCCGTCGCGCACGGGAAGCGGGGAGGGCATGCCCATGTCTCGGCCTTCGGAGCAGGGGTCGCGGGGCTGCGACCGGGTGCTCCCAGCCTAGGCGACCGCTCGGGCAGGGTCCGTGGGCCGCGGCCACTCCTGCCTCGGTTGCACGATCCCGTTGCGCCTGTACGACCGTTCCGGGGTTCTCGTCCCACGTCCGAACCCTGGTCGTGCATTCGGAGCGAGGGGGCCGGACAGGAGGCCCCGGAACAGGCGGGGTGTCAGCGGGTTTCGGCGGCGAGCCAGTCGTCGAAGGTCGTCGCCGCCGTGCGCGCGTCGTCGCCGGGAAGCAGCACCTCACCCGCGAACTCGACGCCGAGTGCGGCACCCTCCCACGCGGCGCGCAGCGGAAGGTCGCGACCCCACGCCGCGAGAGTGCGGCGCGCCATGTCGACGGCGTCCTCCGTGCGGGGTCCGGCGATGTCGAACGAGCCGCCGAGCGCCGGCGACTCCGCCGCGTCGACGAGGGTGACGGCCACGTCCGCAGGCGCGATGGGCTGCAGCAGCAGCGGGGGCACGACGCCCTCGCCGTCCTCGATGCTCCACTCGGCGATCATCGCGGGGAAGTCGTGGAACTGCGTCGCCCGCACGACGGTGAACGGAACGGGACCACGAGTGACCTCTCGCTCCTGGGCGCGTTTGCCTGCGTAGTGGGGGTTCCCGCGCACGCGATCGAGCGCCGCGATCGAGAGGGCCACGTGGTGGTCAACCCCGGCTTCGTCCTCGGCGGCGAGCAGCGTGCGGCTGAGCGTGGTGAACACCCGCTCGGCCTCGGCCACATCGGATACCGGGGGATTCGTCGCGTCGACGACCGCGTCCACTCCGCGCAGCAGCGTCGCGAGACCTTCGCCCGCGGTCAGGTCGACCCCCTCGCTGCGGCTGAGCGACAGCGGATCGTGGCCCCGACGCCGGGCCTCCTCGACGACCAGTCGCCCGATCCGGCCCGTTCCTCCTGCGACCGCGATGCGCATGCCCACTCCTTCAATCATGGATATTGTGTGTCCACAATAGGGCGCCCGGATACGATGGGCAAGTGAAACTCCCGGAGACCTCGGAATGGGTGCTGCACACCGTGGCCGTGATCGCTCAGCTCCCCGCGGGGTCGACGGTGTCCGGGGCACAGCTCGCCGAGCACTTCGGCGTGCCGGGGCCGTACCTTTCGAAGCAGCTCGCGAAGCTCGTTCGCGCAGGCATCCTCACCGGGAGCACGGGGCCCCGCGGCGGCTTCCGCCTGGCCAGGGAGCCCGAGAGCATCACCATCCTCGACCTCGTCACCGCGGTCGACGGCGCCGCCGACCCCTACATCTGCCGCGAACTCCGTCAGCAGGGGAGAGGCGCCGCCCGTCCGGAGGACTGCACCGCGCCGTGCGGACTCGCCGTCGTCATGCGCCGTGCCCACGAGGCCTGGAGGGCCTCTCTCGAGGCGGTGTCGATCGCGGAGGTCGTCGGCACGCTCCCCGACACCGTCCCGGCCAAGAACCGGCGCCTCCTCCTCGGACCCTGACCTGCCCGTTCGCACGATCCGTGCCGGGTCGGTCCTGCGACGCCTGCACGACCCGGGTCCGGATGCACGACCAGGTGACCACTTCTCCCGGGCAGCCGTGCGCGGATCGTGCGGGCGGAACAGGCCGGACGGAACAGACGGAACGGACCGATCCGGACCGAACCACACAGGGTGCGGGTCAGGTGTCGAAGCTGAGACTCAGCTTCCGCAGCAGGGCGGCCAGTCGGTCCCGGTCGGCGCGGGAGAGGGCGCGCAGCAGGTCGGCCTCGGCGTCCACGAGCCGGGTGATCGCGGCGTCCACCCGGACCCGGCCGTCGTCGGTCAGGGTCACGAGCACGCTGCGACCATCGGCCGGGTCGGCTTCACGGCGCACGAAGCGACGGCCGACCAGACGGTCGATGCGGTTGGTCATGGTGCCGCTCGACACGAGGGTCTGCTGCAGGAGCTGCTTGGGGGAGAGCTGGAACGGCGACCCGGCGCGGCGCAGCGCCGACAGCACGTCCCACTCCCACGGTTCGAGGTCGCTTCGGCGGAACACCTCGCGGCGCGCGCGGTCGAGGTGTCGGGAGAGGCGGTCCATGCGGGACAGCACCTCGAGGGGGGAGAAGTCGAGGTCGGGGCGCTGCGTGTTCCACGCGCCGACGATCCGATCGACCTCATCCGCCTCGCTCATCCGTTCATTATCGCGTGCGGCGGGGTCGTGGCCGCGGAGGACGCGGGGAGGAGCATCGTGAGGAACGCGCTGTGCGGGTCGGGGAGGTAGGAGCCGAACGGGGCGCCCTCGCGGAACCCGGCGGCGGCGTACATCGCGCGCGCGGGTGCGAAGAAGGGGTCGCGGCCGGTCTCGAGTGAGAGCCGCCGGACGCCCCGCGCGCCGGCGTCGTCGAGGAGATGACCGAGCATCGTCCGCCCGAACCCGCGTCCGCGGAAGGCGGGATCGGTGCGCATCGACTTCAGCTCCTCATGTCCGTCCTCCACGACCGCGAGGGCGCCCGTCGCAGCGATCCGTCCGTCGACCCGTCCCGTGAAAAACCGGACGCGCGGAGTCAGCAGCCGGTCGAGCGGGAGCGCATGCTGGCTCTCGGGTGGAGCGGTGCCGTCCATCTCCGCGTGGTGGGCGGCGACGAAGGCCGCGATCTCGGGGGTGGCGACGGTGACACGGTCGATCACGAGGCTCATCGTCCCAGCATCGCAGAGCGGTGTTTCGGGCGGATGACGGGCCGGCGCGACGCGAGTCGCACACACAGGAACGGAGACCGGGACGTGGCAGACTTATCGGGCGGCGCCCCGGGCGCCGCGGTCCGCCGTGGTGTAATGGCAGCACGACAGCCTTTGGAGCTGTGAGGTCTAGGTTCGAGTCCTGGCGGCGGAGCATGACTGGGAACAACCTCGCCATCGTCGTCCTCGCCGCGGGCCAAGGCACGCGCATGAAGTCGCGCCTGCCGAAGGTGCTGCACCGGATCAGCGGGCGGCCTCTGGTCGGACACGTGCTGACGACGGCCACCCGTCTGCAGCCGGCGCACATCGAGGTGGTCGTGCGCCATGAGCGCGATCAGGTCGTGGCGGCGCTGCGCGAGGACTACCCGGACGCGGTCTTCGTCGACCAGGACGACGTGCCGGGCACGGGCCGCGCCGTCCAGGTCGCGGTCGACGCGCTGCCCGCGGACTTCGACGGCGATGTGCTCGTGCTCTCCGGCGACTGCCCGCTGGCCGATGCCGAGACGCTCTCCACGTTCCTCGACGAGCACCGCGCCTCCGGAGCCCCGGCCACCCTCATGACCGCCCTCGTCGACGACCCCACCGGCTACGGACGGGTCATCCGCGACGCCGACGGCACGGTCGACCGGATCGTCGAGCAGAAGGACGCCACGGCGGAGGAGGCGGCGGTCAGCGAGATCAACGCCGGCATGTACGTGTTCCGCGCCGCCACGCTGCGCACCTACCTGCCGCGGATCGGCGTGGACAACGCCCAGGGCGAGATGTACCTGACCGACGTGCCCGGCCTCGTGCGTCGGGACGGCGACCGGGTCGCGGCGTCGATCGTGTCGGACGTCGAGGTCACGTTCGGGGTCAACGACCGCGCCCAGCTCGCCGAGGTCGGCCGTCGTCTGAACGCCCGCATCGTCCGTCGCTGGCAGCTCGAGGGCGTCACGATCGTCGACCCGGCGACCACCTGGATCGACGACGACGCCACGCTCGCCCCCGACGTCACGATCCTGCCGAACACGCAGATCCTGCGCGCGACGACGATCGCCGCGGGGGCGACGATCGGTCCGGACACCACTCTCGTCGACTGCGAGGTCGGGGAGGACGCGGTCGTCCGCCGGACCGACGCGACCCTGGCCGTGATCGGCGCCGAGGCGACCGTCGGCCCGTTCTCCTACCTCCGCGCCGGCACCGTGCTGGGGCCGAAGGGCAAGATCGGCGCCTACGTCGAGACGAAGAACGCGGAGATCGGCGAGGGCAGCAAGGTCCCGCACCTGTCGTACGTCGGTGATGCGACCATCGGCCGCGGGGTGAACCTCGGGGCGAGCACCATCACCGCCAACTACGACGACGTCAACAAGCACCGCACGGAGATCGGCGACGAGGTGCACACCGGCTCGCACACGGTGCTGGTCGCGCCCGTTAGGCTTGGTCCTGGTGCGAAGACCGGCGCCGGCGCCGTCGTCCGCAAGGACGTCCCGGCCGGTGCCCTGGCCATGAGCGTGGCCCCCCAGCGCAACATCGAGGGGTGGGTCGAGAAGAACAGAGCAGGGACGGGCGCGGCGGATGCCGCGGCCCGGGAGAATTCGGCGGAATAGGCGGAGCATGGCCCGGAAGAAGAAGACGGTCGACCTGGATCGCGACAACGGCGTGGCCCCCGGCCTCGTCGCCAAGACGAAGAAGCGTCTGGTCATCGCGGGTGGTCGATCGCATCCCGAGCTGACGGCGGCCGTCGCCGCGTCGCTCGGCACCGAGATCGCTCCGGTCGAGCACCGTACCTTCGCCTCCGGCGAGATCTACGCCCGCTTCGAGGTCTCGATCCGCGGCTGCGACCTCTTCCTCGTGCAGACCTTCGGCGAGCCGGTCAACGAGTGGCTCATGGAGACGCTCATCATGATCGACGCTGCCAAGCGCGCCTCGGCGAAGCGCATCACCGTCGTCGCGCCGTACTATCCGTACTCGCGTCAGGACAAGAAGGGCCGCGGCCGCGAGCCCATCAGCGCCCGCCTCGTCGCCGACCTGCTGAAGACGGCGGGCGCCGACCGCGTCATGAGCGTCGACCTGCACGCCGCCCAGATCCAGGGCTTCTTCGACGGCCCCGTCGACCACCTGTTCGCCAAGCCGGTGCTCCTGGACCACTTCGAGCGCACGCTCACGCCGGAGGACCGCGAGATCCTCACGGTCGTCTCCCCGGACATGGGCCGCGTCCGCGTGGCCGACACCTGGTCGGACAGCCTCGGCGCGCCGCTCGCGATCATCCACAAGCGCCGCGACCCGAAGGTCGCCAACCAGGTCTCCGTGCACGAGATCGTCGGCACCGTCGAGGGGCGCACCTGCCTCCTCGTCGACGACATGATCGACACCGGCGGCACGATCGTCAAGGCCGCGCAGGCGCTGAAGGCGAACGGCGCGCACCGCGTGATCGTCGCGGCGACCCACGCGATCTTCAGCGACCCGGCCTCTGAGCGGCTCCAGGACGCGGCGATCGACGAGGTCGTCGTCACGGACACCATCCCGCTCTCCGCGTCGCGTCGTTGGGAGAACCTCACGGTGCTGCCGATCGCGCCGCTGCTCGCGCGGGCGATCCATGAGGTCTTCGAAGACGGCTCCGTCACGAGCATGTTCGGCGGGGACGCGTAACTCATCGGGACGGCACAGCCCGCGCATAGCCCTGGTGCTTACGGTCGAGTCATCGACGGAAGAGTCGACCGACGACGACCACGGAGGACCCCATGATCCGCACGACCGTTCCGACCTCTGTCCGCACGGGCTCCGCCCTTCTCGGGATCGCGGGGCTGTTCGTCCTCGCCGGATGCTCGTCGACCGGCGACGCCGCAGACACCTCGACCGGCACCGACGAGACCGCGGGGTCGAGCACCTCGTCCTCGTCGAGCGGGGGTGACGCCTCCGGCACCTACACCGACGGCACGTACACCGCCGACGGCTCGTACCAGACCCCGGAGACGGTGGAGGAGATCACCGTCACGCTCACCCTCGCCGACGGCGTCGTGACGGAGGTCGAGGTGACCGGAGACCCGAAGGCTCCGGAGACCGAGCGGTACCAGGGCGAGTTCATCGACGGGATCGCCGACGAGGTCGTGGGAAAGCCGATCGACGAGCTGAACGTCAGCCGGGTCGCCGGGTCGTCGCTCACGAGCGGCGGCTTCAACGACGCCGTGGCCTCCATCAAGGAGCAGGCCGCCGCCTAGGCGCGAGGCGTCCTCATGGGGGAGTGGCGATTCGAGGCGATCGGCACCGGGTGGGAGATCGAGACCGGTGCCGCGCTCACGGATGACGTCCGCGCGGCCGTGACCGCCGAGATCGAGCGCTTCGATCGCCTCTGGTCCCGCTTCCGAGACGACTCCGACGTGGTGCGTCTCGGACGCTCCGGCGGTCGCCTGTCCTCGCCGGACGCGGGGCCGATGCTTGACGCCTATCGCGATCTCGACGCGGCCACGGCCGGTGCGGTGAATCCGCTGGTCGCCGACAGCCTTGTCGCCCTCGGCTACGACGCCACCTACTCGCTGCAGGCCGGCGATCCCCGCCCGGCTCCCGCGTCCTGGACCTCGCGGCTCACGTGGTCCGCCGGGGCGATCGACGCCCCTGCGCCCGCCCTGCTCGATGTCGGCGCCCTCGGCAAGGGGCGTCTCGTCGACCGGGTCATGGCGGTGCTGGCGGTCGTCCCCGGGGACGTGGTCGTGGATGCCGGCGGAGACATCCGGGTGCGCGGCGCCGGCGTGCGCGTCGCTCTCGAGCACCCGTTCGATGCGCGGAAGGCGATCGGCGTCGTCGAGATCACCGACGGCGCGCTGTGCGCCTCGGCCGTCAATCGACGGGCCTGGGGCGAGGGCCTCCACCACGTGCTCGATGCGCGGACGGGACAGCCCGTCCGCACCTGGGCGGCGACGTGGGCACTCGCCCCGGAGGCGATGACGGCGGATGCCGTGGCCACCGCGCTGTTCTTCGACGGCGGCCCGGAGCTGGCCGCCCGCTGGGGCGTCGAATGGGTGCGCATGACCACCGACGGCCGTGTGCAGCGCTCGCCCGGCTGCCGGGCCGAGCTCTTCACCGCAGCTCCTGCGCGAGCCGCCGGAACCGTGGGAGACAGGACACCATGACCACCGCCTTCGCCGCCGCACGCCAGCGCGTCCTCGCCGTGCTCGGCTCACTGTCGATGTACCGTCTCGTGCTGTTCGCGCTGACGGCCCTCGCGCTCATCGCGCTCGTGCTGTCCCTGCTCGGGGTGATCGTCTCTCCGACGCCGGTGGAGCTGGTGGCATCCTTCCTCGTGCTCGCGGTCGTGATTTCGGCCGTGGACGCGGTCGCGCAGCGCCTGCTCCGCCTGCCCTGGCGCGTGGAGTCCTCACTCGTCACAGCCCTCATCCTGCTGTTCGTGCTGCGTCCCGGCATCGAGCCGTCGGCACTGCTCGGCCTCGCCATCGCGGGCGCGGTGGCCAGCGTGTCCAAGTACCTCATCGCCTGGCGAGGACGCCACATCTTCAACCCGGCGGCGTTCGGTGCCGCGGTCGTGTCGATCCTGGGGGCGTTCGGGGCGTTCAGCTGGCTCGGCACCTCGTCCTCCTGGTGGGTCGGCACGCCGGTGCTCGTTATCCCCGTCGTCCTCCTCGGGCTCGCCGTGCTCTGGCGTACGGAGAAGGTCGGGGTCGTCCTGCTCTTCCTCGTCGTCGCCGTCGCCACCTCGATCGTGCGGCAGGCGGTGCAGGCCGTACAGTTCGACGTGGCCTTCGACGCCGTGACGGCGCTGTCGTTCGCGGTGCTCCAGTCGCCGTTCCTCTTCCTCGGCGCGTTCATGCTGTCGGAGCCCTTGACGCTCCCGCCGCGTCGTCGGCAGCAGCTCGTCGTCGCCGTCGTGGTGGGCGTGCTCGCGGGCTGGCCGATCTCGGTGGCCGGTCTGTTCACGCTCGGGCAGGAGCGCGCACTGCTCATCGGGAACCTCGTGGCCTTCGCGTTCGCGCTCCGCGGGTCCGTGCGTCTCGTCCTGGAGAGCCGCACCTCCGTGACGCCGACCGCCCAGGAGCTCACCTTCCGGGCGAAGGGCCGCGTGCGGTTCCTCCCCGGGCAGTATCTCGAGCTCGACGTGCCGCACCGACGGCCGGACGCGCGCGGGACGCGCCGCGAGTTCAGCATCGTGTCCGCTCCGGCCGACCTTCCGACCCTTCGCATCGCGTACAAGAACGGCGACCAGCAGCACCCGTCGAGCTACAAGCGGGCTCTTGCGGCGGCCGAGCCCGGTGCGACGTTCGCCGTGACCGGAACCTGGGGCGACTTCATCCTCCCGCGCGGCGAGCAGCCGGTGCTCATGGTCGCGGCCGGCATCGGTGTGACTCCGTTCGTGTCGCAGCTCCGGCAGCTCCAGGCGACGGGGGAGCGGCGTGACATCGTCCTCGTCTACGTGGCGTCCTCGGCGGAGGAGCTCGCCTTCCGCGACGAGCTCGCCGCGACGGGTGTGCGCGCGGTCGTGTTCACCCGCGACGAGCCGGCCGGCCTCCCCGCGCACTGGACCTGGGCGCAGGGGGCCCGCCTGGACGCGGAGACCCTGGAGCACGCGGTGGGGGACCTCTCGGCGCGGCACGCCTTCATCTCCGGGCCGCCGCGGCTCATCGCCGACCTCGCGCCCGCGCTGCAGAAGGCCCGTTCCCTCACCACGGACGCCTTCGCCGGCTACTGACCCGGATCGTCTTTCGTCCCCTCGGCCCGGGGACGCTGCGACACCTGCACGACCCCGCGACACCCGCACGACGGAATCCCCGGCCTCGTCGTGCATCCGCCCCCGGATCGTGCCGATGGGATGGGTGCACGGCCGGGGGACGGGTGCACGACCGGGGGACACCTGCGCGACCGGGGAACGGGTGCACGAGGGTGTGAACGGATCGGTCGTGCGGGCGGGTTCCGGTCGTGCAGCTGAGCGGGGTAGAAGGAACCCCTGGGTCAGGCGTCGGGGGTCTCGCCGGGAGGAGTCATCGGGATCCGGACCGTGAAGGTCGTGTCGCCGGGCTCGCTGTCGACCGAGATGCGGCCGTGGTGGCCCTCCACGATGGCCTTGACGATCGCGAGACCGAGCCCGGTCCCTCCGGTCTGCCGGGCGCGGGAGCTGTCCCCGCGGGCGAAACGGGCGAAGAGCTCATCGCGGAGGGCGGGATCGATCCCCGGGCCGTCGTCGTGCACGCGGAGCACGGCCTCGTCGCCCTCCCGGGCCACGCTCAGCGTCACCGTGGTCCCCGCGGGGGTGTGGGTCCTGGCATTGGCCAGCAGGTTCGCGACGACCTGATGCAGCCGCCCGGCATCCCCGACGACGGTGACCGGCTCGTCCGGCACCTCGATGTTCCAGTGATGATCGACCGCCGTCGGCCGCGCATCCGAGAGGCCCTCGAGGGCGAGCTGGGCGAGGTCGACCGTTCCGTACACGAGTTCGCGTCCCTCGTCGAGACGGGCGAGGAGCAGCAGGTCCTCCACGAGCCGTGTCATGCGCAGCGACTGCGCCTGGATGCGCTCCAAGGAGGAGGTCGTGCCCTCGATGACCGCGTCTTCCTTCGTCGTCTCCGGTGCCTGACGCAGCGCCCGCAACGAGAGCTCCGAGTAGCCGCGGATGGAAGCCAGGGGCGTACGCAGCTCATGGCTCGCGTCGGCGACGAACCGGCGCATCTGCTCCTCGTTCTTCTGCCGCGCCGAGAGGGACGTGTCCACGTGGTCGAGGAGCTTGTTGAGTGCGGCGCCGACGAGCCCGGTCTCCGTCCGCGGATCGGCCTCGCTCGCCGGCACGCGCTCGGTGATGCTGACCTCGCCGCGGTCGAGCTGCTGATTGGCGACTCTCGTCGCGGTCGCCGCAACCGCCCGCAGCGGCCGCAGCCCGACACGGATCGTGACCGCCGTCGTCAGGGCGAGGAGGATCAGGCCGCCCGCCGTCGCGAGCAGGATCACGGTGAGGAGCTGCGTGAGCTGATGCTGGATGTCGTCGCGCGGGAGCCCGGTGACGACGACGACGCCGTTGCTCGCGGTGGTCGCGACGACCCGATACGAGCCGAGGCCGTCGAAGGAGACCGTGGCGGGGGTGCCGAGTGCGACCGTTCCGTAGAGCTGCTGCAGCTGACCGGGGGTGAGCGGCTGCGGCGTGCTGTTCAGCGCCCCGCGGCTGTCCTCGAAGGCGACGCCGCTCGGCCCCGCGATGGGGCTGCCGAGCGACAGCAGAAGTCCGGGCATGGGGTCCAGGCGATACAGGATGTTGTCGACGGTGGCCTCGGACGGCGCGACGCCCTCCACGATCCGATCCCGGATCGTCGCGGCGTAGCTCTTCACCTTGTTGTCGAGCTGGTCCTCGAGCGTGCTGCCGAGGGTGGCGCTGGTGATGACGGCGACGATGACGAGGATCAGCGACACGAACCCGATCACCGCGGTCATCAGCCGCGTCTGCAGGCTCATGGGCCGTCGCGTCACCGTCGCTCCGCTCACTGCGGGGCCTTGATCATGTAGCCGACGCCGCGCACGGTGTGCAGGAGGGGCGTGCGCCCGGCGTCGATCTTCTTCCGGAGGTAGGAGATGTAGAGCTCCACGACCGACGACTTGCCGCCGAAGTCGTAGCTCCAGACGCGGTCCAGGATCTGCGCCTTGGACAGCACCCGGCGCTCGTTGCGCATGAGGTAGCGCAGCAGTTCGAACTCGGTCGCGGTCAGCTCGATCTCCACGCCGTCCCGGACGACCTCGTGGCTGTCCTCGTTGAGCGTGAGATCGGCGACCCGGAGGATCGACTGCCCGTCGTCGGCGCTGGCGTGTCCGGTGCGCCGGATGATCGCGCGGAGCCGGGCGATCACCTCCTCCAGGCTGAAGGGCTTGGTCACGTAGTCGTCGCCCCCGGCGGTGAGCCCGGCGACGCGGTCGCCCACGGCATCCTTCGCCGTCAAGAACAGGACGGGGACGAGATTGCCCGCTTCGCGGAGGCGCTTGAGCACGGCCATCCCGTCGAGGTCGGGCATCATGATGTCGAGCACGAGGGCGTCCGGCTCGAACTCTTTCGCGACCTGGATCGCCTCGAGACCGGAGGAGGCGGTGCGCACCTCCCAGCCCTCCATGCGCAGGGCCATGGCGAGCAGATCGGTGAGCATCTGCTCGTCGTCCACGGCGAGGATGCGCAGAGGGGAGCCGTCGGGGCGGCGCAGTTCGGGCAGGTCGCTGGTCATGCCTCTATTCTGCGGAAGTTCCTATGTGATTTCTATGGAGCGGGCTATGGGTTCTCTGGGAGATGTCCGCCTCATAGAACCCTCATCATCCGTCCCTCGAATCCGCATAACGGCCGTCCCTAGCGTCGGTTCCGCGCCGCGATCGTCGCGGCGGGAGGAGAGACATGTACGGACGATATCTGCGGCGCGAACTCGCGGGCCGCAAGAAGCAGACGGCGATCGTGGCCATCGGTCTCGCGATCGCGATCGGACTCGTGATCGTGGTGAACGCCCTGACGACCGGTGTGCGCGACGCCCAGGCGCAGTCGCTCGCGGCGGTGTACGGGGTCGGGACGGATCTCACCGTCACGGGTGCGGCCGCGGAACCGGGCGACGGGACGGGGCCGCGGTTCGAGTTCGACGAGGACGCGGGAGAGAGCGACGGCGAGACCACGACCCTGGAGCAGTCGACCCTGCGCACGGACTTCGGCCGGACGACGCTCGATGCCGCGGTGCTGGACACGGTGGCCGGTACCGACGGCGTCGCCGCCGCGACCGGTGCGCTGAGCCTGACGAACTCGACCTTCTCCGGTGAGCTGCCGAGCGGCGGCTTCGGCGGGCAGGACGGTGCGGAGGGTGGCGAGGCGCCCGCGGAGGGCCAGGCCCCTCCGCAGGGTGGTGGCGGGGGTGGAGGCGGTGCGTTCGGCATCGATTCGTTCACCGTCCTCGGCATCGACCCGTCCGCGTCGGAGGTCGGCCCGCTGGCCTCCGCCGAGATCGGCGAGGGGCGTGGGCTGGACGCCGACGACAGCGGAGCCCTCGTCGCGCTGGTGGACAGCACGTACGCCGCGAGCGAGGACATCGCCGTCGGCGACACCCTGGACGTCGCGGGCTCCGACGTCGAGGTCGTCGGCCTCCTCGCCTCGGCGTCGGATGCCGCAGACACCGCGGCGGACGTCTACCTCCCGCTCGACACCGCGCAGGAGCTGGCCGGGGTGGAGGACGTGATCTCCACGGTGTACGTGCAGGCGGATTCGGCGGCGTCCATCGACGAGGTGCAGACGACCCTGGCGGAGGAGCTTCCCGACGCCACCGTCTCCTCGCAGTCCGAGCTCGCCGCGACCGTGTCCGGCTCGCTCTCGAACGCGACGGCGCTCGTCACGAACCTCGGCACCTGGCTGTCGATCATCGTCCTCGCCGTCGCCGTGCTGCTCTCGGTGCTCCTCACGCTCTCCGGCGTCGGCCGCCGCACCCGCGAGTTCGGCACCCTGAAGGCGATGGGGTGGTCGAACGGCCGCGTCGTGCGTCAGGTCGCCGGGGAGTCGATGGTGCAGGGACTCCTCGGAGGAGCGGCAGGTCTCGTGCTCGGCCTCGCCGGGATCCTGATCATCACCGTCGCGCAGCCGACCGTGGCCGCCGGCTCCGCGGCCGTCGGCGGAGGCCCGGAGGGAGGAGGCGGCTTCGGTGGCCCCGGCGGCATGGCCCCGGGCGCGGAGATCGCCACCGACATCGTGCTGCAGGCACCGCTGACCCCCTGGGTGCTCGTCGCCGCCGTGGGCCTCGCGGTGCTGGGCGGGCTCGTCGCCGGCGCCTTCGGAGGCTGGCGGGCGGCGCGACTGAGCCCCGCCGAGGCCCTGCGGTCCGTCGCATGAGCGGCGTCGCGAACCACATAGGAGAGAAGGAGACCGAGATGACCACGATGACGGATTCGGAGGCCCGCGTTCCGGCCTCGTCGGCGGCGACCCCGCTGTACCGGGCGACGGGCGTCACCCGCACCTATACGCGGAGGGGACGGACGGTGACGGCACTCACCGGCGTCGACCTGGAGATCATGCCCGGCGCCTTCGTCACGATCCAGGGGCCGACCGGAGGGGGCAAGTCGACGCTGCTGCAGCTGCTGGGGGCGCTCGACACCCCGACCTCCGGGACGCTGCAGCTGGACGGCCGTGAACTGTCGTCGGCCTCGCCGTCGGAGCTGGGGCGGATCCGCGCGCAGGAGATCGGCTTCGTCTTCCAGGGGTTCAACCTGATCCCCACGCTGACGGCGGCGGAGAACGTCGACATGGCCCTGGAGCCGCTCGGCATCGACCCGGCGGAACGACGCACCCGGGTCGCCGCCGCTCTCGCCCACGTCGGCCTGGCGGACCGCGGAGACCATCGTCCCGCGGAGCTGTCCGGCGGACAGCAGCAGCGTGTCGCGATCGCGCGGGCGATCGTGAAGCGCCCCCGGGTGCTGCTCGCGGACGAGCCGACGGGCAACCTCGACGAGAGGATGCGCGACGAGATCCTCGACCTGCTGGAACGCCTCTGCGCGGAGGGCATCACGATGGTCGTCGTCACGCACGACTCCGCGGTGGCGCGGCGGGCGACGAAAAGGCTGCGTCTGACGCAGGGGACGGTGAGGGACATCACCCGATAGCGGGCGGCGCGGGGGAGGGGCGGACGGTGGGCCGCCCCTCTTCCGCGATGTCCGACCCCGGGTCTACCGTGTGCTCATGGTCGACCACGTCGAATCCGCACAGCCCACCGTCCACCGTCCCTCCACCGTCTCCGAGGTCGCCGCGCTCGTCCGCGCCGCCGCGCAGGAGGCGGTCCCCCTGACCGTCGTCTCCGGCGGCCACGGGCCCTGGTCCCACGCCTCCGCTCCCGGTCTGCGGCTCGAACTCGGGGAGCTCTCCTCGATCGAGGTCGACGGCACCGCCGTGCGCATCGGTGGCGGTGCGGTCTGGGGCGATGTCGCGACAGCCCTCGCCGGCCACGGCCTCGCCCTGAGCTCCGGCGACACGGCCAGCGTCGGTGTCGGCGGTCTCACGCTCGGCGGCGGCATCGGCTGGATGGTGCGCGCCTGGGGCCTCGCCGTCGATCAGCTCGTCGGCGCCCAGGTCGTCACCGCGAGCGGAGAAGTGGTGGAGGTCTCGGCCACGCAGCATCCCGACCTGTTCTGGGCGCTGCGCGGCGGTGGCGGCAACTTCGGCATCGTCACCCGTTTCGACTTCGACGCGCATCGCCTGCCGGGGATCGCGCTGGCCGAGTCCGTCGTCGACGGCGACGCGACCGCCGTGCTCCGGGCCGCGCGCGAACTCCTCCGCGACGCCCCGCGCGAGCTCACCGTCACGTACATGGACGTGCCGCCCATGGACCCGAGTGCTCCGGCCGGTGCCCGGCTGACCTCCGTATGGGCGGCGCCCGACCCGGAAGCGCTGCGCGTGGAACTGGCGCCGATCACCGCGCTCGACGGTGTCACGACGGAGATCACCGAGCCCGCCTACCGGGACATCCTGATGGAGATGCCGCAGCCCGAGGGCGGCGAGGCCCCCGCCCCTCCCGGGTTCCTCGGCGGGAACGGTCTCGTCGCCGATCTCGACGACGAGACGATCGATCGGCTGGTGGCCTATCGGCGGGAGTACCCCGCCTCGGTCGTCTTCCTCCGGTCCCTCGGCGGGGCGTTCGGCGACGTGCCGCAGGAGGAGACGGCCTTCCCGGCGCGCAGCGCCACGTGGTTCGTCATGGCCGGTGCCTTCGACGTCCCCGGGATGCTCGACGAGCAGCAGCGTGAGAAGGCCGCCGCCGACGCGCAGCGGATCGTCGGGCGCCGCCTCGCCGAGTACAGCAACTTCGTCGACCGCGAGCGGCCGGACGCGGTGTCCGGGATGTACGACGGCGACGGCTACGCGCGTCTGCGGGCGGTGAAGGCGCAGTGGGACCCGCAGAACGTGTTCCGCCGCAACCACAACATCCTCGTCTGACGCACGAAGGGCCGGGCACCCTGCGGTGCCCGGCCCTTCGTAGACCCGAGGTCAGTGCGTGTCTTCGGCCTCGATCTCAGAGCGATCGCCGGACCACAGCGTGTGGAAGGTGCCCTCCTTGTCGATGCGCTTGTAGGTGTGCGCACCGAAGAAGTCGCGCTGACCCTGCACCAGAGCGGCCGGGAGGCGGTCGGCGCGGATGCCGTCGTAGTACGACAGCGACGACGAGAAGGCGGGAGCCGGGATGCCGGACTGCGCCGCCGTGACCACCACGCGGCGCCATGCCGCCTGGCCGCGGGTGAGCGCCTCGGCGAAGTACGGAGCCGTCATCAGCACCGGCAGGTCGGGGGTCTCGGCGTACGCGTCCGCGATCCGGTTCAGGAACTGTGCACGGATGATGCAGCCGCCGCGCCAGATCTTGGAGATCGCACCGAGATCGATGTTCCAGCCGTACTCGGCGGCACCGGCGCGGATCTCGTCGAAGCCCTGCGAGTAGGCGACGATCTTGGAGGCGTAGAGCGCCAGGCGGACGTCCTCGACGAAGGCGTCGACCTCGTCGGCCGGGACCGTGAACTCCTCGTCCGGGCCGGGAAGCGCCGCGGCGACCGCGCGCTGCTCGGGGTGCGAGGAGAGGGAGCGGGCGAACGTCGCCTCGGCGATACCCGAGACCGGCACGCCCAGGGAGAGCGCGGTCTGCACGGTCCAGGCGCCGGTGCCCTTCGCGCCGGCCTGGTCCAGGATGACGTCGACCAGCGGCTTGCCGGTGGACGCGTCGACCTGCCGCAGCACCTCGGCGGTGATCTCGATGAGGTACGACTCCAGCTCGCCGCGGTTCCACTCGGCGAAGATCTCGGCGATCTCCGCGGGCGTCTTGCCGGTGCCGCGCCGGATGAGGTCGTACGCCTCGGCGATGAGCTGCATGTCGGCGTACTCGATGCCGTTGTGCACCATCTTGACGAAGTGGCCGGCGCCGTCGTGGCCGACGTGCGTCACGCAGGGCTCGCCCTCGGCGACCGCGGCGATGGACTTCAGGATGGGCCCGAGCGTGACCCAGGACTCGTCGGAGCCGCCCGGCATGATCGAGGGGCCGGTGAGGGCCCCCTCCTCGCCGCCGGAGATGCCGGCGCCGACGAAGTTGATGCCGGTCTCGCGGACGGCCTTCTCGCGGCGGATGGTGTCCGGGAAGTAGGCGTTGCCGCCGTCGACGATGATGTCGCCCGGCTCGAAGACCTCGACGAGAGAGTCGATCACGGCGTCGGTCGGAGCTCCGGCCTTGACCATGATGATGGCGGTACGCGGCTTCTGCAGCGAATCGGCGAACTCCTGGTAGGTCTTCGCCGGGATGAAGCCCGCCTCGGGATGCTCGTCGAGGAGGGTCTGCGTCTTCTCGTAGCTGCGGTTGAAGATCGCCACGGTGTTGCCCTCGCGGCTCGCGAGGTTGCGGGCGAGGTTCGACCCCATGACGGCGAGTCCGACGACTCCGATGTTCGCTGATGCTTCGGGCACGGAAGGCTCCTCGATCGTGAAGAAGGGTTGAGTTCAGCGTATCGCTGTAGGGCGGATCGAGGCGCACCCGTGACGCGACCCGGTCATCGTCCGCGGTGCCGGGCGGCCGGGACGCTCGGGACCTCTACGCTGAGGAGAGCACAGGAGCTGGAGGGAGTCGGTCGTGACGGAGTCCGAGAAGAAGGTCCGCGCCGTCGTCGCGGTGCCGTTGGCGGAGGAGCTGTGCGGGCTCATCGAAGAGCTCGAGCCGCGTCTCGAGGTCGTCCACGATGCGGCGCTCGTGCCTCCTATGCGCGGCCCTGCCGACTGGTCGGGAGACCCGGAGTTCAGCCGGACCCCGGAACAGCAGCGCGCGTTCGACGATCTCGTCGACTCCGCGGACGTGCTCTTCGGCATCCCCGATGTCGACCCGCAGGCGCTGGCGCGGACGGTATCCGCCAATCCGGGACTGCGCTGGGTCATGACCACGGCGGCCGGGGGCGGCAGCACCGTCAAGGCGGCGGGACTCGACCGCGCCGACCTCGACCGCATCGTCTTCACCACCAGCGCGGGCGTCCACGGCGGAACGCTGGCCGAGTTCGCGCTCTTCGCGGTGCTCGCCGGGGCGAAGGACCTCCCGCGGCTGCTCGACGACCAGCGGAAGCGCACCTGGCCCGACCGCTGGGAGATGCGTCAGGTCGACGAGATGACCGTGCTCGTCGTCGGAATCGGCGGCATCGGCGCGGAGTGCGCCCGCCGTTTCCACGCGCTCGGCGCCCGGGTGTGGGGAACCAGCCGCTCCGGCCGCGCGGTCGAGGGTGTCGACCGTCTCATCGCGCCCGACGAGCTCGTGGACGCGGTGGGCGAAGTCGACGCGATCGTCGTCACCCTGCCGGGCACGGAGCAGACCAGGCACCTCATCGGGGAGGAGGTCCTCCGGGCCGTGAAGCCCGGGGTCATCCTCACCAACGTCGGACGCGGCAGCGTCGTCGACGAGACGGCGCTTCTCGCCGCGCTCGACGATGGCCGCGTCGGCTTCGCCGGGCTGGACGTCTTCGAGCAGGAGCCGCTGCCCGCCGACTCGCCGCTCTGGACACACCCCCGCGTCCTCGTCAGCCCGCACACGGCGGCTCTGAGCTCGAAGGAGGAGGAGCGCATCGCACGGAGGTTCGCCGAGAACGCCACCCGGCTGCTCGACGGCCGGGAGCTGCGTGCCGTGGTCGACACGGTCGAGTTCTACTGAGCCGGGAGGCGACGGGCATGAGCGTGCGCATCGTCGTGATGGGGCCCAGCGGCTCCGGGAAGTCGACGGTGGGCGCGGCGCTGGCCGAGGAGCTCGGGGCGCGCTTCGTGGACGGGGACGACCTGCATCCGCTCACCAACGTCGAGAAGATGGCGGCGGGCATCCCTCTCGACGACGACGACCGGATGCCGTGGCTCCGCGTGGTCGGACGGACGCTCGCCGCCGAGACGCGCATCGTCGTCGCCTGTTCGGCGCTGCGCCGGCACTACCGGGATGCCATCAGGGCGGAGGCACCGGACGCCGTCTTCGTCGAGCTCGGCGTGGCACGGGAGACGCTCGCACGACGGCTGGGCGATCGGCCCGATCACTTCATGCCGGCCTCGCTGCTCGGTTCCCAGCTCGACGAGTGGGAACCGCTGCGGGACGACGAGGTCGGGCTCCGCGTCGATGCCGCGCTTCCGCTGAGGCGCGAGGTGGCGGCGATCCGGAAGGCGCTCATCGCGATCACGAGAGCGCCGGGGGACGCTCAGTCCTTGCGGTAGCCCGAGCGGCCGAGGGAGAACAGGGCGGCGCCGGTCGCGACGGCGGCGCACAGCGACATGGCGCCGATCACCCAGAGGAGGACGTGAGAGAGGAACGCGGCGTCGAGCATGGAGGTACTCCGAATTTCTGCAGAGGGGACCGGTGTCCTCAGCCTATCGGGTCATCCGGTACCATGGAGTCGTACCTCGGCGAGGGACGCTTCTGCGCGTGCGCGGACGTCCGTGATCGACGCGGCGAAGCAAGCCCGGTGGCTTTCCTCACGCGTCCGCGTTCGAGTCCACAATTCCAAGACCACCGCGCGGCGCCTTCGCTGCGTGCCCGAAGGAGAACCTCATGTCTGAAGACACCACGGTCCACGCCGAGCTGCGCAGCAGCTTCGGCAAGGGCTTCGCCCGTCGTCTGCGCGCCGCCGGCAAGATCCCCGCGGTCATCTACGGCCACGGCACCGAGCCCGTGCACGTCGCGCTGCCGGGTCACCAGGTCTCCCTGATCATCCGCCGCGCCAACGCGCTGCTCGACCTCGACATCGAGGGCACCTCGCAGCTCGCCCTCGTCAAGGACGTGCAGAAGGACCCGGTGCACCAGATCATCGAGCACATCGACCTCCTGGTCGTGAAGAAGGGCGAGAAGGTCGCCATCGACGTCCCCGTCGTCGTGACCGGCGAGCCGGCCCCCGGCACCATCGTCAACCTCGACGCCACGACCATCCAGGTCGAGGCCGAGGCCACGCACATCCCCGAGAACATCGAGGTCTCGGTCGAGGGTCTCGAGGAGGGCGCGCACATCACCGCCGCCGACGTCACCCTCCCGAAGGGCTCGACGCTCCTCACCGACGCCGAGGTCCTCGTGGTCGCCATCTCCGTCCCGGCCGCTCCGGTCGAGGACGAGGAGACCGAGGGCGAGTCCGCCGAGGGTGCCGCCGAGGCGTCCGAGGAGGCCGCCGCGGAGTGATCTCCGCCTGCTTCATCACGGAGGGGACGCGATCGGATCGCGTCCCCTCCGTCGTATCCTGACCGGGGCGACGGCTCCGGCGAGAGAGGACGAGGAATGGCAGCGACCTGGCTCGTGGTCGGTCTCGGCAACCCCGGACCCCGCTATGAGGCGACCCGCCACAACATCGGCCAGATGGTCGTCGACGAGCTCGCAGCCCGCCGCGGCGAGAGCTTCCGGGAGCACAAGGGGGGCGCGCGGGTCGTGGAGACCTGGCTCCGCCCCGGCGCCGACAAGCTCGTGCTCGCGAAGCCGAACACGTTCATGAACGTCTCGGGCACGCCCGTCGCGGCGCTCGCCCGGTTCTACTCCGTCCCCCTCGATCACGTGGTCGTCGTGCACGACGAGCTGGACATCCCGTTCGACACGGTCAAGCTCAAGACCGGGGGAGGCCACGGCGGGCACAACGGCGTCCGCGACATCGCGCGAGCGCTCACGAGCCCGGACTTCCCCCGGGTGCGCGTGGGCATCGGTCGCCCGGTGGGGCGTCAGGACCCGGCCGACTGGGTGCTCTCCCCGTTCGGCAAGGACGAGCGCGCGAACCTGCCCCTGCTCGTGGGCGACGCGGCCGACGCCGTCGAGCTCCTCGTCGACGAAGGACTGCTCGCCGCACAGCAGAAGCACCACGCCCCCCGCTGAGGTTCCGGCGCGCGCGGCGCGTCAGGTGGTGAAGGTGGCGTACTCCGCCGCCCCGCCGACGGCGAAAGCGGTGAAGACGGCGACGAAGAAGATGATCGCGCCGAGGACGGCGACGATGAGCGCGGCGATGCCCGCTCCGCGCCCCCGCTTCCGGCGGATCGCGATGATGCCGAGTACGATCGCGGCGATGCCGAACACCGTGCCGGCCCAGAAGGACAGCTCCGTCCACAGCACCTGGTCCCGCGCGGGGGACAGGAACCCGAGATCGCTCGTGGAGCCGCTGACGCCCTGCGGGATGCGGCGGCCGACCTCGAAGGCGCTGACGCCGCCGATGATCGGCATGACGACGGCCGCGAGGATCGAGAGGCCGAGAGCGATCAGGCCGAGGAACCCCGAGGGCTTCGGCGCGGCATCCGGTGCGGTGTACGAGCCGGACGGTGCCGCGTAGCCGCCCACAGGCACCTGATACGCGCCGGGAGGCGCGGCAGGGGGTGCCGGCGGATACGCGGGCGGGTACGGTGCCGGAGCGGCCGGCGGTGTCGACGGATACGCGGGCGGCGGGACCGCACCGGATACCGGCTCCTGCGGGACCGAGGGAAGGGGCGGCACGGCGCCGGGCGGAAGGGGAAGCTGCGGGTCGGTCACGATGTCATCCTAGGCTCGGCCGCGGCTCACACCCGGCGCAGCAGTCCGACGCGGTCGTACACGTCGGACAGCGTGCGATCGGCCACGGCGTCGGCGCGGGCGGCGTTCTCGGCGAGGATCCGGTCCAGCTCCGCCGGGTCGTCGAGGAGCTCGAGGGCACGGCTGCGCACCGGAGCGAACTCCTCCACGACGACCTCGGCGAGGCCCTTCTTGAAGTCGCCGTATCCGCGGCCCGCGTACTCGTCCTCGATCGCGGGGATCTGGCGTCCGGTCAGCGCGGCGTAGATGGTGAGCAGGTTCGAGACGCCCGGCTTGGCCTCGCGATCGAACCGCACGGTGCCCTCGTTGTCGGTCACCGCGCGCATGATCTTCTTCGCCGACTTCGCCGGGTCGTCGAGCATCCACAGCACACCGGCGTCGCTCTCGGCCGACTTCGACATCTTGGCCGTCGGGTTCTGCAGGTCGTAGATGCGCGCCGTCTCCTTCTGGATGACCGGGACGGGCACCGTGAAGGTCTCGCCGAACCGCGAGTTGAAGCGCTCCGCGAGGTCGCGGGTGAGCTCGACGTGCTGCTTCTGGTCGTCTCCGACCGGCACGACATCGGTCTGGTACAGCAGGATGTCGGCGGCCATGAGTACCGGGTAGGTGAAGAGGCCGACGCTGGTCGCATCAGCGCCGTAGCGGGCCGACTTGTCCTTGAACTGGGTCATGCGTCCGGCCTCGCCGAAGCCGGTGATCGTGCTGAGGATCCAGGCGAGCTCGGCGTGCGCACGGACGTGCGACTGCACGTACAGCGTCGACTGCGACGGCTCGATGCCCGCGGCGATGTACTGCGCGGCGGTCCGGCGGGTCTTCTCGCGCAGCTCGGCCGGGTTCTGGGCGACCGTGAGGGCGTGCAGGTCGACGACGGAGAAGAACGCGTCATACGAGGTCTGGAGCTCCCGCCACTGCAGGAGCGCGCCGATGTAGTTGCCGATCTGGAGGGAGTCGGCGGAGGGCTGCATTCCGGAGTAGAGGCGAGGCTTGTTCACCCGTCAATCCTATGCGCCCGCGCCGCGGTGCCCGGCGCCGTCGGATCCCCTACGCTGACGTCATGACGGACGGCATGCCCCTGAGACGCGGACAGGTGTTCCTCGACGCCCTGGGCACGGAGGCGGAGCGCCTCCACCCGGAGATCCTCGCGCAGTACCGTGCTCCCGTCTCGGCGGGGCACGCGGAGGGCGTGTTCGCGGTCGCGGGGAGCCGGTTCGGCCGCTGGGCGGCCCTCGCTCGTCCGATCGTGGGACCGGGGCTGCTGGTGCCGACGTCGGGGCGGGACGTGCCGTTCGTGCTGCGCACGACGACCGGGCGCGCGGCGACGGGCCGCGCGACGCTCGACTCCACCCGCGAGTTCCTCTTCCCCGGTCGGACGGCACGGATCGTGGACCGGCTGACGGTGAGCGTGCGGCCGGGGCTGGTGCGGAATCTCCTCGGCGCCCGTGGCCGCGTGGAGCTCATCGAGGAGTGCAGTGTGACGGCGGAGGGCTTCCTGCGGATGCGTACCGTCCGGGTCGCCTTGCGGCTGTTCGGGCGGCGGTTCGCTCTGCCCGGACCGCTCGGCGTGCGCGTGGACCTCGTCGACGGCTGGGACGCCGAGCACCGCCGGCGCACGATCGACATGCGCGCCGTGAACCCCGTGCTCGGCACCGTGCTGGAGTACCGCGGATGGTACCGGGAGTCGGATCCGTCGCCCTCCGAGCGGCCGGAACCGGGTCAGTAGGTGTAGTCGACGACGACCGGCGCGTGGTCGCTCCAGCGCTGGTCGTACGCGGCCGCACGGGCCACGTGGTACGCCTGCACGCGCTCGGCGAGAGCGGGCGTGGCCAGGTGGTAGTCGATGCGCCATCCCGAGTCGTTGTCGAAGGCCTTCCCGCGCATGGACCACCAGGTGTACGGCCCGTCCACCTCGCCGTGGAAGCGACGTCCGACGTCGACCCAGCCCAGGCCCGTGCCGACCGAGCCGTCGACGCCGGTGACCGATGTCCCGGCCTCACCGAGGAAGCGATCGAAGTAGGCGCGCTCGCGCGGCAGGAAGCCGGCCTTGGTGCGGTTGCCGCGCCAGTTCTTGATGTCGAGCTCGCGGTGCCCCACGTTGAGGTCGCCGGTGACGAGGGCGAGGGCGCCGTCGGTGTTCAGGCTCGCCAGTCGAGCCTCGAACGCGTCGAGGAACTTCCACTTCTCGTCCTGCTTGGGGGTGTCGGCCTCGCCGGAGTGCACGTAGGCGCTGACGACGGTGAGCGGACGGTCGCCGATCAGGAAGTCGGCCTCGATCCAGCGCCCCTTGGAGTCGAAGTCCTCCGGGCCGAAGTCCGCCCGGGAGGCGAGCGCGGGGAGGCGGCTGGCGATCGCGACGCCCGCGCGCCCCTTGGCCGTGGCCTCGTCGTGCACGAAGGTCCAGCCGGGGAGGGCGGCCTCGATGTGCTCGTCCTGCCCGCGCACCTCCTGAAGGGTGAGGATGTCGATGTCTGCGGCGTCCAGCCACGTGCTCATCCCGTTGCGGGCGGCCGCCCGGATCCCGTTGACATTGACCGAGGCGATACGCAGGTGAGGCATTCCTCCAGCCTAACGAGCACCGCCGACATCGCGGTTCTGACGGTGATCGAGCTCGGAGAGCAGGCGCTGCGCGAGAGGGGAGGTCGGAGGCGCGGGCGGGGGAGCGGAGGCCTCCAGTCGCGCGACCTCGTCCTCCGCCGCGCGGACGGCGTGTCCGGCCGCCCAGCTCCGGTACCACGGGGCCCCGTCGCGCGCGGCGCGGGCGTCGCGCAGTCGGATCCGTGCCGCGGAGAGCAGCGTGGCGTGCTCCGCCACCCGCCGCTCGGCCTCCGTCGGCAGCAGGAGCGGGAGGTCGCGGTCCTGGGCGGCGACGGCGATCCACGAGGCGGCGACGAGCATGACCACCCCGTTCACCCGGAACCACAGCAGCAGTCCGACGAAGATCGCGAAGGTCGCCAGCAGCGGGTTCGACGGCGTGTAGCTCAGCAGGAACCCGACCCCGAACTGCAGCACCGTCATGGCCGCGCCGCCGAGGAGGGCTCCCGGCCAGATCGTGCCCCAGTGCAGCGAGGTGCCGGTGAGGAAGCGCACCATCGCCGCCAGCGCTCCCGTCAGCAGGACGAACGACACCAGGACGGTGCCGATCCGGATGCTGATGTTGACTCCGTCGGAGCCGGCATCCCAGCCCAGCAGCGACAGCACCCAGCTGAGGACCGCGGCGCTGGCGGAGCTGAGGGCAGAGCCGACGATGAGCGCGACGCCGAAGATTAGGGCGGCGAGCAGGTCGCGCGCCTTGAGGAGGAGGTAGCTGCGGCGGTCGGGCTCGAGGCCGAAGATGTCGCGCACGGCCCGCCGCGAGAAGGTCACCCACCCGATCGCGGTCCAGATCACCGTGCCGAGGGCGATGAGACCGGTGATGCCGAGGAATCCGCTGGTGTTCGAGGCGATCTCCTGCACCTGCGCGGGAGTGAAGACGCCGCCCTCGTCGAGGATGAGGTTCGGGATGTAGTTGTTGATGATGTCGATGAGGCCGTTCACCGCCTCCTCACTGCCGCCGAGCCAGAGGCCCGCGATGGCGAACGCGAGGTAGATCGCGGCGAAGATGGCGAACAGCGCCTGATAGCTCACCCCGGCGGCGAGCAGGAAGCCGTTGTGCTGCAGGAAGTGCCGCCACACCCGCACCGGGAAGAGGCCGAGGGTGCGCCGGGTCAGCGCGGTCGCGCGCTCGACCGCGGCATCGAGGCGACCGTCGGTCGCCGAACCGGGCTCGGACACGCCCCCACCCTACCCAAGCGCGGGACCCGCCTTCGCGCGCCCGGCCTGCCTCAGCGAGAACAGGCGCAGACGCGAGAACAGGCGGCCCCGTCCGGGACCGCCTGTTCTCGCGTGGTTGCCTGTGCCGGCGCGTCAGGGACGCCCGCGGAGGACTGCCTGCTTGACCTCGGCGATGGCCTTGGTGACCTCGATGCCGCGGGGGCACGCCTCGGAGCAGTTGAAGGTCGTGCGGCAGCGCCAGACGCCCTCCTTGTCGTTGAGGATGTCGAGACGCACCGCGGCGTTGTCGTCGCGCGAGTCGAAGATGAAGCGGTGCGCGTTGACGATCGCGGCCGGACCGAAGTACTGGCCGTCGGTCCAGAACACGGGGCACGACGAGGTGCACGCGGCGCAGAGGATGCACTTGGTGGTGTCGTCGAAGATCTCGCGGTCGGCGATGGACTGGGTGCGCTCCTTGCCCTTCTCCGGCACGGAGTTCGCGACGAGGAACGGCTGCACCTCGCGGTACGACGCGAAGAACGGCTCCATGTCGACGACGAGGTCCTTCTCCAGCGGCAGGCCCTTGATGGCCTCGACGTAGATCGGCTTCGAGATGTCGAGGTCCTTGATCAGCGTCTTGCAGGCCAGGCGGTTGCGGCCGTTGATGCGCATGGCGTCGGAACCGCAGATGCCGTGGGCGCAGGAGCGGCGGAAGGTCAGCGAGCCGTCGACCTCCCACTTGATCTTGTGCAGGGCGTCGAGCACGCGGTCGGTGGAGTAGAGCTCCACGTCGTAGTCGACCCAGTGCGGCTCGGCGTCGACCTCGGGGTCGAACCGGCGGATGTTGAAGGTGACGATGAAGGACTGGATCCCGGTGTCTTCGGTCGTCTCGGCCGGCGCTTCGGCGATGGCGTTCGACATGCTCAGTACTTCCTCTCCATCGGCGGGTAGTTCAACTCGCCCTTGTCGTTCTTGGTGAAGACGACCGGCTTCCAGTCGAGCTTGATGTGGTCGCTCGGGTCGGAGGAGTGCGGGTCGCCCGTGAGGTACGCCATGGTGTGCTTCATGTAGTTCTCGTCGTCACGCTTCGGGAAGTCGTCGCGCATGTGTCCGCCGCGGCTCTCCTCGCGGTTCTGTGCGGCGTAGACGACGACCTCGGCGATGTCGAGCAGGAAGCCCAGTTCGACGGCCTCGAGCAGGTCGGTGTTGAACCGGTGGCCCTTGTCGTCGACGTGCACGTTCTTGTAGCGCTCACGGAGCTCCGCGATCACGCCGAGGACGTGCTGCAGCGACTCGTGCGTGCGGAACACCTGCGCGCCCTTGTCCATCTCGTCCTGCAGCGTCTTGCGGAGGACCGCGATCCGCTCGGTGCCCTGGTTGTTGCGCAGGCCCTCGAGCATGTCGGAGACGAACCCGGCGGGGTTCTCCGGCAGCGGGACGAACTCGGCCGTCTTGACGTACTCGACGGCGTTGCGGCCGGACCGCTTGCCGAACACGTTGATGTCGAGCAGCGAGTTCGTGCCGAGGCGGTTGGCGCCGTGCACCGAGACGCAGGCGCACTCGCCGGCCGCATACAGGCCGGGGACGACGGTGTCGTTGTCCGCGAGCACCTCGCCGTTGTTGTTGGTGGGGATGCCGCCCATGGCGTAGTGCGCGGTCGGCATGACGGGGACCGGCTCGACGACCGGGTCGACGCCCAGGTAGGTGCGGGCGAACTCGGTGATGTCGGGGAGCTTGGTCTCCAGCACCTCGGCGCCCAGGTGCGTGCAGTCCAGCAGTACGTAGTCTTTGTGAGGACCGGCGCCGCGTCCCTCCGCGACCTCCTGGACCATGCAGCGCGCGACGATGTCTCGGGGCGCCAGGTCCTTGATCGTCGGGGCGTACCGCTCCATGAAGCGCTCACCCGAGGCGTTGCGCAGGATCGCACCCTCGCCGCGGGCGCCCTCGGTGAGGAGGATGCCGAGGCCGGCGAGGCCGGTCGGGTGGAACTGGAAGAACTCGAGGTCCTCGAGAGGCAGGCCCTTGCGCCACACGATGCCGACGCCGTCGCCCGTGAGGGTGTGCGCGTTGGAGGTCGTCTTGAAGATCTTGCCGAAGCCGCCGGTCGCGAAGATCACGGCCTTGGACTGGAAGACGTGCAGCTCGCCCGTGGCGAGGTCGTAGGCCACCACGCCGGCGATCTGCGTCGCGCCCGCCGCGTCCTTCACGGTGATGAGGTCGAGCACGTAGAACTCGTTGAAGAAGTTGATGCCGAGCTTGACGCAGTTCTGGAACAGCGTCTGCAGGATCATGTGGCCGGTGCGGTCGGCGGCGTAGCAGGCGCGGCGGACCGGGGTCTTGCCGTGCTCGGCCGTGTGGCCGCCGAAGCGGCGCTGGTCGATCTTGCCCTCGGGGGTGCGGTTGAAGGGGAGGCCCATGTTCTCGAGGTCGATGACCGCGTCGATGGCCTCCTTCGCGAGGATCTCCGCCGCGTCCTGGTCGACGAGGTAGTCGCCGCCCTTCACGGTGTCGAAGGTGTGCCACTCCCAGGAGTCCTCCTCGACGTTCGCGAGGGCCGCCGCCATACCGCCCTGCGCGGCACCGGTGTGCGAGCGCGTCGGGTACAGCTTGGAGATCACGGCCGTCTTCGCGCCGGGGCCGGCCTCGATGGCCGCCCGCATGCCGGCGCCGCCGGCGCCCACGATGACGATGTCGAACTGGTGGTAGTGCACGCCGTCACGGACGACGGAATCCTGCGTCTGGGTAGTCACTTCTCGTTTGCCTCTTCTTCTAGCCCTGCGCCTGGCAGGTCTCCCACAGCGTGCTCGACTCGGTCACACCCAGGCACGGGTCGAACGTGAAGACGACCAGGGTGCCGAGGAGGATGAGCAGGCCCGCGGCCAGGCCGAGGGCCCAGACGAGCGCCTTGCGCGCGGTGGGGTTGGTCACGTAGTCGTTCACGATCGTCCGCATGCCGTTGGCACCGTGGATGAGTGCGAGCCAGAGCATCAGCACGTCCCACCACTGCCAGAACGGGGTGGCGAACTTGCCGGCGATGAAGGCGAAGTCGAGGGCGTGGATGCCCTCGCCGACCATGAGGTTGACGAAGAGGTGGCCGAAGATCAGCACGACGAGCACGACGCCCGAGACGCGCATGAAGACCCAGCCCCACTTCTCGAGGTTGATCCCGCGCTGGCGACGGGCGGGGGCGGCGACGGTCTGGGCGCTCATCAGTGTCCTCCTCCGAAGCCGGCGAACGCGAGCATCAGGTGGCGCGGGACGAAGCCGGCCATGATGATGCCCCACACGAGCAGCACGCCCCAGAAGAGCTGGCGCTGATACTTGGCGCCCTTCGACCAGAAGTCGACGGCGATGATGCGCAGGCCGTTCATGGCGTGGAAGACGATGCCCGCCACGAGGACGACCTCGCCGATCGCCATGACCGGGTTCTTGTATGTGCCGATGACCGCGTCGTACGCCTCCGGCGACACCCTGATCAGCGCCGTGTCGAGCACGTGCACCAACAGGAAGAAGAAGATGGCGACTCCGGTGATGCGGTGAAGCACCCACGACCACATGCCTTCGCGACCCCGGTAGAGGGTGCCGCGGGGGGTCTTGGACGTGGTTTCCGAAATCGACGGTGTCAAGCGAGCGCTTGTGGACACGGTCGTCCTCCCTGGATCGATGTGTTTCGGTCGCGTGCGCTGCTTCGTCCACATCTGGCCTGGAGGAGGGTCAGGCACGCCCGATCGGTGTCCATCCTATTCCCGCGCGGACGCCCCGGGCGACGAAGGGGAGCCTAAGTCGGGCCCGCCGCTACGCTGGCCTGCATGAGCGAGCCGATCGAAGACTTCTACGCGGTCATCCCTGCCGGCGGCATCGGCAGTCGGCTGTGGCCGCTGTCCCGGGCGGACGCCCCGAAGTTCCTGCACGATCTCACCGGGTCCGGGCATTCGCTGCTGCGCGACACGTGGGACCGTCTGGAGCCGCTCGCCGGTCCGGACCGGATCGCGGTGGTCACCGGGCGCGCGCACCGGGCGGCGGTCGAGGCGGAGCTGCCGGGGATCGCCGACCTCAACGTCTTCCTGGAGTCCGAGCCCCGCGAGTCCGCGGCGGCGATCGGGCTGGCGGCGGCCGTGCTGCACCGGCGCAACCCGGACGTCATCATCGGCTCGTTCAGCGCCGACCACGTCATCCGGGGCACGCGGGTCTTCGAGTTCGCCGTCCGCGACGCCGTCGAGGTCGCGAGGGAGGGCTACATCTGCACGATCGGCATCGCGCCGACCGAGCCGGCGGTCGGCTTCGGCTACATCAAGAAGGGGCCGGAGCTGGTCGTCGAGCGCGCCAGGGAGGCGGCCCTCGTCGAGAGCTTCGTCGAGAAGCCGGATCTGGAGACTGCCAAGGCCTACCTCGCCGAGCGCACCTACCTGTGGAACGCGGGCATGTTCATCGCGAAGGCGAGCGTCCTGCTGGACGAGCTCGCGGCCAACGAGCCCGCTCTGCACGCCGGTCTGCTCGAGCTCGCCGAGGCCTGGGACGACCGGGAGCTCCGCGGGCCCGCCGTCGACCGCATCTGGCCGCGGCTGAAGAAGATCGCGATCGACTACGCCGTCGCGGAGCCGGCGGCGCGGCGCGGGCGCCTCGCCGTGGTCCCCGGGCACTTCGACTGGGATGACGTGGGGGACTTCGCGTCACTGACGAAGCTCATCACGAACGGCCGCAAGAACGACCTCGCCGTCCTCGGACCCCGCGCCCGGGTGCTCACCGACGCGGCCAGCGGCATCCTCGTCAGCCAGACCAGCCGCGTGATCAGCCTCGTCGGCGTGCAGGACATCGTCGTGGTCGACACCCCCGACGCGCTCCTGGTCACGACGGTCGAGAACGCGCAGCGGGTGAAGGGCGTGGTGGAGTCGTTGAAACTCAACGGACAGGGCGACGTGCTCTGATGAGCATCGGTCCGTGCTCATCGGCAGGGTTGATTTCAGCTTTGTAACCATTGGCCCGGCCGCCCGGGGCCGACGTGCACGAACGTCGAAACACTAGGTAACTTTGATCGATCCGCGATGGCCGCGGGTTCGTTGAGGGAGGCATCCGTGACCATCTCCACCACCAAGAAGCTGCTCGGCGCGACGGTCGCCGCCGGTGTCGTCTTCGCTCTTGCCGGCTGCGGTCAGGCGCCGACCGACGAGTCCGAGGGCGGATCCGCCCCCGTCGACTCCGACTTCAAGCCCTGCCTCATCTCCGACGCCGGCGGCTGGAACGACAAGTCGTTCAACCAGTCGGCCAAGGAGGGCATGGACAGCGCCGCCGACGAGCTCGGCATCAAGCCGCTGGAGTTCGAGTCCGCGAACGACAACGACTACGCGCCGAACCTCGAGACCGCCGTCTCCGAGGGCTGCTCGCTCATCGTCTCGGTCGGCTTCAAGCTGTCCGCCGCCACGGTCGAGTCCGCGCTCGCGAACCCCGACATCGACTACGCGATCATCGACGACTGGGCCGACAACGACTTCGACGGCACCACCGACGCGCCGAACATCAAGCCCCTCGTCTTCGACACCGCCCAGGCCGCCTACCTCGGTGGCTACGCGGCGGCCGCCTGGTCCGCGGAGGCCGGCGTGAACAAGGTCGGCACCTTCGGCGGCATGCAGATCCCGTCGGTCGCGGTCTTCATGGACGGCTACCAGCTCGGCGTCGAGAAGTACAACGAGGACAAGTCGGCCGACGTCCAGGTCTTCGGCTGGGACGCCGAGACCCAGAAGGGCTCCTTCACGGGTGGCTTCGACGCCAACGACACGGCCAAGCAGACCGCCCAGGGCGTGCTCGACCAGGGTGTCGACGTCATCCTCCCCGTCGGCGGCCCGGTCTACCAGAGCGCCGCAGCGGCGATCAACGACAGCGGCAAGGACACGCTGATGCTCGGTGTCGACAGCGACCTCGCCGTCGCTGACCCCAGCGTCGCCGACATCACGCTCGTCTCGATCATGAAGGCCATCGACGTGGCCGTCCGCGACGCGACGCTCGCGGCCGCCGCCGGCGAGTTCGACCCGGAGCCCTACATCGGCACGCTCGAGAACGAGGGCGTCAAGCTCTCCGGCTTCGGCGACTTCGAGGCAGACCTGCCCGAGGGCCTGACGGACGAGCTGTCCGCTCTGCAGGAGCAGATCATCTCCGGTGACATCACGGTGGAGTCCGAGAACTCTCCCACCCGCTGAGTCGGAGCCGTACCCAGCACGGGGCGAGTGGCGCAGGCTGCCACTCGCCCCGCACTGTGGGCGGCGACGATTCTCCTCGGTGACTCTTCTGGATAAGGTGCAGATATGAAGCTCGAACTTCGCGGCATCACCAAGCGATTCGGCAGCCTCGTGGCGAACGACCACATCGATCTCGTGGTCGAACCCGGTCAGATCCACGCTCTCCTCGGCGAGAACGGCGCAGGCAAGTCGACGCTGATGAACGTGCTCTACGGCCTGTATCAGGCCGACGAGGGCGAGATCCTCCTCGACGACGTCGTGCAGCACTTCCGCGGCCCTGGCGACGCGATGGCCGCCGGCATCGGCATGGTGCACCAGCACTTCATGCTCGTGCCGGTGTTCACGGTGGCCGAGAACGTCATGCTCGGGCACGAGCAGACCAAGGGCCTCGGCACGCTGGACATCGCGAAGGCCCGCGAGCACGTGCGCGCGGTCGCCGCGCGGTTCGGGTTCGACATCGATCCGGACGCCGTCGTCGGCGACCTGCCGGTGGGTGTGCAGCAGCGCGTCGAGATCATCAAGGCGCTGTCCCGCGACGCCAAGGTCCTCGTCTTCGACGAGCCGACCGCGGTGCTGACGCCGCAGGAGACCGACGAGCTCATGGCCATCATGCGCCAGCTCCGAGACGAGGGCACCGCGATCGTCTTCATCACGCACAAGCTGCGCGAGGTGCGCGAGGTCGCCGACCGCATCACGATCGTCCGGCTGGGTCGGGTGGTGGGGGAGGCCTCGCCGACCGCCACCAACGCCGAACTGGCCTCGCTGATGGTCGGCCGCGCGGTCGAGCTGACCGTGCACAAGGAGGCTCCGCGGCTGGGCGAGGGCGGCCTGGAGGTCCGCAACCTCCGCGTGCTCACCGCCACTGGAGCCATCGTCGTCGACGACGTCGACTTCACCGTGCGACCCGGCGAGGTCCTCGCCGTCGCCGGTGTGCAGGGCAACGGCCAGACCGAGCTCGTCGAGGCCATCGTGGGCCTCGCCGCACGCGTCGAGGGGAACATCATCCTCGACGGCACCGAGCTCGTGGGCAAGAGCGTCCGCGGCATCCTCGACGCCGGCGTCGGGTTCGTGCCGGAGGACCGCACCGAGGACGGCCTCGTCGCCGGGTTCTCGGTCGCCGAGAACCTCATCCTCGACCGCTCAGACGATCCCGCGTTCAGCCGGGCCGGGACGCTGCGCCGCGGGGCCCTGGAGGACTTCGCGAAGGAGCGCATCGCGGAGTACGACATCCGCACGCAGGGCCCGGACACCCCCGCGGGCACCCTCTCCGGAGGCAACCAGCAGAAGGTCGTGATCGCCCGCGAGATGAGCCGCGAACTGCGGCTCTTCGTCGCGGCGCAGCCGACCCGCGGGGTGGACGTGGGCTCGATCGAGTTCATCCACAAGCGCATCATCGAGACGCGGGACGCGGGCATCCCCGTGATCGTCGTCTCTACCGAGCTCGACGAGGTCGCCGCCCTCGCCGACCGGATCGCGGTCATGTACCGCGGCACCATCGTCGGCATCGTCCCCGGTGACACGCCCCGGGAGACACTCGGACTCATGATGGCCGGAGCGGCCGATGCGGAGGTGACCGCGTGAGCGGCGCGACACCCGGTGCAGGAGACGTCACGAAGGGGCTGCCTCCGGAGCAGCTCCCGCCCAGCACGGGCCTCGCGGACGAGGTACCCCCGCCTCCGCGCGGCAACGTCGTCCTCAAGGAGATCCTCCGCGGCAGCGCCGTCACGACGATCCTGGCGATCGTCCTCGCGCTCATCGTCGGCGGCATCCTCATCGCCGTCACCAACGAAGACGTGCAGAAGGCCTCCGGGTACTTCTTCGCCAAGCCGAGCGACACGTTCGTCGCGGCCTGGAACGCGGTCTACAACGGCTACGAGGCGCTGTTCCGGGGAGCGATCTTCAACGCCCGCGGCGCCGACTTCGCCGCCCAGATCCGTCCGTTGACGAACACGCTGGGCTTCGCGGCTCCGCTGATCGCCGCCGGTCTGGGCGTCGCGCTCGCCTTCCGCGTCGGTCTGTTCAACATCGGCGCCCGCGGTCAGATGCTCGTCGGCGTCGCGGTCGCGGCCCTGCTGACCTTCAACCTCGACCTGCCGATCTGGTTCCACCTCCCCGTCACGCTGCTGGCCGGTATCGCCGGCGGGGCGCTCTGGGGCGGCATCGCCGGTCTCATCAAGGCACGCACGGGCGCGCACGAGGTGATCCTCACGATCATGCTCAACTACATCGCGTACTACCTGCTGCTGTGGATGATCCGCACGCCCGGGCTCCTGCAGAAGCCGGGGACCAACCAGGCGCTCGGCTCGGCCACGCCGGAGAGCGCGCAGTTCCCGACCCTGCTCGGCCCGCAGTTCCCGCTGCTCGACCTCGGCTTCGTCATCGTGGTCATCGCGACGGTGTTCGTGTGGTGGCTCATCGAGCGCTCCTCGCTGGGCATGCGCATGCGCGCGGTAGGGGAGAACCCGCACGCCGCTCGCGCCGCGGGCATCAGCGTCAAGCGCGTCTACGTCTACGCGATGCTCTTCGCGGGTGCCCTCGCCGGCCTCGCCGGGATGAACCAGCTCCAGGGCGCCGTCACCACCGGCGTCACCGAGACCATCGACGCCGGCATCGGCTTCGACGCCATCACGGTCGCCCTCCTCGGGCGCAGCCGCGCCTGGGGGACCTTCGCGGCCGGAATCCTGTTCGGTGCCCTCAAAGCGGGCTCGTTCTCGATGCAGGCGCAGGACATCCCCGTCGACATCGTGCTCGTCGTGCAGTCGCTCGTCGTGCTGTTCATCGCCGCGCCGCCGCTGCTGCGCACGGTGTTCTTCCTCCCCAAGTCCGACGCAGAGAAGGCGGCCAAGGCGAGAGCCAAGGCCGCGAAGAAGGCGGTGACGGCATGATGTCGCTCGTGCAGACCGAAGCCGCCGACGGCACGGTGCAGCTCGCCACCGTCCGGGAGCGCCACCTCAAGGCGCCGATCAGCCTCGCGGTCGTCACCGCGCTGCTGGCGGTGCTCTTCCTCGCCGTGCCGCGCAGCGGCACCAGCACCTTCCGCCTCGGGGACCGCACGTCGGCCTTCGAGCTCCCCGACGTGGGGCTGCCCACCGCGCCGACCTTCTGGGTGGTCTTCGCCGTGCTCGTCGTCCTCACGGTCGGGGCCTTCCTCCGGGCATGGACGTACCGTGCGCCGTCGATCTGGCTCATCGTCGCCTATGGCGTGCTCGCCGTCTTCGCGTTCCTCGTCTGGGCCGCGGCCGGGGGCCTGGTCCCCGTCACGAGCCTCCTCTTCGGTGCGGTGTCGCTGTCGGTGCCGCTCGTGTTCGGCGCGCTCGGCGGTGTCATCGGCGAGCGGGCCGGTGTCGTCAACGTGGCCATCGAGGGGCAGCTGCTCCTCGGCGCGTTCTCGGCGGCGCTCCTGTCCAGCATCACCGGCAACGCCTTCGTGGGCCTCATCGGCGCCATGATCGGCGGCGTTCTCGTCGCGAGCGTGCTGGCGGCGTTCGCGATCAAGTACCTCGTCGAGCAGGTCATCGTCGGTGTCGTCCTCAACGTCCTCGTCACCGGCCTCACGGGCTTCCTCTACGGCGCGCTCCTCGCCCCGAACGAGGCCGAACTGAACACCCCGGTGCGCTTCTCCCGCATCGAGATCCCGGTGCTGAGCGACATCCCGATCATCGGTCCGGTGCTCTTCAACCAGACCTTCATCGTGTACCTCATGTTCATCACCGTGGCCGTCGTCGCGTGGGGCCTGTACCGCACCAAGTGGGGCCTGCGCCTCCGCGCCGTGGGCGAGCACCCGCAGGCGGCCGACACGGTCGGCATCCGGGTCAACCCGACGCGGTTCTGGAACGTGCTGCTCGCGGGCGCGATCGCCGGCATCGGCGGCGCGTACTTCACCCTCGTCTCGGTCCCGCAGTTCGGCAAGGAGATGACGGCCGGGCTCGGCTTCATCGCCCTCGCCGCGGTGATCTTCGGACGCTGGGACCCGATCCGCGCGACGCTCGCCGCCCTGCTCTTCGGATTCGCGACGAACCTGCAGAACCTGCTCTCGATCCTGAAGACGCCGATCCCCGGCGAGTTCATGCTCATGCTGCCGTACGTGGTCACGCTGCTCGCGGTCGCCGGGTTCGCCGGACAGATCCGGGGTCCTGCCGCCAGCGGCAAGCCGTACATCAAGTCGTAGAACCCGCAGGGAAGAAGGAACCATCACCATGACGGACATCGACTGGGACGAGCTGCGCCAGGTCGCCGCTGAGGCCATGACCAAGGCGTACGCGCCGTACTCGCGCTACCGCGTGGGGGCGGCGGCGCTCGTCAGCGACGGGCGGATCGTGGCCGGCTGCAACGTCGAGAACGCCTCGTACGGCGTCACGCTGTGCGCCGAGTGCGCGCTCGTGGGCGACCTGTTCATGTCCGGCGGCGGCCAGCTCGTCGCCTTCGTGTGCGTGAACAACGACGGCGAGACCATCATGCCCTGCGGCCGATGCCGGCAGCTGCTGTTCGAGCACGCCGTACCCGGCATGCTGCTGGAGACGGTCTCCGGCATCCGCACGATCGACGAGGTGCTGCCCGATGCGTTCGGGCCGCGCGACCTGGAGGAAGCACGATGACCGCTGGACAGGCTCAGGGAGCCATCGAGCCGTTCGACGCGGTCGATGTGATCCGGGCCAAGCGCGACGGGGGCGTCGTGCCCGAGCCCGCTCTGCGGTGGATGGTCGACGCCTACACGCGCGGCTATGTGTCCGACGCGCAGATGGCCTCCTTCGCGATGGCGATCTTCCAGCGCGGCATGGAGCGCGACGAGATCCGCGTGCTCACCGATGCGATGATCGCGTCCGGCGAGCGGATGAGCTTCGCGACCCTCGGCAAGAAGACCGTGGACAAGCACTCCACGGGCGGCGTCGGCGACAAGATCACCCTGCCGCTCGCGCCGCTTGTCGCCTCGTTCGGCGTGGCGGTCCCGCAGCTCAGCGGCCGCGGTCTCGGCCACACCGGCGGGACGCTCGACAAGCTGGAGTCGATCCCCGGCTGGCGCGCGGCGCTCAGCAACGAGGAGATGTTCGCGCAGATGCAGGGTGACGTCGGGGCCGTGATCTGCGCCGCGGGCTCTGGTCTCGCTCCCGCCGACAAGAAGCTCTACGCGCTCCGCGACGTGACCGGCACCGTGGAGGCCATCCCGCTGATCGCCTCCAGCATCATGTCGAAGAAGATCGCCGAGGGGACCGACGCCCTCGTCCTGGACGTGAAGTTCGGCTCCGGCGCCTTCATGCAGGACATCGACCGCGCCCGCGAGCTCGCCCGCACGATGGTCGCGCTCGGCACCGACTCCGGCGTCGCCACCACGGCGCTGCTGACCGACATGAACGTCCCGCTGGGCCGCGCGATCGGCAACGCCAACGAGGTCCGCGAGTCGGTCGAGATCCTCGCCGGCGGGGGACCCGCCGACGTGCGGGAGCTGACCATCGCGCTCGCCAGGGAGATGCTCGCCCTGGCCGGCCGGCCCGATGCGGACGTGGAGGCGGCGCTGGACGAGGGCCGCGCCATGGACACCTGGAAGGCGATGATCCGCGCCCAGGACGGCGACCCCGACGCGGCCCTCCCGGTCGCGCGGGAGACGCACGTCGTCACGGCGCCCGCGGACGGCGTCGTGACCCGGATGGACGCGCTCCCCTTCGGCATCGCCGCGTGGCGTCTCGGCGCCGGCCGCGCGCGGGCCGACGACCCGGTGATCTTCGAGGCGGGCATCGACCTGCACGCGAAGCCGGGCGACCGGGTCGCCGCCGGGCAGCCGCTGTTCACCCTGTCGGCGGCGGACGAGGCGCGCTTCCCCCGGGCCATCGAGGCACTCGAAGGGGCCTGGGAGCTCGGCGACGAGGCGCCGACCGTGGGTCCGATCGTCCGCGAGCGCATCACGGCGTGAGGCCCGGGCGCTAGCCTGGACGGACACCCCGCGACCGAGAGGATCCCCATGTCGATCGATGCGAACGGCGACGTCGCCATCCAGGGCGTCTCCCTGCGGAGTCTGCCGAAGGTGTCGCTGCACGACCACCTGGACGGCGCCGTGCGTCCGGCCACGATCATCGAGCTCGCCGACGCGATCGGTCTCGACCTCCCGGCCTCCGACCCGGCGGCGCTCGGCTCCTGGTTCGCGACGAAGAGCGACGCAGGGTCGCTGGAGGAGTACCTGAAGACCTTCGAGCTCACCACCGCGGTCATGCAGACCCGGGAGGGACTGACCCGGGTGGCGCGCGAGTTCGTGCAGGACCTCGCGGCCGACGGCGTCATCTACGGCGAGGTGCGCTGGGCACCGGAACAGCACCAGGCCGGCGGTCTCTCGCTGGAGGACGCCGTCGAGGCCGTGCAGCAGGGGATCGAGGAGGGCGAGGACGCGGCGGACCGGGACGTTCGCAGCATCCGCGTCGGACAGCTCCTGACCGCCATGCGGCACACCGACCGCGCCAGGGAGATCGCCGAGCTCGCTGTGGACTTCCGCGGACGGGGGGCCGTCGGCTTCGACATCGCCGGACCCGAGGACGGCTTCCCGCCGTCCGACCACCGCGCGGCATTCGACTACCTCGCCGAGAACTTCTTCCCGGTGACCGTGCACGCGGGCGAGGCGGCGGGCCTCGCCTCGATCCGCTCGGCCCTGCTGGACGGTCGTGCGCTCCGGCTCGGACACGGCGTCCGCATCGCGGAGGACCTCGAGGTCGTCACGCAGGAGGGCGACGAGGTGCAGGTGCGCTTCGGCGACCTCGCGCGCTGGGTGCGCGACCGGGAGATCCCGCTGGAGCTCTCCCCGTCGTCGAACCTGCAGACGGGGGCCGTCGCCGCGTGGGGCAAGACGCTCGCCGATCACCCGTTCGACCTGCTCTACCAGCTCGGCTTCGCGGTGACCGTGAACGTGGACAACCGCACCATGAGCGCCACCTCGCTCACCAGGGAGCTGGCCCTCCTCGTGCAGACCTTCGAGTACGACCTCGACGACCTCGAGGCCTTCCAGTTCAACGCCGCCGCCGCGGCCTTCCTCCCCGTCGAGGAACGGGAGGAACTCGTCGAGATGATCGCCGAGGGCTTCGACGCCTGACATGCGCTCCGGGGGGAGGTCGTCGCGTTCACGAGCCGGAGTCGTCGGCGCGCTCGTCGCCGTCGTCATCGTCGGAGGGGCCGTCGCGGCGTTCGCGGGGCTCCATCGCACGCCGGAAGAGCGGATTCCGAAGGCCCAGGGCAGCGTCACGGCGCCTCCGCTCACGCCGTCGCAGCAGATCCTGGCGGACGCGGACGATCCCCGCGCGTGCGCGGTCACCTTCCGCGGCGAGGGGGCGCCGACCGCGCCGATGCTGCAGCTCCAGGACGAGCCGTATCGGGGGCTGCCGATCCCGCGGCTCGACGGTCGGGTGTTCGCGGGCTGGTACGCCAGCGCCGACGCTGCCGCCGCCTTCACGGTGGAAGCTCGGGTGAACGGCGCGGATCCGGTCGCGTGCGAGCAGCAGCAGACGGAGCTCTTCGCCGCCTGGAAGACGCCCGAGGAGAACGCGGCCGAGGGCGTGCGCGTGCCCATCCTGATGTACCACCAGTTCACGGCCGACCCGGCGGGGGAGAAGGGGTGGCTTCGCGGCAATTACGCGTACATCGGCGACTTCGAGGCGCACATGGCGCACATCGCGACCACCGGCTTCTATCTGCCGACCTGGGACGAGCTCAGCGCGTTCATCGACGGGCGGCTCTCCCTCCCGGCGCGGAGCGTCATCATCACCGACGACGACGCCGATCAGACGTGGTTCGACCTCGCGGTGCCGGTGGTGGACGCGCACCGGCTCCTCAGCACCTCGTTCATGGTCACGGCCTATCGTCAGGACCCCGCGCCCTCGCCGTGGGTCCAGCGGCGCTCGCACACCCATGACATGCATCAGGCCGGCGAGGACGGCAGGGGACGCATGGTCAACGGGACGCCCGCGCAGATCGCCGCCGATCTCACCACGTCGGGGGACGTGCTCGGCGTCCGCGAGGTGGTGGCCTACCCGTTCGGCCACTACGACGACACGGCGAAGGAGGGCGTCCGCCAGGCGGGCTACGAGCTGGCGCGGACCATCGATCCCGGATACGTGGTGATCGGGACGGACAAGCTGGCCCTCCCCGTCGTGCGCATCGACTACGGAATGGGCCTGGATGCCCTGGTGTCGCGCATCGGGTGACCCCGCACGAGGCGCGAGGATGAGGGCATGCCCGCTTCCGTCTTCCTCGCCGGTCCCGCCTCCTGGAACCGCATGGTCCTCCTCGACCGACTCCCCGAGCCCGTGCCGCACATGCAGTTCGCGCAGGCGAGCTGGGAGACGGTCGGCGGCACGAGTGCGGGCAAGGCGCTGAGCCTGACGGCGCTCGGCCGATCCGTCGTGCTGCATGCCGTCGCCGGGGAGGACGAGGAGGGGCACCGGGTGCGTGCGGCACTGGAGGCGGCCGGGGTGGTCGCGCAGTGGACGGACGGCACCACGGAGCGGCACCTCAACCTCATGACGGCGCAGGGCGACCGGGTGTCGCTGTACCTCTCCACTCCAGCGGAGACGACAGGCGCGGACGACGCCGCGCACGCCGCCGAGATGGCCGCGGCCGACGCCGTCGTGCTCGATCTGGCCGCCGAGCCGCGGCGGCTGCTCCCGCTCGCGGCGGCCAGTGGCACGCCGCTCTGGGTCGACGTGCACGACTACGACGGCGTCGACGGGTACCACCGGCCCTTCCTGGCGGCGGCCGCGGCGGTCTTCTGCAACGCGGATCGGCTGGCCGCGCCGGTGGAGTTCCTCCGCGCCGTCGTCGCGGAGGGAGCGGCGTTCGCGGTGTGCACGCTCGGCGCGGAGGGAGCGGTCGCGGTCGGAGCGGACGGCGCCGAGCTGCGGGTGCCCGCGCTGCCGACCACCGTCGTCGACACCAATGGCGCGGGCGACGCGTTCCTGGCCGGAGTCCTCGACGCGCGGCTGGCGGGGGCGGACCTGGCGTCGGCGCTCTCGGCGGGCGCGCGGTCTGCCGCCGGGGTCCTCACCACCCGGCACCTGCATCCGCTGCTCGACCCCATCCTCGGGGATCCGCGGGCGGCCTAGGGAGCGATCTGCTCCAGGAAGCCGCCGACGACCTCGGTGACCTCGGCGTGCATCTCGTCGTCGTCGATGGTCGGGGTACCGTCACCGGACTGGGGCCCGTAGTCGCCGAAGGAGGCGTGGGAGGCGCCGTCGATCTCGACGAACTCGGCGTCCGCGGGGAGCTCGGAGCGGGCGTCCGCGATCTTCTCGGGTGTGGAGAGGCCGTCCTCACTGCCGGAGACGCTGAGCACCGGGAGGTCGGTTCCGGCGAGGTCGGTCGCGCAGTAGGAGGCGAAGAGGACGAGGGCATCGGCGTCCGTCGCGAGCTGGCAGGCGCGCACCCCGCCGAGGGAGTGGCCGCCCACGGCCCAGGTGTCCACGTCGGGCGCGGCACTCGTGAACGAGCCGAGGCCGCGGGGATCGAAGAAGGCGAGGTTGAGCCAGGGCCGCGTGATCACGACCGTGGTGCCCTCCTCCGCGATCCCTTGGAGGATCGAGGCGTAGGCCCACGGGTCGACCTTCGCCCCCGGGATGAAGACGAGTCCGCGGTCGGACGAGCCGTCCGCAGGCTCCAGGACGATCCCCTCCTCGGCATCGGTCACCGTGATCGCGGGGTTCTCCCGGACGGCGGCGAGCGGTTCGGGCTCCGCGGCCATGACGCCGACCTGGCTCCACACGAGGATCCCGCCGACGGCGAGCACGAGGACGATCGCCACACTCCACAGGACTCGTCTCAGGACGCGGCGTCGGGGCTTCTGCTGCACAACAGCAACGCTACTCCCGTCCGGACGCCGCGTCCGCTCAGCCGGCGAGTGCCGCCTGGCGGAGTGCCACGGCGTCGCGGACGGCGGCGAAGAGCGGGTGCTCCGGATCGAGCCCCGTGGTGCGGACGGTGAAGCCTGCGGGGTCTTCGGAGCGGAGCAGCGTCTGCAGCTCGACCGCCTGCTCGTCGCCAGGGTCGTCGAACTCCAGCGCGGCGGCGACGGCCGCCACGAGCGCGTCCGTCGACAGCCCGTGCTCGGCGGCCATCGCCGCGGGACCGATGAAGCGCTCGTGCCGGGAGATCTTCCGCAGCGGCTGCCGGCCGACGCGCTGCACGGTGTCCACGAGCGCGGGATTGCGGAACCGCTCGAGGATGGTCGCGCGGTACTGCGCGAGCTCCGTGGGGTCGAGACCGTGTTCGACGACCAGCACCGCCGAGGTCTCCTCCAGGGCGGCGGAGACCTGCGCGGCGATCGCCTCGTCCGCGAGGGCGTCCGAGATCCGCTCGATGCCCGCCCGTGCACCGAAGTACGCGGTGGCGGCATGACCCGTGTTCACCGTGAAGAGCTTGCGCTCGATGTACGGAGCGAGGTCGTCGACGAAGTGGGCGCCGGGGATGCGCGGCGGGGTGTCGCCGAACGGCCGGGCCTCGATCGCCCACTCGAAGTACGGCTCCACCGTGACGTCGATGCCGCCGCCCTCCGGCTGCGCGGGCACGATCCGGTCGACGGCGGTGTTCGCGAACACGGCGCGGCCGAGCAGCGTATCGGCGTCCGGCCCCGCCGCGGCGACGATCTCCTGCCGCAGTTGATCGGTGGCGCCGATGGCGTTCTCGCAGGCCATCACCTGCAGCGGCGCGGCTTCGGGGGAGCGCAGCGCGAGTCCGGCGACGATCGACGGGGCGACGAACCGCAGCACGGTGGGGCCCACGGCGGTCGTGACGACGTCGGCCGTCGCCACCTCCTCCGCGACCACGGCGGGGTCCGTGCGGCTGTTCACCGCACGGAACCCGGAGACGACGTGGTCGGTCCCTCCGGGGCCGGCTTCGTGCACGGTGTACGAATCCGCCCGGTCGATCGCCTCCACGAGCGCGTCCGCGACGTCGCTGAACACGACCTCGTAACCGCCCTCGTGCAGGAGCAGGCCGACGAAACCGCGCCCGATGTTGCCCGCCCCGAAGTGGACCGCCTTCATCCCTCGTTCACCTCCGAGAGGAGAGCGAACAGCTCGTCCGGCGTCGCCGCCGCTTCCAGCCGGGCGACGTCGTCCTCCTCGGAGAAGAGGATCGCGATGCGCGACAGGATGTCGAGGTGCTCGTCGCCGACGCCGGCGATGCCGATCACGAACCGCGCCTGCTCGCCGTCCCAGTCGACGCCGCCGTCGTAGCGGACGACGGAGAGGGCGGAGGCGAGGATGGCGTCCTTCGCCTCGTTCGTGCCGTGCGGGATGGCCAGGCCGTTGCCCATGTACGTCGACACCGTCTCCTCGCGCTGGCGCATCGCGTCGACGTACGCCGGGGTCACCGCACCGGCGGCGACGAGGATGTCCGTCGCCTCCTGGAGGGCGTCGTCGCGCGACGCGCCTCCCGGGTGGATGCGGACCTGCTCGGCAGTGAGAACGCTCATTCTTCGTCCTTTCGCTGTTCCTTGACCATCTCGACGACCTCGTCGTACTTCGGCGAGTTCATGAAGTTGTCCACCGACACGTGCAGGGAGTCCGGCGACTTCGCCGTGGCCCGGTCGGTGAGCTGCTGCTGCGTGATGACCACGTCGGCGGCGCCGTCGAGGTTGGCGATCGCGGCGTTCGTGACGGTGACGCCCTCGATGCCGGCCTTCTTCAGCTTGTTGCGGAGCACGCTGGCACCCATGGCGGACGAGCCCATGCCGGCGTCGCACGCGAACACGATGGTCTCGATCGGGGCCGCCGCGACGGCGGTGGTGGCGGGAGCCGGCGTGGTCTCCGGAGCCGTCGTCGCGGTCGAGGTGCGCAGGGCGTCCATCGCCGCGGACGACTTGCCCTTGTTCGCCTCGGTCTGTGCGATGGCCGCCCCGAACGCGTCGCCCTCGGCGGCGAGGTCGCGCTTGCGCGAGGCCCGCAGGATGACGCCGGTGATGAGGAACGTCACGGTCGCCGCGATGATGACCGAGAGGTAGACGACGAGGAGGTTGGCGACGCCTGGCCCGATGGCCGCGGCGGTCACGGCGATGATGCTGCCCGGGGCCGCCGGGAAGGCGAGCCCGCCGCCGAGGACCATGTTGGTGGTCACACCGGCCGCTCCACCCGCGATGAGCGCGAGGATCGTGGTCGGCTTGCTGAGCGCGTACGGGAAGTAGATCTCGTGGATGCCGCCGAAGAACTGGATGATGGCGGCACCGGGAGCGGAGGCCTTCGCCGCGCCGACCCCGAAGAAGGTGAAGGCGAGCAGCAGACCGAGGCCGGGGCCGGGGTTCGCCTCGATGAGGAAGAGGATCGACTTGCCCGTCTCCGCGGCCTGCTCGATCCCCAGCGGGGTGAACACGCCGTGGTTGATGGCGTTGTTGAGGAACAGCACCTTGGCCGGCTCGACGATGATCGACACGAGCGGCAGCAGGTTGAGCGAGACGAGCCAGTCGACGGCCGCCCCCAGCGCGGCGCTGATGCCGAGCATGACCGGGCCGAAGGCGAAGAACCCGACGATGGCGAGGATCATGCCGAGGATGCCGGCGGAGAAGTTGTTGACGAGCATCTCGAAGCCGGGGCGGATCTTGCCGTCCCACAGCTTGTCGACCTGCTTCATGATCCACGCGGCGATCGGGCCCATGATCATGGCGCCGAGGAACATCGGGATGTTCGTCCCGACGATCACGCCGACGGTCGCGATCGTGGCGACCACGCCGCCGCGCTCGCCGTAGACCATGCGTCCGGCCGTGTTCGCGATCAGGAGGGGCAGCAGGTAGGTGACCATCGGGCCGACCAGGCCCACGTAGGCCAGGATGTTGCCGTCCGCGCCCTCGGCGACCGCGGTCATCGCGCCCTGCCAGCCGAGGACGGCGGAGTCGCCGCCGCCGCCGATGATCTCGGCGACGCCGGCCCAGTGCCAGCCGAACGGGCTCTCGGCCCCGAAGAAACCCTTCGGGATGAAGAGCATCGTGATGAAGCCCCAGGCGATGAAGGCCGCGATGTTCGGCATGATCATGCCGGAGAGGAACGTGCCGAAACGCTGCACGCCCACGCGGAGGCCACCGGGGGCGGTGGCGGCGGGTGACGTCGTCGTCATGATGTGGTCTCTTTCTGATGAGGGGGGAGTGCCGCGGCGAGGGTCGCCGCAGCGGTGCGGGCGGAGGGGGCGTCGTCCGCGCCGAGCGCGGCTTCCGCGAGACGGAGGGCATCGTCGCGAGTCCGGGCGGCGAGCGCCTGGCGGACGTCGGCGAGGGCGGACGGTGCCATGGACAGGCTCGTCGCACCGAGGCCCACGAGGACGACGGCGAGCAGCGGATCGGCCGCGGCCTCGCCGCAGATGCCGACGGGCTTGCCGAGACGGGCACCGGCCGCACCGACCTCGCGCACCAGGCGCAGCACCGCGGGGTGCCAGGGATCCTGGAACGACGCGACGGAACCGAGCAGCCGGTCCGCGGCCATCGTGTACTGCGTGAGGTCGTTGGTGCCGATGGATGCGAAGTCGGCGTGCGCGAGCACCCGGTCGGCGAGCAAGGCGCTGGAGGGCACCTCGACCATGACGCCGGCTGTCTTCAGCCCGTACTCGCGGGCGAGACCGGTGAAGTACACGGTCTCCTCGACGGTGGCCACCATGGGTGCCATGACCCACAGGTCGGCGTCGGTCGCGGCGTCGGCCTCGGCCAGCGCGGTCAGCTGCTCGCGGAGGATGTCCTCGCTCGCGCGGAGCGCCCGCAGGCCGCGCAATCCCAGGGCCGGGTTCTCCTCGTGTGCGTCGTTGAGGAATGCCAGCGGCTTGTCGGCCCCCGCGTCGAGCATCCGCACGACGACCTTCTTGCCGGGGAAGGCCTCCAGGAGCTCGCGGTAGGCGTCCCGCTGCTGGGCGACCGTCGGCGCCTGCGACGCGGAGAGGAACAGGAACTCCGTCCGGAACAGGCCGACGCCCTCGGCCCCCCGCGCGACCGCGTCGGCGGCGTCGGCGGGCTTCCCCAGGTTCGCGAGCAGCGCGACCGGCGTGCCGTCGGCGAGGGCGCCGGGGGTGAGCGGGGCGTCGTCGGCGGCGCGGCGGGCGGCGGCGCGCTCGGCGGCGCGGGCGCGCTCGTCATCGGTCGGCTCACGGGTGATGACTCCCGCGGCCGCGTCGACGATCACGGTCTCCCCGGTCGTCAGGGCGTGCCCGTCGCCGACGCCGACCACGGCCACGATGCCCTTCTCCCTGGCGAGGATCGCCGTGTGGGAGGTCGGGCCGCCGTCGGTGGTGACGAGGGCGAGCACCTGGTCGAGGTTCAGCAGTGCGGTGTCGGCGGGCGCGAGGTCACGCGCCACGAGGACGAACGGGTGCCCAGGGTCGGGCACGCCGGGGGCCTCCACGCCGCGCAGCCGGGCGAGCACCCGCTGCGCGATGTCGTCGAGATCGGCGGCGCGCTCACCGAGGTAGCCGCCGACGGCTTCGAGCGTGGCCCGGAAACCCGCGAAGGCGTCGTGCACGGCCCACTCCGCGGTGGCGCCGGCGTCGATCCTGCTGTCGACCTCGTCCTGCAGGGTGGGGTCCTCGGCGATCATCGCCTGCGCCTCGAGCACCTCCTGCGCCGCACCACCGGCGGCCTCGCCGCGCTGGGTCAGCTCCTGCGCCACGACGGCGACGGCCTCGCGGACCCGCGCACGCTCGGTGTCCGCCCCCGCGGTGCTCGGCGTGTTCTCGGGCGCGGGCAGCGCCTCAGTCATGCGGACGACCGGTCCCTGCGCGACGCCGAGACCGATGCCCACCCCTCGCAGCGCGCTCATCCGGCGGCGTCCTGGTCGTGGTCGGTGGTCAGCAGCTCGGTGAGCGTGTCCAGGACCCCCTCTGCGCCGTCGCCGTCGGCCGTGAGCGTCACGTAGTCGCCGTGCTCGATGGCCAGGGCGATCACCCCGAGGATGCTCGCGGCGTTGACCGGCTTGCCGGAGTCCTTGGCGATCGTGACCGCGAGGCCGGAGTCCTTCGCGGCCTGCGCGAAGATCTTGGCGGGCCGGGCGTGCAGTCCATGCGAGGAGCCGATGCGTACGGTGCGGGTGGCGGTCATGGTGTTCCTTTCGGGGCCCCGCCGGCAGCGGCGAGGGTCGACTGGGCGAGGAGAAGCGTGCGGCCGCCGTCGCGATCGGCGAACACGTCATCCGGCAAGACCGCGACGGGCGCGCGGGTCAGGTCGCGGATGGCGCCGAGGCGCTCGCGGAGGTGTGGGCCCACGAGGACGAGGTCGTGCCCTCCGAGGGAGACGGTGCTCTCGACGCCGGCGTCCGCGTCCCAGTCCAGTCCCGCCGCGGCGGCGGCGGTGCGCAGGCGCTGGGCGACGAACGTGCTCGACGCCCCGGCGCCGCAGACCACGAGAATCCTCATCGATGTCACCTTCCTGAGAACAGTCTGGGAAACCAGGCCGCGGTGGCACCAACACGTTCTCTTCCGCCCCTGCGGAACCCTGCTCGCCGCGCCCCTGTCGCCGGAGGCTGTCATCATGGAGAGCAGTCGGACAGTGCCGTCAGCACGGGAACTCGGAGGGATCATGTCGCGCCAGCGTCAGGACCAGCTCCTCGCCGCCCTGCTGCGCGAGGAGGGCTGGGCGACCGCGGGCACGCTGGCCGACCTCCTCGGCGTGACGCCCCGCAGCATCCGTTCCTACGTCGCGGCCCTGAACGCCCGCACGCCCGGCGCCGCGGTCGTCGAGTCCGGCCCGGCGGGCTATCGGGCGGGCCCCGGTGCCCGCGGTGCGCTCCGGGTGCGGCAGGGCGGCGACTCCGCGCCCCGCGAACGGCTGCACGCCCTGGTCCGGCTGCTGCTGGACGCGGAGGAGGGGATCGACGTCTTCGACACCGCGGACGCCCTGCATGTGAGCGAAGCGACGCTGGAGGCGGACCTCGTGCGGGTGCGCGGCCTCCTCGACGGCACCGACCTGACGCTCGAACGCGCACGGGAGCGGGTGCGGCTCCGCGGAGACGAGGCCGCCCAGCGCCGGCTGCTCAGCCGCCTCGCGCACGACGAGATGGACGACGCCTCCTTCCACCCCGAGATCTTCCGGCGGGCCCTCTCCGGCACGGCGGTGGATGCGCGGGCGGTGGGACCCTTCAAGTCCGCCCTGGTGGGAGAGCTCGGCGAGCTCGGCTACTACGTCAACGAACTCGCGATCGCCGACGTGCTGCTGCACATCGCGATCGCCGCCGAGCGGGTGGCCGCCGGGCGCGCCCTCGACGCGCCGCCGGTGGGAGCCCGACCGGAGATCCCGCGGGTGGGCGCGGTGATCGCCCGCCTCGCGGCCGAGCACTTCACTGTGGTCCTGGGCGAGGGCGACAGCGGTCACCTCGCCTCCCTGGTCCTCACCCGGATCGTCGCCCCCGGTGGCGAGGCGGCGCAGGAGCTCGCCCGCAGCGGCGTCGCCCCGGACGTGGAGGCGGCGGTCCGCGCGGAGATCGCGCGGGCCGCGGAGGACTACCGCGTCGACCTCGTCGACGAGACCTTCGTGCTCCGTCTCGCGCTGCACGTGCAGAACCTCCTGCGCCGCGCCGAGGAGAGCGCCCTCACCCGCAATCCGCTGACCCGCTCGCTGAAGACGACCTACCCGATGATCTTCGAGGTCGCGGTGTCGATCGCGAGCGGTCTGCACGACCGGCTCGGCACGCCCATCCACGACGACGAGATCGCCTACATCGCCATGCACGTCGGGGGCCGGCTGGAACGGAGCCGCAAGGCGGAGTCCATCCTCACCGCGACCATCGTCTGCCCCGGCTACTACGAGCTCCACGAACTCCTGCGCTCGAGCGTGGACCGTTCGCTGGGCTCCGCGATCGAGGTCACCAGCGTCGTCACGAACGTCGACCCGGACTGGGCGTCGTTCGACACCGACCTGGTGCTGAGCACGATCGAGCCCGGGGCCTCGGGCGACCGGTTCGTGCGCATCCAGCCGTTCCTCACGGACGCGGACGTCGACCGCATCCAGCAGGCCGCCGGGCGTCTGCGCCGGGGGCGGCGGCTGGCCCGGCTCCGAGAGGAGCTCGCGCGCTACTTCCACCCCGACGCCTTCGTGCATCCTCTTCCGGACGACGGGGAGGAGGCCATCATCCGGCGGCTCGGCGCGCCGCTCGTGCGGGCCGGCCTGATCGGCGACGACTACGTGGAGAACACGATCGTCCGGGAGCGCATGTCCTCCACGGCGTTCACCGACGCGCTGGCCGTGCCGCATGCGCTGCAGATGACCGCGGCCCGCACGGCGATCGCACTCGGCGTGGCGGAGGGGTCGGCGGCCTGGGGCGAGGGACGCGTGCAGGTCGTCGCGCTGGCCGCCTTCAGCGAGAGCGACCGCGCCGCCTTCCAGACCGTGTTCGAGCAGCTCGTGGAGGTGTTCAGCGAGCGCGAGAGCGTGCAGCGGATCGTCCGGCGCAGCGCGACCTTCGAGGGCTTCCTCGACGAGCTCGTCGCCGTGATCGACGGCTGAGGCTCAGGCGTCGGGGGCCAGCACCAGGGCGAGCTGGTCGAGGACGCTCTCCGATGCCGGGCCGGCCGGCGTCTCCAGCGTCACGACGTCTCCGGGCGCGAGGGCGAGGTCCATCACCGCGAGGACGCTGCGCAGATCCACGGCCGCGCCGTCCGCGGTGCGCAGCGTGACCGGGAGCTCGTGCGCCTGCGCGAGGCGCACGAGCTCCGCGACCGGTCGTGCGTGCACGCCGTTGTGGGCGCTGACGACGACGTGGCGGACGGGCATGGTCAGGAGCGCTCGTCCAGGAGGACCCGGACGCCCGCCTCCAGCTCGGCGACGGCCGTTGCGGCCGCCTCGGCGGAATCACCCGTGGCGTCGATGTACACCTTGAGCTTCGGCTCCGTGCCGCTCGGCCGGACGATCACCCGCGAGCCGTCCGAGAGCCGGTACCGCAGCACGTCTCCGGAGGGCTGCCCCGGAGCGCTCTGCAGCAGGTCCTCGGCCGACGCGATCGAACGCCCCGCGATCTGCGTGGGCGGAAGCGAGCGCAGCGACAGCATCACCGTGCCGATGAGCGACAGATCCGCCACCCGGACCGACACCTGCGCGCTCGCGAAGTGCCCGTACGTGTCGCCCACCTCGCGGACGAGGTCGGCGAGGGTGAGCCCGCGCTCCTGGGCCTCGGCGGCCAGGCCGAGCACGGCGACCGCGGCGGAGATGCCGTCCTTGTCGCGCACGGTCTCGGGGTTGACGAGGTAGCCCAGGGCCTCCTCGAAGCCGAAGACGATGCCAGGGGCCCGGGAGATCCACTTGAACCCGGTGAGCGTCTCGTGGAAGTCCAGCCCGTGCTGCGCGGCGATGGCGCCGAGCCCGGGGGAGGAGACGAGCGAGCAGGCGAGCGAGGCGCCCGGGGTGCCGTCCGCGGCGCGCGCGGCGCGGGCACCGAGCAGCAGGCCGACCTCGTTGCCCGTGAGACGGCGCCAGCCGTCCGCGGAGGTCTCGTCCGGGATGGCCACGGCGAGGCGGTCGGCGTCCGGATCGTTCGCGAGGATGAAGTCCGCCTTCGCCCTCCTGGCCCTGGCGAACGCGAGATCCATGGCCCCCGGCTCCTCCGGGTTCGGGAAGGAGACCGTGCGGAACGTCGCGTCCGGATGCAGCTGCTCGTCGACCACGATCGGTCGCGGGTAGCCGGCGGCATCGAGGATGCGGGCGACCGTCTCCCAGCCGACGCCGTGCATCGCGGTGTAGACCCAGCGCAGGCGGCGGGCCCCCGCGGGCGCCGGGGCGACGGCGGCGGTGGCGGCGACGTAGGCCTGGACGAGATCCTCGCCCGCGGTCTCGTAGGCGGTGGACCGCGGCAGAGCCCGCACGTCGCCGCTGTTCGCGACCCGCTGGATGTGGGCGGCGATCTCGGCGTCGGCGGGAGCGACGATCTGCGAGCCGGCATCCGCGCCGCCGAGGTACACCTTGTAGCCGTTGTCGTCCGGCGGGTTGTGGCTCGCGGTCACCATCACGCCCGCATCGGCGCCGAGGTGCCGCACGGCGAAGGCCAGCACGGGCGTCGGCAGCAGGCGGGGGAGCAGGATCGCGCGCAGGCCGGCCCCGGCGAACAGTTCCGCGGAGTCCTGGGCGAACACCCGGGAGTTCCGGCGTCCGTCGTAGCCGATCACGACCGTCGGCGTCGCCCCGGCGGCCCGCTCGCGCAGGTACGCCGCGAAGCCCGCCGCGGCCTGGGAGACGAGCACCCGGTTCATCCGGTTGCTCCCAGCCCCGAGGGCGCCGCGCAGTCCCGCCGTCCCGAACGCGAGACGGCTGCCGAAGCGGTCGTCGAGCTCCGCCACGGCGGCCTCGTCCCCGGAGGCGGCCCGGGTGACGATGCCGGCGAGCTCGTCGCGGGTCTGCGGATCCGGGTCCTGGCGCAGCCAGGCGCGGGCCTGGGCGAGCCGCTCCTCGCTCACAGGGCCTCGACCACCCGGGCCAGCAGGGCGGAGATCACCGGCTCCGCCTCGCGTCCGGCTTCGATGACCTCGGCGTGGCTGAGCGGCGTCTGCTGGATGCCGGCGGCGAGGTTCGTGATGAGCGAGAACCCGAGGATCTCCATGCCGGCCTCGCGCGCGGCGATCGCCTCGAGCGCGGTGGACATGCCGACGATGTGCCCGCCGATGTGCTTCGCCATCTGCACCTCGGCCGGGGTCTCGTAGTGCGGGCCGCGGAACTGCGTGTAGACGCCCTCGTCGAGCGTGGGGTCGACCGTGCGGGCGATGTCGCGCAGGCGCTTCGCATACAGGTCGGTGAGGTCGATGAACGTCGCGCCCTCGAGCGGGGAGTCGGCGGTGAGGTTGATGTGGTCGCTGATGAGCACGGGCTGACCGGGCTTCCACGTCTCGCGGATGCCGCCGGCGCCGTTGGTGAGGACCATGATCTTCGCCCCGGTCGCCGCGGCGGTGCGGACGCTGTGCACGACCCGGCGCACGCCGTGGTTCTCGTAGTAGTGCGTGCGGGCGCCGATGACGAGGACGTTCTTCCCGCCCGGCGTCCGGATGCTGCGCAGGGTGCCGACGTGGCCCTCCAGAGCGGGCTTCGAGAATCCGGTGACCTCGGTCGCGGGGATGGTCGCGACGGTCTCGCCGATGAGGTCGGCCGCCTTGCCCCAGCCGCTGCCGAGCGTGAGGGCGATGTCGTGCTTCTCGACGCCGGTCAGCCGCGCGATGTCGGCGGCGGCTTCGGCTGCGACCTCGAACGGGTTCGCAGCGGGGTCGTCGAGGGGGTTGCTGTGGGTTTCAGGCATGGATCCACTCTAGGAAGTGGCAGGCTCCGGTGCCAGGATTGCGGAAGAATGGAGAGCATGTCTTCCACCACTTTCGAGCGCACTCAGCGCGTCGCCGTCCTCGGCGGCGGACCCGGCGGTTACGAGGCGGCCCTGGCGGCCGCCCAGCTCGGAGCGGAGGTCACCCTCGTCGAGCGCGTCGGTGTCGGCGGTTCGGCCGTGCTCACCGACGTCGTGCCGTCGAAGAGCCTCATCGCGACGGCGGACGCCGCTGTCGCCATCTCCGAGGCCAGCGACCTGGGCGTGAACTTCTACGCCAAGGGCGAGAACGGCAAGCCGCTCAAGCCGGAGATCGCCATCAACCTCGCCGCCGTGAACAAGCGCCTCGTGGCGCTGGCCGGTCAGCAGTCCGAGGACATGCGCACCACCCTCCTCGACGCGGGCGTGCGGATCCTCTCCGGTCACGGCCGGCTGGAGGGTCCGAACGCGATCGTCGTCTCCACGGGCGAGCGGGGCACGGACTTCGACCGCGTCGAGGCCGACACCATCGTCGTCGCGGTCGGCGCCTCGCCGCGCGAGCTCGACTCCGCCAAGCCCGACGGCAAGCGCATCCTCACATGGACCCAGCTCTACGACATGAAGGCGCTGCCCGAGCACCTCATCGTCGTCGGCTCCGGCGTGACCGGCGCGGAGTTCGCGTCCGCCTACATGAACCTCGGGGCGAAGGTCACGCTCGTCTCCAGCCGCGAGCAGGTCCTCCCCGGCGAGGACCAGGATGCGGCGCGCGTGCTGGAGAAGGTGTTCAAGCGCGGCGGCATGCAGGTGCTGTCCAAGTCGCGGGCCGAGAAGGTCGAGGTCACAGGCGACGGCGTCACCGTGACCCTGTCGGACGGTCGCACCGTCGAGGGCAGCCACTGCCTCATGGCTGTCGGCTCCATCCCGAACACCGCGGGCATCGGCCTGGAGGAGGCCGGCGTCGAGCTCGACGACTCCGGTCACGTCCGGGTGAACCGCGTCGCGCGCACCTCGGTGCCGAACGTGTACGCGGTCGGGGACTGCACGAACTTCTTCCCTCTGGCCTCGGTGGCCTCGATGCAGGGGCGGACGGCGGTGTTCCACGCGCTGGGGGACATCGTCATCCCCCTCGAGCTCATCAAGATCACCTCCAACATCTTCACGGCGCCGGAGATCGCGACCGTCGGCTACGGCGTCAAGGACGTGGAGGACGGCCTCGCCGACGGCATGGTCTACAAGCTCCCGCTCGCCGCCAACCCGCGCGCGAAGATGATGGGCATCAAGGACGGCTTCGTCAAGCTCATCGCCCGCAAGGGCTCCGGCACGGTGATCGGCGGCGTGATCGTGGCGCCGAAGGCCTCGGAGCTGATCTACCCCATCGCGATCGCGGTCGAGCGTCGCCTCACCGTGGACCAGGTCTCGCGGGTCTTCGCCGCGTACCCCTCGCTCTCGAGCAGCATCACCGACGCGAGCCGCGCGATGCACCTCGTGAACATCTCCTGACCGAGACCCCGCGCAATCGCCGAGACCCCGGGCTGCAGACATCTGCAGCCCGGGGTCTCGGCGTGAAAGCGGGGTCTCGGGGTCAGGAGATCGTGAGGAGCTGGTGGCCGGCGGAGACCGTGGTGCCCGCGGCGGCGTCGATGTTGCCCACCACGCCGTCCTTGTGCGCCTGCAGCGGCTGCTCCATCTTCATCGCCTCGAGGACGACGACGAGGTCGCCCTTGACGACCTGCTGCCCCTCCTCGACCGCGACCTTGACGACCGTGGCCTGCATCGGCGACTTCACCGCGTCACCGGACGCACCGGCGTTGGCGACCGTGGCGTGGCTGCGGCGCGACGGCGGGACGGCCGCCGGGCGGCCGGTGGTGCCGGGCGCGACCGCGACGCGATCGGGCAGGCTGACCTCGAGGCGCTTGCCGCCGACCTCGACGACCACGGTGTGCCGGGCGTTTGCCGGAGCCGGCGCCTCGAGCTCGCCGTCCCACGCGGGGATGTCGTTGTCGAACTCGGTCTCGATCCAGCGCGTGTACACCCCGAACGTCCCGTCCTCGGCCGTGAAGGCGGGGTCGCGGACGACCTTGCGGTGGAAGGGGATGACGGTGGGCAGACCGGCGACCTCGAACTCGTCGAGGGCCCGACGCGCGCGCTCCAGGGCCTCGGCGCGGTCCTTGCCGGTGACGATGATCTTGGCGAGCAGCGAGTCGAACGCGCCGGACACCGCGTCCCCGGCGGTGACGCCGGAGTCGAGGCGGATGCCGGGGCCGCCGAAGGTCTTGAAGACGTGGATGGGGCCGGGCTGGGGGAGGAACCCGCGACCCGGGTCCTCGCCGTTGATGCGGAACTCGATGGAGTGACCCTGCGGCTGGGGGTCGTCGTAGTCGATCGTGCCACCGGCGGCGATGCGGAACTGCTCGCGGACGAGGTCGATCCCGGTGACCTCCTCGGACACCGGGTGCTCGACCTGGAGGCGGGTGTTCACCTCGAGGAAGGAGACCGTGCCGTCGGCGCCGATGAGGAACTCGCACGTGCCCGCGCCGACGTAGCCGACCTCCTTGAGGATGGCCTTGGAGGCCGAGTAGAGCTTCTCGTTCTGCTCGGGCGTGAGGAACGGGGCCGGTGCCTCCTCCACGAGCTTCTGGTGCCGGCGCTGCAGCGAGCAGTCGCGGGTCGAGATGATGACGACGTTGCCCTCGGCGTCGGCGAGGCACTGGGTCTCGACGTGGCGGGGCTTGTCGAGGTACTTCTCCACGAAGCACTCGCCGCGGCCGAAGGCGGCGACGGCCTCGCGGGTGGCGGATTCGAACAGCTCCTCGACCTCGTCGAGCTCGCGGGCGACCTTGAGGCCGCGTCCGCCGCCGCCGTAGGCCGCCTTGATCGCGATCGGCAGACCGTACTCCTGGGCGAAGGCGACGACCTCGTCGGCACCGGAAACCGGGCCGGGGGTGCCGGGCGCGAGGGGCGCGCCGACCTTCTCGGCCACGTGGCGGGCGGTGACCTTGTCGCCGAGCGCCTCGATCGCCTCCGGGGAGGGGCCGATCCAGATCATCCCGGCGTCGATCACCGCGCGCGCGAATTCGGCGTTCTCTGCGAGGAAGCCATAGCCGGGGTGCACGGCGTCGGCACCGGCGCGGCGGGCGACGGAGAGGATCTTCTCGATCTGGAGGTACGTCTCGGCGCTGGTCGCGCCACCGAGCGCATACGCCTCGTCGGCCAGGCGCACATGCAGCGCGTCCCTGTCCTGGTCGGCGTAGACGGCGACCGAGGCGATCCCGGAGTCACGAGCGGCACGGACGATGCGGACGGCGATCTCGCCGCGGTTGGCGACGAGCACCTTCGCGATTTCAGGCATGGTTGCCAGCCTAGCGAGTAGCATCCCGATACTTTTGACGACTCTCGACAAGAAAGAGGGAAAAACGTGGAGGGGAGTCTACGACCACAGATCCGTCCACCGGACCCCGAGGTCGGCGGTGAGGCGGCGCACGGTGGACAGCGACATGCCCACCACGGTGGAGGGATCGCCCTCGACCCGGGTGATGAAGGCGCCGCCGAGGCTGTCCACGGTGAAGGCCCCGGCGACGTGCAGCGGTTCCCCCGATGCCACGTACGCGGCGATCTCCTCATCGCTGATGTCCTCGGCGAACGTCACGGCGGCCTCCGCGACCGCGGCCGCCTCGACGAGAGCCGCGCCGGGGGAGACACGGAACACGGAGTGCCCGGAGTGCAGCACCCCCGTGGCGCCGCGCATCTCCTGCCACCGGCGCGTGGCTTCCTCCGGCGTGTAGGGCTTGCCGTACACCCGCTCCCCGAGCGCGAACATCGAGTCCCCGCCGATGACGATGCCGTCGAACGCGCCCTCGGCGGCTAGCCGCTCGGCGACGGCCGCGGCCTTGGCGCGGGCGAGCAGCAGCACCAGGTCGGCGGGTGCGACGGGACCCATGCGCTCCTCGGCCGCGGCGGCGAGGGCGTCCTCGTCCACCTCCGGCGACAGCGTGAGGGGTTCGATGCCGGCCTGACGCAGCAGCATGAGCCGGGCGGGGGAGGTGGAGGCGAGGCAGACGCGCATGGAGACCACCGTATCCTCGAAGGATGACTTCCTCCGCAGCCGACGTGCTCGATCTCGACATCACCGGCATCGCCCACGGAGGCACGTTCATCGCCCGTCACGAAGGCCGTGTGATCTTCGTCTCGGACGCGATCCCGGGCGAGCGCGTCCGTGCCCGCCTGCTGGATCCGTCCCCCGCCGCCGGGGAGCCGGACACCCGGAGCTTCTGGCGCGCCGAGACGCTCGAGGTCCTCGACGCCTCCCCGCATCGCCGGCCGCACATCTGGCCGGAGGCGGACGTCGCGCACGACCCCGCCCAGCGACCCGGCGGCGCCGACCTCGGGCACATCGAGCTCGACCACCAGCGCGCGCTCAAGCGACAGGTGCTGGCGGAGGCGTTCGACCGCTTCGCCGGTCCCGGACTCGACGCCCCGGAGATCGAGGCCGTGGAGTCCGGCGACGGGACGGGGTGGCGCACGCGGGTGACCCTGCACGTCGACGATGCCGGGCGGATCGGTCCCTTCGCCGCCCGCAGCCACCGCGTCGTGCCGGTGTCGACCTACCCGCTCGCCCGCCCCGCGATCGCCGAGGCCGCCCTGGCCCTGCAGGGCGAGAAGCCGGGGCGCATCGAGCTCGTGGAGCCCGCGGACGGTCGCGTGCGCATCCTCCGGCACCCCGAGGCCGAGCGCCGGGCGCCCAGGGACCGCCGCCCCCGGCCGAAGCCCGAGGTGGTGCAGGAGCGCGTCGGCGACCGCACGTTCGACGTCGACGCCGGCGGGTTCTGGCAGGTGCACCCCCGCGCCGCCTCCGTCCTCGACGGCGCCGTGTACGGGCTGCTCGACGGACACGTGGAGCCGGACGCGACGCACTACGACCTGTACGGCGGAGTGGGCCTGTTCGCGCGGACTCTCGCGGATCTCGGCGGCACCGACGTCGTGACCGTCGAATCCAGCCGCCGCGCGACGCAGCACGCCGCCGCGAACCTCGCCCCGCTCGACGTGACCGCCGTCACGGCCCGGGTCGACCGCTTCCTGCAGCAGCCGCGGCGCGGGGGCGCGACGGGGGCGGTGGTGCTCGACCCGCCCCGGTCCGGCGCCGGGCGCGCGGTCGTGGAGGGCGTGCATGCGCTGGCTCCGTCCGCGATCGCCTACGTCGCCTGCGACCCTGTCGCCCTCGCGCGCGACCTCGGTACCTTCCGGGGCCTGGGGTGGCAGGTCGACGCGCTCCGCGGGTTCGACCTCTTCCCGCATTCGCATCACTTCGAGGTCGTCGCCCTGCTCACCCGGTGAGCGCATTCCCGGCCCCCGGTCCGCGACTCACTAGGCTGTGGGCATGAGCACCGTCGCCCTCATCGACGACCACGAGTCCGTCCGCCTCGGCCTCGAGGCCGCGTGCGCCAGGGACGGGCAGACCGTCGTGTTCACCGGGAGCACGGTCGGCTCCTACCTCGTGTGGCGGTCCTCCACGGGTGCCCCGCCGGCCGACGTCGTCGTGCTCGACCTGACGCTGGGGGACGGGACGACGGTGACGGAGAACGTCGTGTCCCTCGTCGCCGACGGCGCCAGCGTCGTGATCCACAGCGTCGCCGACCGGCCCGCAGCGGTACGGGAGGCGCTGGCGGCGGGGGCGGCCGGTGTCGTCAGCAAGTCGTCGGCCCTCGACGACGTGCTGGACGCGATCCGCACCGTGGCGCAGGGCGAGGCGCTGAACAACGTCGAGTGGGCGAGTGCGGTCGACGGCGACCGCGCGTTCGCCGATGCCCAGCTGTCCAGCCGCGAGCGGGAGGTGCTGCGTCTGTACGCGACGGGCCTGCCGCTGAAGGCCGTGGCCGAGCGTCTCGGCGTCGCGTACTCCACGGCGAAGGAGAACATCACCCGGATCCGGGTGAAGTACGTCGAGGTCGGTCGGCCGGCGCCCACCAAGGTCGATCTGCTGCGGCGCGCGATGGAGGACGGCATCGTGACGGCCGACGGGGCGCCGAGTGCCCGCTGAGCCGCTGAGCGTCCGCGACGCCTGGAGCAAGATCCCTTCTCCCGGCAGCGCGGAGAACGGCTTCGAGCGGTTCACCGGCAAGCGGATGGAGCGCATCCTCGCGATCGTCGTCGCCCTGGGGTCGGCCGTGCTCGGAGCGCAGGCGCTGATCGCGGCCGTGCAGACGATGTCCCGCGCGGACGCGCCGCACATCTCGATGCTCGTCGCCGTCTTCCTACCGCTGACCGCGATGCTCGTCGCCTGTCTGGTCGGACGCGGCGTGCGCCTGGCCGCGGGGGTGTTCGCCGTCGTGTACGTGCTCGCGCTCGCAGCGTGGCCCGTCGTCGTCGACCCCACGGACAAGGTGGCGGGCGACCAGCCGTGGATCTTCTTCCTCGTGAACGTGGGCGTGGTGGCGGCGATGCTGGCCTTCCCCGTGCGGTTGCAGTTCGCATGGGCCGTCGGCGTGCCCTTCGTCTACGGGTACGTGCGTCTGGTGCAGGGGGAGTTCTCCCGGGAGTTCTGGGTGACGACGGCGTTCGACGTCTCCTTCACGCTGATCCTCGGCGTCGTGATCGTGTCGCTCGGCTGGATGTTCCGTTCGGTCGCCGCGGGCGTGGACGAAGCGCGGGGGACGGCCGTGGCCTCGTATGCCACGGCGGCCGCGGCCGCGGCTGCGGAGGAGGAGAGGGTCGCGATGTCGGCCCTCATGCACGACAGCGTCCTCGCGGCTCTCATCGCCGCCGAGCGCGCGGAGGGCGAGCGGGCACGGGAGCTCGCCGTGGCGATGGCCAGGGAGGCCCTCACGCGGCTCGCGAACACCGAGGCGGCGGTCGCGGAGGAGGGCAGCGACGAGCCGGTGGGGGCCGCGCAGATCGTCGTGGAACTGCGACGAGCACTCTCCGAGCTGGGCGCGGACGCCATCGTGGAGGAGCGCGGCGGCAGCGGCCTCGTCCCGGGGCGGGCCGCGCGGGCCCTCGTGCTCGCCGCCCGCCAGGCGATCGGGAACGCCGTCGCGCACGCCCACGGTCGTGGTCTGCACATCCTCGTCGTCGGTCACGGTGACGAGGGCATCGCCGTGACGATCTCGGACACCGGCGGCGGCTTCGACGTTGACGCCATCGGTCCCGACCGGCTCGGCATCCGCGCCTCGATCCTCGCCCGCATGGCCGGTGTGGCCGGGACCGCGCACATCTCCTCGGATGCGGAAGGCACCGTCGTGACCCTGGGGTGGGAGCGCTCATGAACCGGACCGTCCGCAGCGTCGCCACCTCGCTCGCCGTCGGCTTCGCGCTGTACTTCGTCGCCCGCGGGATCTGGTGGATCGAGCAGCCGACGGCTCCGCTGCTCATGGTCCTCGCCATCGCCGTGTACCTCGTGGTGGTGAACATCGCGATCCTCGGGAGTCCGGTCACGGTGCGCATGCCGTTGTGGTCGGCGCTCCTCGCCCTCGGAGCGAGCGCGGTCATCCCGGTGCTGGTCACCCTCTCGCTGGATCCCGACGATCGGACGGCGCCCTTCGCCACCTGGTACATCGGAGCCCTGGGGTTGCTCGGCATCGTCTGCGTGGTCCGTCGCCGCGCGTGGGCGGGCTGGGCGACGCTGGTCGTGCTCGTCGTCGCCGCCTCCGCCGCCCTCGGGTTCGGAGTGGCGTTGAACCTCGGCGTCGTGGGGTCGATCATGTGGGTCGCGGTCGCCCAGCTCCTGGTGATGTTCTGGGACCGCGCCGTGAGCGACACGGAGCGCCTGTCGGAGATCCAGCAGGCGGTGTCGGCCTGGCACGCGACGCAACGGGTGCGCCAGCGCGAGCGCCGCCTCCGTACCCAGTTCGCCCTCGCGGTCGCCGGCCCCGTCCTCAGCCGGGTGGTGGCGTCACGCGGCCAGCTCGACGAGGACGAGCGGCTGGAGGCGCGGCTCGCCGAGGGGCGCCTCCGGGACGAGCTGCGCGGGGCGGACCTGCTGAACGACGACGTCCGCAACGCGATCGATGCCGCCCGACGTCGCGGCGCCTCGGTGACCGTGTTCGACGAGGGCGGACTCGACGGCGTCGACGAGGGCCGCCGCATGGAGATCCGCGACGAGCTCGCGTCGGTGCTCCGCAGCGCCGGGACGGGGCGCATCATCATCCGCTCCGCACGAGACCCGCTCGTCGCCGTCACCGTCGTCGGTCGCGCGGGTCTGCGGGCATCGGACGACGATTCCGTGGACCTGTGGCACGAGATCACGAGGGAGCGGCGCGGGACGACGTCGGACGCGCGGAGATGAGAGTGGGCGAGGGGCGGCGAATCCGCCTGCCCCTCGCCGTGCGGACAGTTACCCGAAAACCGTCCGCTGGTGGCCGATCAGCGTCTGTCTACCCTGGGACAGAGAGACCAGCCGAACGCGAAGCGTCTCCTCTAGTCTGCGGTCCCGAGCAACGGTTGTCTGTAGGTATTTTGGGGGACAAGATCCGGGCCGGAACTCAGCCGGCGAAACGTCCCCAGGGGATGTCCCGGCGCAGGGGCCGGCGCAGCGGACGCTGCGTACGGGTCCACGCGGAGACCCGCGGCTCCTCGACCGTTGCCTCCGCCTGCTCGTTCGTATAGGCGTCCCCCAGCACCGCGATGAGGGCAGCGAGCTCCTCCTCGGTCGCGGTGCCGCGGGTGACCTCCAGCATCACGGGCGCAGGCGCCGCCCCGTCGACGGCGGGTTCCTGGCCGCTCACAGCGGGATGTTCCCGTGCTTCTTCGGGGGCAGCTCGGCACGCTTGCCCCGCAACGCCCGGAGAGCCTTCGCGATGGCCACCCGCGTGTTCGCCGGCTCGATGATCCCGTCGAGCTCGCCGCGCTCGGCCGCGAGGAAGGGCGAGGCCACGTTGTACGTGTACTCGTTCGCGAGGCGCGTGCGGACCGCCGCCACGTCCTCGCCCGCTTCCTCCGCCTTGCGGATCTCCCCGCGGTAGAGGATGTTGACGGCGCCCTGTCCGCCCATCACGGCGATCTCGGCGGTCGGCCAGGCGAGGTTCACGTCGGCGCCGAGCTGCTTCGACCCCATGACGATGTACGCGCCGCCGTACGCCTTGCGGAGGATGACGGTCACGAGCGGCACGGTGGCCTCCGCGTACGCGTAGAGGAGCTTGGCGCCGCGGCGGATGACGCCGGTCCACTCCTGGTCGGTGCCCGGGAGGTAGCCGGGGACGTCGACGAGGGTCACGATGGGGACCGAGAACGCGTCGCAGAAGCGCACGAACCGGCTCGCCTTCTCGCCGGCCTCGATGTTGAGCGTTCCGGCCATCTGGGACGGCTGATTGGCGATGATGCCGACCGAGCGGCCCTCGATGCGTCCGAAGCCGATGACGATGTTCGGCGCGAACAGCGGCTGCACCTCGAGGAAGTCGCCGTCGTCCACGACGTGCTCGATCACGGTGTGGATGTCGTACGGCTGGTTCGGGGAGTCCGGGATGAGCGTATTGAGCGTGCGGTCCGCGTCGGTGGTCTCGAACTCGAACGCGCTCTCGTAGGAGGGCAGCTCCGCCATGTTGTTGTCCGGCAGGAAGCCGAGGAGCGTGCGGGCGTAGTCGATCGCGTCGTCCTCGTCCTCGGCCAGGTAGTGCGCGACACCGGAGCGGGTGTTGTGCGTGTAGGCGCCGCCGAGCTCCTCCATGCCGACGTCCTCGCCGGTGACGGTCTTGATCACGTCGGGTCCGGTGACGAACATCTGGCTGGTCTTGTCGACCATGATGACGAAGTCGGTGAGGGCGGGGGAGTAGACCGCGCCGCCGGCCGCCGGGCCCATGATGATCGAGATCTGCGGGATCACGCCCGAGGCGCGGGTGTTGAGGCGGAAGATCTCGCCGTACTTGCCGAGGGCGACGACGCCCTCCTGGATCCGCGCGCCGCCCGAGTCGAGGATGCCGATGCAGGGCATGCCGCCCGCCAGGGCGAACTCCATGATCTTGACGATCTTCTCCCCGGCGACCTCGCCCAGCGAGCCGCCGAAAGTCGAGAAGTCCTGCGAGTACACGGCGACCGTGCGGCCGTGGATGGTGCCGACGCCGGTCACCACGGAGTCGCCGTACGGACGCGAGCGATCCATGCCGAACGCGGTGGTGCGGTGCCGCACGTACTCGTCGAACTCGACGAAGCTGCCGGGATCGACGAGGAGTTCGATGCGCTCGCGGGCGGTCATCTTGCCCTTGGCGTGCTGCTTCTCCTTCGCCTTGGCCTCGGCGTCGACGACGGCCTCGGTGTAGCGAGCGCGCAGGTCCGCGATCTTTCCGGCGGTGGTAAAGGGGTCGGGCTTGTCCGTCACGGATTCCACCCTAGCGTCGGCTCCGCGCCGTCCGTTGGATGATCGGCACAACGGGGCGGCGGATCCTTTGGCGAGGTGCGCGCTCGCTCACCCCGCGGTCGTGTCGGAACCCGGTCGCGGCGGCAACCCGTGATCGCCATCGGCGGGACCGGCGTCGAGTTCTTCCGTGGGGTGCTCGCGTCGGCGACCGGCGATCTCGCCGACCCGGTGCCCGACCCATTCCGCGCCGCGCGCCACGGTGCCCGCGGCTCCCGCGACCGCGTTGCCGGCGTAGCGCGCTCCGCGCAGCATCCGCAGCTCGACCTTCTCGGCGCCGGGCACGGGCTCCAGCTCCGCGGGGAGGGTGAGCGGTGCGGCTCCGAAGGCCCGGTGCGAGGTGGTGAGGACCCGGCGTCCGAGGATGTGGTTGCCCGCGCCGCCGATCGCCGCACCGATCCCGAACGGCATCGCCTTGCCGAGGAACGATGCCCCGCCCTTGGCCGCGAACTGCTTCACGAACATCCCCTTGAGCTGGTCCACGAGCGGTCCCACGGCGGCGCGGGGGAGCGACTTCGTCACCAGCTCGCCCCAGTACGCGGATCGGCTGCTGCCGCGGCCGGTGACCTGCCGGGCGAGCTGTCCGACGAGGTCGACGCCCTCCTTGCCGAGCATGAGGGTCATGACGAGAGCGCGTGCGCGGTCGGGGTTGCCGACGGCGATGCCGTGCACCTCGGCGACCGACTGCGCGAAGAGGGCGGTGGATTCCACGAATCCCACCGTTTCGACGCCGGAGAGGGCGAGCGTGATGCCCGTGCCGATACCGGGGACCACGGCGGTCGCCCCCACCGCGGCCCCGCCCGTCGTGACGGCTGCGAGATAGCGGCGCTCCAGGATCCGGATGATCTCGTCGGGGGTCGCGTGCGGGTTGCGCAGCCGGATGCTGCGGATGTGGGCGAGGACCAGCGGGCGCTGGATCGAGAGCACCCGATCGAGCCCGCGGACCATCATCGGGTGCTCGGGGGAGCCGACCGGGGGCACGCCCTTGTCCCACGGGGCGTCGTCCGGCAGGGAGTGGATCTTGTGCACCTTGGGGGCCATGTGCCGATCCTATGAAGCGCGACCGCGAAAACACCGAGAGCCCCGGTCCGTGGCGGACCGGGGCTCTCGGAGGGGAGCGTCACACGAAGAGGTTCGCTCGCTCCAGGTCTTCCGCGAAGTCGACCTCGACCGCGTACAGGTCGGAGACGTCCATCGGCTCGAGCAGCAGGCCGTCCTCGGCGATCGCCAGCTCGAGACCGCGCTCAAAGTAGTCCTGATCCTCGACCCGCTGCAGCTGGCGCATGAACGCCTTCTTGAAGCCGGAGGAGATGTAGTTGATGCCGACCGCCTCGCCGAGGCCGCCCGTGACGGACTTCGACAGCTCCTTGATGAAGCCCTCCGCGGTGACGGTGTACTTCACCTCTTCGTCGCTGACCTTGGCGGTGTTGACGGTGACGAACGACTGGTCCCGCTCGATGTACGCGGCCGCGCGGCCGAGGATCATCGGGTCGAAGACGACATCGCCGTTCATCCACAGCACACCGCTCCTGCCGGTGGCGCTCAGGGCGCGCAGGAGGCTCTTCGAGGTGTTCGTCTCGTCGTAGCGGTCGTTGTGGACGTAGTTCACGGAGGGGAAGGCCTCGATGATCGTCTCCGCGCGGTAGCCCACCACCGTGGTGATGCGGGCGTCGGAGCCGAAGGCGGCGCGGATGTTGTCGTGCTGCTGGCCCATGATCGTGCGGCCGTCGCTGAGCTCGGTCAGCGGCTTGGGCAGCGCGCGGCCGAGGCGGGAGCCCATGCCCGCGGCGAGGATGACGGTCTGAAGAGTCACGAATACTCCTAAAGGAAGTTGTGTTCACGGCCGGTTCACCGACCAGACACTTCGTCGTGCCGGGAATCATGGTAGCGATTCCCCCTGGAAAGCCCGGGGCCAGGTGGGCCCCGTTGCCATTTCGTGACCGAGTACACACGCAACGCACAGGGACGACAACCCCCTTGCAAAACCGGCGGAGAAGGGGTTCGGGCGGCGGAATCGCGCGTGGGGCCTTGGCTCTCAGCCACCCGTTGATACCGTAGGACGGTGACTTCCTCCCCTGATGACCCCACCCCCCAGGCAGAGGGAGCCGAGACTCCGGCCGAGGCCCCCGTGCCCGTTCGGAAGCCGGCCGCCAAGAGGCCTGCCTCGTCCTCTGCCGCCGCGAAGAAGGCGGCCGCGACCTCGACCGCCGGCACGTCCGCCGCGGACGCGTCGACGGCGAAGAAGAAGACCGCAACGAAGACTTCCGCGGCGAAGACCCCTGCGGCGAAGACCACGAACACGAAGACGACGAGCGCGAAGACCGCGGCCTCGACGTCCACCGCTGCGAAGTCCCCGGCGGCGAAGTCCCCGGCGGCGAAGACCACGGCGGCGAAGACCGCGAGCGCGAAGTCGCCTGCGGCGAAGGCCACCGGTGCGACGTCGACCTCAGGCAAGACCGCGGGTGCGAAGGCCGCTTCGGCGAAGACCACCACGACGAAGTCCTCCACGACGAAGTCGTCCACGACGAAGTCGTCCACGACGAAGTCTTCCGCGGCGAAGAAGCCGGCCGCCGCGCCGACCAAGGCCGCGGCCGAGAAGGCAGCCCCCTCGTCCGAGGTCGTGGTGGAGCCCACGCCCGCAGCGAGCGTGGATCCCGCCGCTGCGCGCACGGCCTCCGCAGCCCGAACGGCCGCGATGAAGAACACCGCGGCGCGCACCACCGGCTCGAAGCGTCCGTCCGCGACGACCACGAAGCCGAGCACGGCTGCCGCCAGGACGACGGCCGCCAAGACGGCTGCGGCCAAGGCCGCGGCGGCGAAGACGGCCGCCGCGAAGGCATCGGCGGCCAAGACGACGGCCAAGACCACCGCCGCCAAGACCGCGGCGGCGAAGGCGGCCGCGGCCAAGGCGGCTGCCGCGAAAGCCGCGGAAGCACAGGTCGCGGACGCCGAGGCCGCTGCGGAGACGCAGCCGGAGGACTCCGGCGCCGTGTCGTCGCCGACCGCGTCCGCAGAGGCCACCGACAACGACACCGACACCGCCTCAGCCGAGACGGCGTCGGACGACGGAACCGCCGAAGCTGCGACGCGCGTCGAGGACCCCGCGGTCACCGAGGACCGTGCCACGGAGCCCGCCGTCGAGGTGTCCGACACCGCTCTGCCGGTGACGACGGAGCCTGCACCGGAAGACGGCCGCGTCGCGGAGGTCGAGATCGTCGAGGTGGTCGACGCGGTGATCGCCGAGGAGCCGCCGGCAGAAGCCGATGACGACGCGGCGGCGGAGCCCGGCACCGAGGCCATCCGCATCCGCGGCCTCGTGAAGCAGTTCGGCGAGAACCGCGCGGTCGACGGTATCGACCTCACGGTGCCCGCGGCCTCCTTCTACGGCATCGTCGGGCCGAACGGCGCCGGCAAGACGACGACCCTGTCGATCGTCGCCGGCCTTCTGCGCGCCGACGAGGGCAGCGTCCTCATCTGCGGCATCGACCAGGCGACCGACCCGCTCGCCGCGAAGCGCGTGATGGGCGTGCTGCCCGACCGGCTGCGCACCTTCGACCGCCTCACCGGGCGTCAGCTGCTCTACTACTACGGACTGCTCCGCGGGCTCGCCGCCGACGTCATCGAGAAGCGCACCGGCGACCTCGCCAGGGCCTTCGACCTCGGCGACGCCCTGAACCGGGTGGTGTCCGACTACTCGGCCGGCATGACGAAGAAGATCATGCTCGCGGGCGCGATGATCCACTCGCCCCGCGTGCTCGTCCTCGACGAGCCGTTCGAGTCCGTCGACCCCGTGTCGTCCGCCGTGATCCTCGACATCCTGCGGGCGTACGTGTCGCACGGTGGCACGGTGATCCTGTCGAGCCACGGCATGGACCTCGTGGAGCGCGTGTGCTCCCGGGTGGCGATCATCGTGAACGGCGAGGTGCTCGCCGAGGGCACGATCGACGAGGTGCGCGCGGGTCAGACGCTCGAGTCCCGATTCGTGGAGCTCGCGGGCTCCAGCGGCGAGGTGGAGGGGCTCGAGTGGCTGCACACATTCTCCGACTGAGGTTCGCGCTCCTCCTGGGCGCCCTGCGCGGGGAACACCGGGTGCGCACCCTGCTCTCCTTCGGCGCGGTGATCGCGGTCACCGTGGTGGTGTGCGTGGCGGTGTTCAGCCTCGGCGGCGCCCCCGTCCCGGTATCCAAGGCGGTGACCGTGCTCGGCGGGGCGGCCGTCCTGCTCGGCTTCCTCGTGGGGCCCCTGCTCGTGGGGGCCGTCGACCAGCTCGATCCGCGGCGCTTCGCGGTGTTCGGCGTCGACGAGCGGAAGATGCCCTGGGTGCTCGCGATCGCGTCGCTCGTCAGCGTCCCGAGCCTCGCACTCCTCGCGGTCTACATCAGCGTGACCGTCGTGGCGATCAGGGCCGGCGCGCCGTGGCTCCCGGCCGTCCTCCTGGCGCTGATGGGGCTGCTGTCGACCATCCTCCTCTCGCGGGTCGGGATGGCGCTCAACGCGCTCCTGCTTCCGGAGCGCCGCTCCCGGGAGCTGACCGCGCTGTTCGCCCTCGCCCTGATCGTCATCGCGTTCCCCGTCGCGGTGTTCCTCGGCTCCCTCCGCTGGGACGGCGAGGTGCCGGCATCACTGGCGACCCTGACCTCCGTGATCGGCTTCACCCCGCTCGCGGCCTCGCCGGCGGCGATGTTCGCGGCGGCGGAAGGGGAGACGGCCGCGGCCTGGGTCAGCGGCCTGGTGGCCGTCGTCACCCTGGCGCTGCTGTGGCTCGCCTGGACGTGGTTCGTGCGTCGCCTGCTCACCACGACCGAGCGTCCGGTGGCGGCACGGGAACGGAGCGGACTCGGCTGGTTCGGTCTCCTGCCCTCGAACGCCTTCGGCGCCATCGCGGCCCGGAGCCTGGTGTACTGGCTGCGCGACCGCCGGTACATCATGAACATCATCGTGGTGCCGGTGGCGGGCGTGCTCACCGTGTTCCCCCTCATCGTCGCGGGTGTGCCGGTCGAGATCGCCGCCCTCGTGCCCGTGCCCGTCATGGCCCTGTTCTTCGGCTGGCTGCCCCACAACGACGTCGCCTACGATTCCACGGCTCTGTGGACCCACGTCGCGAGCGGCGTCCGCGGTCTTCCCGACCGTCTCGGGCGCCTCGTGCCGGTGCTGCTCGTCGCCGTCCCCGTGCTGGCGATCGCGGTGCCGCTCTCGCTGCTCCTCGCCGGTCGGTGGAGCCTCCTCCTGCCGCTCGTCGGTCTCGGAGCGAGCCTGCTGTTCAGCGCCCTCGGGATCTCCAGCGTGGTGTCCGTGGTCGCGCCCTACGCGGTCTCCCGCCCGGGGGACAGCCCGTTCCAGCAGCCGCAGCGGCCGACGTCCCGCGGCGTGTACGGCCCCGCGGCGGCGTTCCTCGGCGCGATCGCGCTGAGTGTGCCGACGATGTGGCTGTTCGCGGCGAGCATCGTCGCCGATTCCGGCTACGCGCCCGCCGCGTTCTGGGTCGGCATCCTCACCGGGATCGCGGTGTTCCTCGGGGGAGCCGTGCTGGGCGGCCGCATCTTCGAGCGCAGCGGCGAACGTCTGATGGAGTTCGTCGAGACCGCGTGAGACCGCCCCGCCGAGGGGGAGACGCGGCTAGAATCGCGGGATGAGTACTCCGCTGGACAGCCCCGATCAGGGCGGCGTGGCAACGCTTGATCGCGAACTGGAAGAACTCCTCCGCGAGGAGAACATCGAACCGGGCGATCACGAGCGCTTCTCGCACTACGTCAAGAAGGACAAGATCCTCGAGTCGGCGATCACGGGCAAGCCCGTCCGCGCCCTCTGCGGCAAGAAGTGGACGCCGGGCCGCGACCCCGAGAAGTTCCCGATCTGCCCGACGTGCAAGGAGATCTACGAGTCGATGGTCCGCTGACCCCGGTCAGTCGGCCTCGACGTAGACCGTCGGGATCGCGGGGTCGGACTTGCTGAGCGCGAGGGCGCGCACCGGCAGCTCTTCGCGGACGCGCAGGTGGTGCGCGCGGGCAGCGGCGGTCCCTGCAGCACCCTCGAAGGCGCTATCGATCTCCCCGCCGTCGACGAGGGTCACCTGGAGCGGGCGTCCGTCCGGGTGCTCGGCAGGCGTGTCGAGTGCTTCGAACCCGTCGGAGACGACGACCGTCTCCGCCGCGGCGACTCCGTCGCTGAGCGTGCGGAACGCCGCCTTGCGGCCGCCGAACGAGGCCTTGTCGGCGGATCCCTTGGCGACCCCGATCCACGAGCCGTCGGCATCCTGCCGGGCCACGAGCTTGTAGACCATGCTCGCGGTGGGATAGCCGGAACCCGTCACGACGGACGTGCCCACGCCGTACGCGTCCACGGGCGACGCGGCGAGAGCGGCGATCGCGTACTCGTCGAGATCGCTCGTGACCGTGATGCGGGTCTCGGTGGCGCCGAGCTCGTCGAGCTGTGCGCGCACCTCTGCGGCGACGATCGGGAGGTCACCGGAGTCGATGCGGACGCCGCCCAGCCCGGTCCCGGCCACCCGGATCGCGGTCTCGACGCCGGTGCGGATGTCATAGGTGTCCACGAGGAGGGTGGTGTCCACGCCCATGCTCTCGACCTGCGCGCGGAAGGCGTCCTCCTCGCTGTCATGCAGCAGGGTCCACGAGTGGGCGGCGGTGCCCATGGTCGGGATGCCCCAGGAGCGACCGGCCTCGAGGTTGCTCGTGGCGCCGAAGCCGGCGATGTAGGCCGCCCGCGCCGCGGCCACGGCGGAGCGCTCCGCCGCGCGGCGCGAGCCCATCTCGGCGAGCGGTCGCTCCCCGGCAGCGATGCTCATGCGCGCGGCGGCGGTGGCGACGGCGGAGTCGTGGTTGAGCACACTCAGCGCCAGCGTCTCCAGGACCACCGCGTCCGCGAACGAACCCTCGACCGTGAGGATGGGCGACCCGGGGAAGTAGAGCTCGCCCTCGCGGTAGCCGCGGATGGTCCCGGTGAAGCGGTAGCGCTCCAGGGAGGCGAGGGTCTCGGCGTCGACGACGTGCTCGTCGCGGAGGAAGCGCAGCTCGTCGTCCCCGAAGCGGAAGTCACGAAGCAACCCGAGCAGCCGCCCGGTGCCGGCCACGACGCCGAAACGGCGTCCGCCGGAGAGACGCCGGGAGAAGAGCTCGAAGACGCTCGGTCGGGACGCGGTGCCGTCCCGGAGCGAGGCGGCGAGCATCGTGAGCTCGTAACGGTCGGTGAGCAGCGCCGTCGACGTGGTCATGCGCTCAGCTTAGTGAGCGCCGCGATGCACGCGGCGCCGCGCACGCGGGTAGGCTTGGGGGTCATGAACGACGCGCCGATCGGGATCTTCGACTCCGGTGTCGGCGGGCTCACGGTGGCCAGGGCCATCCGGGCCCAGCTGCCCCGCGAATCGTTCGTCTACATCGGCGACACCGCCCACTCGCCGTACGGCCCCAAGCCCATCGCCGACGTGCGCCGCTACGCGCTCGAGGTGCTGGACACGCTGGTCGACCAGGGCGTGAAGATGCTCGTGATCGCCTGCAACACCGCGTCCGCGGCCATGCTGCGCGATGCGCGCGAGCGCTACGACGTGCCCGTCGTCGAGGTGATCGGTCCGGCCGTGCGACGCGCGGTGTCCACGACGAGGAACGGCCGGGTCGGCGTGATCGGCACCGTCGGCACCATCGGCTCGCGGGCCTACCAGGACATGCTCGAGGTGAACGAGCGCCTGCAGGTGTTCACGGCGGCCTGCCCCCGGTTCGTCGAGTTCGTCGAGGCCGGCGTGACCGGGACCCCCGAGGTGCTCGCCGTGGCCGAGGAGTACCTCGCGCCGCTGCGGGAGGCCGACGTGGACACGCTCGTCCTCGGCTGCACGCACTACCCGTTCCTCCGTGGCGCCATCAGCTACGTCATGGGGGAGGGCGTGACCCTGGTCTCCAGCGACGACGAGACCGCGGGCGACGTGTACCGCCAGCTCGTGCGCGGCGATCTGCTGGCGCCGCCCGACGCCACCGCGACCTACGTGTACGAGGCCACGGGCGACTCCGCCGACGACTTCACGGCGCTCGCGAACCGGCTCATGGGCCGCGAGGTGCGCGACGTGCAGCTCGTCCAGACCGGCGTCATCACGCTTCCCGATTCCGCCCTCGACGCGCGCTGAGCCCGTCGCTCCATCCCCGACCGAGAGAAGCACATGACCGACATCGTCCGCGCCGACGGCCGTTCCACCTCGCAGCTCCGCGAGATCACCATCGAGCGCGGCTGGAGCGCGCAGGCCGAGGGCTCGGCTCTCATCAGCTTCGGCGGGACGAAGGTGCTGTGCACCGCCTCGTTCACGAACGGCGTGCCCCGGTGGCTCACCGGCAAGGGCAAGGGCTGGGTCACGGCGGAGTACGCGATGCTCCCGCGCGCGACGAACAGCCGCAACGACCGGGAGAGCGTGAAGGGGCGCATCGGCGGCCGCACGCACGAGATCTCCCGCCTCATCGGACGCGCTCTCCGCGCCGTCGTCGACACCAAGGCGCTGGGCGAGAACACCATCGTCATCGACTGCGATGTGCTCCAGGCCGACGGCGGCACTCGCACGGCGGCGATCACCGGCGCCTACGTCGCCCTGGCCGATGCCATCGAATGGGGCCGGGACAAGAAGTTCATCGGCAAGAACTCGACGCCGCTGCTCGACTCGGTCTCCGCGGTGTCGGTCGGCATCGTCGACGGGGAGCCGATGCTCGACCTCGCCTACGTCGAGGACGTGCGGGCCGAGACCGACATGAACGTCGTCGTGACCGGCCGCGGCCTGTTCGTCGAGGTGCAGGGCACGGCCGAGGGAGCGCCGTTCGACAAGCGCGAGCTCGACGCGCTCCTCGACCTCGGGGTCGCCGGCTGCGCGGAGCTGAAGGACCGGCAGCTCGCCGCTCTGGCGGGAGCCTGAGCATGCGCGTCGTCCTCGCGACCCACAACCCGCACAAGGTCGCGGAGTTCCAGCAGATCGTCCAGCAGACGCGGCCCGACCTGGAGGTCGTCGGCTATGACGGTCCCGAGCCGGTCGAGGACGGGGTGACGTTCGCCGAGAACGCGCTCCTCAAGGCGCGAGCGGCCGCCGCGCACACCGGCCTCGCGGCGCTCGCCGACGACTCCGGCATCTGCGTGGACGTGCTCGGCGGGTCGCCCGGGGTGTTCTCGGCGTACTGGGCAGGACAGAAGAAGGACGCCACGGCGAACCTGGAGCTGCTGCTCGACCAGCTGCGTGACATCGCCGACCCGCATCGCTCGGCGCACTTCACCTCGACCATCGCCCTCGTCCTCCCGGACGGTCGTGAGCACGTCGTCGAGGGGATCTGGCCCGGACGCCTCGCCCACGAAGCCTCCGGGGGCGGCGGTTTCGGCTACGACCCGATCTTCATCCCGGACGGCCAGCCCGACGGCGCGGAGCGCACCGTGGGGGAGTTCACGGCGGAGGAGAAGCAGTCGCAGTCGCATCGCGCCCGCGCCTTCACGGCGCTCGTGCCGCTGCTCGCCGCGCTCTGAGGATCCCGCAGAAGAACCCCTGCTGACGGTGAGAATCGTTACTGTTCCCGACTAGGCGGAAACGGCCTCTCCGCACCCGATGCCGGGCTAGCCTGGGGGCATGCACGATCACGCGCCCGCGCCCGGCGGTCTCCGTTCGGCGAGCAGCCGTCGCCTGCTCGCGATCTCGCTGACCCTCACGGCGACCGTGATGATCGTGCAGGTCGTCGGAGCCCTTCTCACGGGCTCGCTCGCGCTGCTCGCGGACGCCGCGCACATGTTCACGGACGCCTCGGCGCTCGTGATCGCCCTCATCGCCGCGACCGTTGCGGCGCGTCCTGCGGACGACCGCCGGACGTTCGGCTACCAGCGGGCCGAGGTGTTCGGTGCCCTCATCAACGCGGTCATCCTCATCGCCCTCGCCACCGTCGTCGCCGTGCAGGGGGTGCAGCGGCTGCTGAACCCCTCCGAGGTCGAGGTCGCGGGCGGGCTCATGCTCGTCGTCGCGGTCGTCGGCCTCGTCGCCAACGCGGTGTCGATGTGGCTGCTCAGCCGGGCCCAGCGCACGAACCTGAACGTGCGGGGCGCCTACCTCGAGGTGATGGGCGACCTGCTCGGGTCGCTCATGGTCATCATCGCGGCGGGCGTGATCCTCGTGACAGGCTGGATGCCGGCCGACGCGCTCGCCTCGCTGTTCATCGCGGCGATGATCATCCCGCGGGCGTTCGTGCTGCTCAAGGAGGTGTTCTCCGTGCTCGCCGAGTCGGCCCCGAAGGGCATGGCCGTCGGCGAGATCCGCAGCCACCTGCTCGGCTACGACGGCGTCGTCGGGGTCCACGACGTGCACGTGTGGCAGCTCACCCGCGGGGCGCCCGTCTTCACCGCGCACGTCAGCGTGCGACCGGACCTGCTGGCGGACGGCCGTTCGGCGGCCCTGTTGTCGGAGATGCAGGCGTGCCTCGCGGATCACTTCGACGTCGCGCACTCCACGTTCCAGATCGAACCGGCCGAGCAGAGCGACTGCGAACCGCACCACGCGTGAGCGGCGCGCCGCTCACGCCTCGACGGTGATCTCGTCGACGGTCTTGTCCGGGCGCAGACCTCGCCAACGCGCGTGCCGGAGGATGCCGTCCGGCGTCCAGTTCGCGAACTCCACCTCGCCCACGAGCTCGGGTCGCACCCACAGGGCGTCGGAGGCATCGGGTCGAGGGACGCCGTCGAGCGGTGCGCGCGGCACGCGCAGCGGTTCCAGGCGGGCGAGGAGATCGCGGAGGATCCGGTCGGTGAATCCGGTGCCCACGCGGCCGATGTAGCGGAGGTCGCCGCCCTCCGGGACCGCGAGGAGGAGAGAGCCGAGAGTGCCCTCCCGCTCGCCCTTTCCCGGGCGGATGCCGACGATCACCGCCTCCTGCATGCGGGTGTTCTTGAGCTTGAGCCAGGAGGGCGAGCGCTGGCCGGAGCGGTACCGCGACGCCGGATCCTTCACGACGACGCCCTCCAGACCGAACTCCTCGCTCGCCGCCAGCGCCGCGTCCACGTCGTCGAAGACGGGTGGGACCTGGATGGGCGCGTCGACTCCCGCCACGATGTCGCCCAGGAGCGTGCGGCGCTCGCGGAGCGGCATCCCGGTGAGGTCGTGGCCGTCGAGGCGGAGCAGGTCGAACAGCATGTACACGACCGGTGTGCGCACCACCTCACGCTCGATCTCCCGGGGCCGGGTGAGGTGCATGCGGTTCTGCAGCAGGGAGAAGCTCGGCCGGGCGGCGCTGTCGAAGGCGACGATCTCCCCGTCGACGATCGCCTCGTCGACCGGGAGGAACGGGGCGCCGTCGGCCGTCAGCTCGGGGTAGCGGGCGGTGATGTCGGTGCCGCGACGGGCGTGCAGCGACATGTGCCCGTCGCGCCAGGTGCCGATCGCACGGATGCCGTCCCACTTCACCTCCACCCAGGACGGGGTGCTGAGGTTTCGAGCGATCGCGGGGGTGCCGTTCTCGGCGAGCATCGGTGCGAGGGAGGGGAGGGTGGCCCCGGCGGGTGACGGTGCGGGCGCGGCGAGCGGCCGTCCGCGGC